>NZ_JBHJVM010000027.1:0-44839 GCF_042264825.1 Isoptericola sp. NPDC056134
GTCTACGACCCCGACGCGGGATACCGGCCCGCGACCGAGCACGAGCAGGCACGGCGCCGACGTCGCCTCGAGCCGGCGATCGCCGAGGCCCGCGACAACCTCGCGCACTGGGAGGGCGTGCGCGCCCAGCAGATCGCCGACGGCGCCGTCACCGACTACGGGCCGCACAACGTCGCCAAGGGCGACGAGGTCAAGATCGGCCACTGGTGGCGCCGCGTCGCCCGAGCCAACGCCAAGTCCGTGAGCGTCGAGACCGACTACTCCTGGACCGACCGCGCCCCGTGGCACGAGGTCACCGACCACCGCGCAGCCCAGACCGCGTGACCAGGAGCCAGGGCGGGCCACGACCGGCCCGCCCTGGCCCAGCCCGCACCGACACGAGGAGAACCGCCATGACGACCGCCACCGCACCCCGAACCCGTAGGCTCACCCGTACCCGCCGCGCCGCCGTGGGGGACTTGCCGCCCCCCACACCCCCCGCCTCTGGCGGGGCGTGCCGCCGCCTGCACCCTCGAGGTTCACAGCCCATGACGACCCGCCGGCTCGACGAGCTCCCCGCCGAGCACGCCGCACCCATCCTCGAGCTGCTCGATCAGGTACGCGCGGCCGCGGCCGCGCCCGAAGGGGCCGAAGACGCCTGGGCCGCCGCGGAGGCCGGCCAGGCCCGCATCCGCACCGGGCACAAGGCCGCCCGCCGCACCCTGTCCGCCGGGCAGTGCGCCGCACACGCGCTGCGGCTCACCGCGGCCCACGGTCTGGCCCAGGCTGGCCCGGACCGCGAGGGAGCGTCCGAGCCGTGGACCGCGGCCCTGGCCCGGGCCGCCGGACCGATCGGCTCATGGGACTGGGACGAGCGCATGCAGGGCGCGCTCGACCTGCGCCGCACGTTCAAGGACCTGCCCGAGCCGCTGCCCGCCACCGTGCGCCCCGTGCGGGCCATCGCCGCGTGGCTCACCCACGCCGGCGGCGCCGGCCTCATCGCGCCCACCGCGCGCGTGGCCGCGCTCGTCCTCGACGACCGCCCGCCGGCGGAGGTCCTGGCCGCGAGCTGGTACGCCACCCACGGCCCCCGGCTTCTCGCCGAGCTCACGAGTCAGGGTGGGCCGACCCGAGGTGCCGCCGACGCCGACGAGGCCCGACGCCGCGACGTCCTACGGACCGCCGTTCGCGGCGTTCACGCCGCGCGCATCATGAGCAAGACCGACCTCGCCGCGGCAGCCGGTATCACCCGCCGCACCCTCGACGCCTGGACCGCCCCGACCTACGCCGGCACGCGCTGAGCTTCAGCGCGAGCCGCGCGGCCGGCCAGGGCCACGGCGCCGCGCCTCGATCCCTTCCAGGCTAGACGCGGACCACACCGGCCCACCGTTGAGCTCCCCGACGGGTGCCGGGAGCCAGTCCGCGCCGCGAAGGCGCGCGTTGCGCAACGACGTACGGGCCAGCCCGAGGCGCTGAGCTAGGCGGGCCACGTCGTAGAGGTCGCCAGGGCCCGGGCCCGGGTCGACGCCCGCAACAGCCGGCGACGCGACGTCATCTGACCTGGTCATCCACCCACAATATCAGTGCGCATGCGCCCCCATTCTGTTAAACTAGGCGCAGACGCCCTAATTATGGAGGTTCTTGTGAGCCAGACCGACCCCCCGGCCGGGCACCGCCGACTCCCGATCGTCGCCGTCGTCGCAGCCGCCGCGATCGCGACCGCGCTGGCCTACCGCGGCATGGTTCTGTTCGGCCTCGAGGTCGCCGGCATGGTGCCCGCGGAGGCCTACCTGCTGGCCGGATTCCTTGAGGTCTCCCTGATCGCCGTCGCGCTGATGGCACGTAGTGCGGCTCTCGACGGCCGCCCCTACGGCGTCCTGCTGACGCTCACCTGGATCCTGTCGGGCACGTCCGGCGTGTTCGCCGCGCTGCACGAGGTCGCCGTCATGAACGGCTCCACCCCTTACATGGTGGTGTTCCGGTTCGTGCCGCCCCTGGTCGCCGCGCTGATGTGGCACCTCGCGCTGGTGGGGGAGCGGCACCTGGTCACCGGGAACACCCTCGACGAGCGGCGCCGTGAGCGCCGCGTGCACCGCTTCATCGTCAGCGCCGAGCGGTGGCGCGACGCCCGCCGTGACGACGCCGGCGGCCGCGCGGACGCCCGGCGGGTGCGCGCCGCGCACCGCCGCCAGCAGGCCGCGCGCGATCGCGCGCTGAAGCTGCTCACTGTCGAGGAGTTCGACGCGCGCACGCGAGCCTGGGTCGACCGCTTCGAGGCAGCCGCCCGACACGGAGAACGGCTCGACGCCCTCGGCGCATCGGCGTCCGCACGCCGCGGCGTGCGCCGCGGCGGGCACGACGTCGATGACGCGCCGACGTCGACCCCGGCGCTCGTCGAGACGGATGAGCCCGCGGCGGCAGGCGTGGAAGAGCCGCAGCCCGTGGCCGCGTCGCCGGACCCGTGGCCGGTGGCGGTCGTCGAGACCGCCGTTCCGGCACCCGAGGTCGCCGCCCAGCAGTTCGCTCGCGACGAGCAGGCCGTCGTCATTCTCGAGCTGCACCGTGAGGGGCTGTCCGAGCGGGCCATCGCCGATCGTGTCCCATGGTCGCGATCGACCGTCAACCGCGTCCTGAAGAAGCACGGTGCCCGGTCCGACGCGCAGCCGCCGAGCTTGCTCGAGGCCGTACAGGCATGAACCCTGGGCTGGCGCCCCTGCGGGGCGGCGAGGACCGCGCGGGCTGCGCCCGCACCAGTGGGGCTCGTTCCTGCCGCTCCATCATGGCCGCCGCGCCCGGCGTGCAAGCGGGCCACCAACACCGCGTGGCCCACCGGCTCCGCCAGAACTCCCGCGGCCGCGTCGCTGCGCTCCTTACCTCGACCGAGAACTTCTTCCCCCACCGCCCTCCGGGTTGACACACCGGCCGCTCCGGCGGCCCTGGCTCCGCTATCAGGAACGATCCCACCGAGTGAGCGAGGAGGGCGTCATGCTCAGCGTCACCGTCTACAGCACCGGGCCAGCGTGCATCCGCTGCAAGATGACCAAGGACAAGCTCGAGGCCAAGGGCGTACACGTCGACGTCGTCGAGCTGGCTGAGAACCCCGCCGCACGCGAGTACGTCACCGAGGAGCTCGGGTACTCCGAGGCCCCCGTGGTCGTTGTCGAGGACGGCACCGGGCAGGATCACTGGAGCGGCTTTCGACCCGAACAGATCAACCGCGTCGCGGCCGCGGCCGCGTGACCGAGCAGCAGGGGAGGAGGAGACCATGACCACCACCGCAGAGCGCATCATCGCCGCGAACGCCGCCGCCTGGGCCTACTGGCGCTGGCACGCCACCCAGCCGGGAGAGTGGGTCACCGGATACCTCGCCTCCCGCGGCCTGCGCGGCACGGTCGCCGGCCAGGCGCCCGCCGGCTGGGCACGGCTCGTGCCCACGCTGCGCCGGCGAGGCTTCACCGACACCGAGCTCCTGGACGCCGGCCTCGCCCTCGAGGCCAAGAACGGGGGAGTGGGCGACGCCTTCCGCGACCGACTGGTCCTGCCCATCCGTGACACCAGCGACCGCATCATCGGGTTCACCGCCCGGCGCAACCCCGCCACCGACGACGACCCCGACGCGCCGCCGAAGTACCTCAACACCACCAGCACCCCGGTCTACAACAAGTCCCGTGCCCTGTACGGGCTCGACGCCGACGCCGCGGCCCGGATCGCCCGAGGCGGCATCCCCGTACTCGTCGAGGGCGCCCTCGACGCCGAAGCCGTACGCCGCGCCGGCAACGACCTCATCCCGCTCGCGTTGTGCGGAACCGCAGTCACCGCCGGCCACCTGCAGCACCTGCGCAACATCGACCCCGCCGCCGTCGGCCGGCTCATCAACGCCACCGACGCCGACACCGCCGGACAAGGCGCCATCTGCCGACTCTGGAACCTCCTGACACCCGACGAGGCCACGACCGTGCGGGCCGCCATCCTCGAGCCCGGAACCGACCCCGCAGACCTCGTGCGGGCCGGCCATCGCACCCAGCTCCGCGGAGTCCTCGTCGACGACGCCCGTCCGATCATCCAGGCCGCGATCGACGCCACCCTCACCCGGTACGACCTCGAGCACGTCGAAGGCGCCCTCGCCGGCCTGCGGCACATCGCCGAAGCGATCCGAGGTACCTCCCCTGCGGTCCTCGCCCAGGCAACGGGACACCTCACCAAACGCCTCGCGGCCACCACCGATCACGACGTCGTGGTCTCGGAGATCGTTGGTGCCGCCGCTCGCCGCCGGGCCTGAGGGCAGGGCTCGCGTCAACCCGGTATTTCGCAGGAACTTGCGTCCATCTACGCGCGCCCATGGGACGCGGCGACGACGCTCGGGGTCAGCACGCACCCCCCGCACCCCCCCTCAACATGGCTCGCATGGCCTCGCATGGTCTCGCACGTAGCATCGCCATGAACTCGCACACTGGCACCTGAGAGCGTCAGTTCGGTACGCACGGCAACGCGGTTGTGCGCACCTCGCCAGGTAGTCTGGGCGCATGACGATGAACGATCAGACCCCAGCCACAGGCGAACGAGACCCCTTCGAGGGCCTCGAGGACGAAGCCGCTCCGGATGCCGCGTACACGCGGGAGACGCTCCTTCGAGCCGCCAAGCGCGGCTACGTGCGGATCCGCAGGGACTTCGTGCAGCGCGAGGAGAGGCCCCGCGCGTCGGTCCTGGCCGATCTGGTGACCGGGCGCAAGGAGCGTGCGCTCGACCTCCTGCTCACGATCCATGCCCTGCAGCCGATCCTCGACGGGGAGGCGCTGCCCATCCAGACCTGGGCGCTGCTCCTCGGCGATGGCGTCAAGCCGCGCGTGGCCAACGCGGCGCTCAAGACTCTCCAGGAGATGAACCTCCTCGAGATCTCGGGGAAACGCGGAATGCCGATGATCACGCTCAAGCGCGAGAACGGCGACGGCGAACCGTGGACGAACGCGCCGCCGAGCGATCCGGCAGCTCGTGGCCGAGGATTCTTCGCGCTGCCGTTCGAGTACTGGACGGACGGGACGATCGACAAGCTCTCGCTCCCGGGCAAGGCAATGCTCCTGGTGATCCTGCGAGACACCCAGGACCCCAACGGCGCCCGCTCCTTCGTGATGGCTCACGAGCGGGCGCAGGAGTTCTACGGCTTCAGCGAGCGGACCGCGGAGCGCGGCTACTACGAGCTGCGCCGACAGAACCTCATGGTCGAGCACCGTCGGCTCGTGCGCGCGCCCAAGCATCCCCTCGGGCAACGCGAGGAGTGGCACCGCGCACTGGTCAATCCGTACAGCACCGACAACCGCGAGGCGCTACGCGTGGCGGCCGCCGCGGCGGCGAAGGCGGCAGGGGGCGACGCAACGTGACCACGTCGTGTTGGGTCGCACCCCCTCAGCAGGGCGGGGGGCCGCGACCCCGCGCCCAGCAAGGACTTCCCGGCACCACTGTCGGGGAGCTCCGCCAAGCGGCGGAGCAGCAACACCAACATGAGAAGAGGTGATCGCTTGGGTAGCGGTAAGCGCGCGCACAAGCAGACCAAGAGGACGAAGAAGAGCGGCACCAGCCCGGCAGGTTGGAAGGCAACCGTCACCTGGCTGATGCCGCTCATTCGAGAACTGATCCTGCTGCTGATTCGTGACCTCAGCTGAGGCACCACGCGACCTCTCCTGGAGGCCGCAACCGGGGTGCCCCTCGTGCCAGCGAGGGGCGCTCCATCCCCGTCGACGGTAGTTCTCGGCGCGGCACCGTCGCAAGTTCACCCGGGACCGTGTGCCGACGGCGACGAGGGGGAGTGGTAGAACGAGAGCTCGTCAAGGTCGAAGGATGGTCGGATGTACGAACTCACGGTGCACGGCACGCCTCCCGGGGCCGAGGCCGAGGAGGCCGCGCAGCGCGGGCTGAACCGGATAGGAGCCCCCCAGGGAATCACCGTGATGTTCTCCGACAATTTCGTTGCCGAAGTCCGCCGACAGACCGGCAACCCTGGCTACGGAGGCGACCGCGGCGCCGGCGTGGTCGCCGCGAAAACCATCAAGCGCCCCGAGCAGGGCTCACTGATAATCGTGAACAGCTCGGAGACGCGACGCCTGGACGTCCCCGAACTTGAACGTCTGCTCGCTCATGAAGGAGGGCATGCGCTGCTCCACGAGCGCGGCGACCATGTCGCCTCCCAGCACCGGAGCCTTGTCGACTACGAATGGCAGTGGATCATGCTCTGTCTCGGTGGCCTGGCCATCGAGGAGTACCGGATCGAAGGCGCACTCCAGGCCATCGGCTACGACCCAGGCGGAACCGTCCAGGGAAACGAGCACCTCGAGGACAGTCTCGTCCACCTCAACGCAGAGGTGATCTGGTCCCTGATCGATCCCGACGACACGAGTCCAGCGACCATGAGCCGCCGGGTGATGACAGCACAAGACGTCTTCACCAAGATCCTTGCCTACATGGCTCCCTACGCCGGCCACGACGATGCAGCGGACCCCGCGACCCTCACGCCCGCTGGGGCACGGCACTGGCGTGACTATGTCGGCCCTCTGTGGCAGGAACGTCGGAAGGTCTACCAGCGCATCCCTGACGTCCGGACAGGCATCTCGGCCGAGGACTACACCGCGGTCCTCCGAGACGGGTACGCCTTGGAGATGAAGCAGCTACACAGGATCGGGTTCGAACCAAAGGGAACCGACGAAAGGCCAGAGTTCTGGCGCGTCGCGACGGATGCCCGATGTACGGAACGACATGAGGCCGCCACCCACGATGCCGGGAGCTGACCAGCGGTTGGGCTGGTAGGTGTGCATCGAGGGTGGCAGTCCCCAGACCTTTTCGACCGTAATGGCTATGAACTGCCGAGCTTGTAGGCGAGGGTCGCGACCGCGACGAGGACCGCGCCCACCGCGCCTAGCGCCCCCCAGAGCTGCGGAACAGTTAGCGCGCCCAGCAATTGCTTTACCGTGACGTCGGCTGGGTCGACAGGAACGGATGGCTTATCCGGGTTCGACGAGCGACCTTCGGCATGTGCCTTTACCTGAGTCGCCCAATCTGCGAGGACTCCGCGGAATTCGGTCGTCGCGAGCGCGTCGGTAGTCAGGCTCACCCGCTGGACATACCAGTCGTAGCGGCTCTCGAGCAGCCCTTCGTCGCGAAGCCCGTCTTCGACGACCACGAGCAGCGGCAGGCCGCGGCTATAGCTCATCGCCGCTTCGATCTGATTCCAGACCGTGGGCAGCTGCACGTTCTCCTCGCGGAGTTCGGCCTCGGAACCAGGGCGGTCAACGAAGGTCGTCGATAGTGTGCGCCCATATGCGAGGACGACGGTGCCGTCGCATCGGTCGAGAACCTCGGCAATCCGCCGCAGTGGTGTACTTGCCGAGAAGTCGTTCCTACCAACGGTTCGTGGTGCGAGATCTTGCGAACGAAGCGTGCTCTCAAGCAACCCGATGAATCGCTCCTGATCGGGGGTAAAGGCTCGCCCAACGCTCAGGAAGACATCTACGGCCATATGTACCCCCCAGGCTGGACCACTACCGCGTCGCACCCAACAGTCTTGCACTCCTGATTGAAAGAAAGACAGCACCGACACACCGTCGCCTAGGGGCTCGACGTCGCGTCCGCCGACCCAGGTACCTGGTGGAGGTGCGTGCTCGCTAGGTACGAGTCCTGGGCAGGCTACGCCTCGCGCAGCAGCTCAGCGACGGATGCTCAAGGTTCACACGTGGCCGGCGAGGTGCCGACGGACCGTAGATACCGATACTCCGAGCGCCCGCGCGACGGCGGCAACTGACTGGCCGCCGGCGACGGATGCTCGCGCCGTGGCGAGTCGTTCCGGCGACATGACGGTCGGACGCCCGCCGACACGTCCGCGCGAGCGCGCGGCCGCCAGCCCATCGAGAGTGCGTTCGCGGATCAGGTCGGCCTCCATCTGGGCGAGGGCGGCCAGCGTGTGCACCATGAACCGGCCCGCCGACGTGCTGGTGTCGATCTGCTCGGACAGTGACCGGAGGGCGACGTCGCGGCGCTCCAGCTCGTCGACCACGCGCACCAGGTGGGACACACTTCGCCCAAGGCGGTCGAGCTTCATCACGACGACGGAGTCGCCGGCGTCGACCTCTGCCAGCAGCGCGGCAAGGACCGGCCGGTCATCGCGCCGGCCGGACGCGGTCTCGACCCGAAGATGCCGCCCATCGACGCCAGCGGCGAGGAGCGCGTCGCGCTGTGCGTCGAGGTTCTGCGTCGACGTCGAGACGCGCGCGTAGCCGAAGGTGATCGCCATGGCGCGACCGTAGCGAAAACCCCGCCGGAGGTTCTGAACCGGCGGGGGTTTTGATATGGGTTTTTGAGCGGCGTGTCGACGGCGCGTCGAGGGCCCGGGCCGGGCGTGTCAGAAACGGTCGGTTTTGAAGGGCGACCCTTGCACCCGACTCGATGGTGTGTCGACGGTGCGTGCGCCGTGTTCGCACTAGTTGCCGATCCTCTCGACGAGCTCGTCGAGGGTTGAGATCGTGAGATCGGGGGTAGGGCCGTCGGGCGCCGCGGACCGGCCCCGGCGGTCGATCCACACGGCGGACACACCAGCTGCACGGGCACCGGCGACGTCGGTGCTCAGGCTGTCGCCGACGTGCCAGAGGCGTGTTCGGTCCACGCGCAGCGCGGCGCAGGCGATATCGAAGAGCGCGGGGTCCGGCTTGGCTCGTCCGTGTTCAGCGGAGACGACCACCTGGTGGGGAGGGACATCGATGGCCGCCGCCGTGACGAGGTCTCTCTGTGACACCGCTCCGTTGGTGACGATCCCGACGGGGACTTGGCGGTCACTCAGTGCGGCGAGAAGCGCGGGGGCATCTCCATAGCAGCGTGCGGCCGCGAGTACGGCCGCACCGTGAACGGACGCGAGTGCCGGTGCAAGGGTCGTTGGGGCGCCCACAAGCGAGAGGGTGTCGGCGTAGATCATCGCTGTCAGGTCGGCATCTTGCACCCTTCCCAGGACCCAGTCCTGACCCCTCGTCGACCAGATCCGGTTTGCAGCAGTCTGGTTTGCGCTCCGCCATCGTTCCTCGTCGCCATTGAAAGACTCACGAGCGAGGAGCCACGCTGCGGAGATTCCCGCGTCGAGGCCCACCTGAGTGTCGAGCAGGGTCTCATCTAGGTCGAGCAGCACCGCCGACGGAGTAGGGAGCACGAGCACACCGTACCGGCGCCTAGGCACCACTGGTCGATTGTGCGAAGCCCCGTCGACCTCGCCGGTCGCGGTCTGCGGGGTCGGGTTTCGAAACATCCAGAACCCGATTCTGGCGCGCTTCAGAATCGGTCAGTCTTGGAGCGGGCCGCCCTGTTGTGGGGTTCCGCAAGATTGGCGCGGAGCAGCTGCTGACGCGGTCGGCGACCTGCTCCGAAGAGCCCATAAGGTCGGACGGTGGCTGAACCTTGGGAGACGACCGTGACAGCGTTCGCGATGACGCGCATGGATCGGAAGTGGCTGATGATTCGGCACGAACGGCTGGGCGTCACGAGTTGGGAGCTGCCGGGCGGTCACGTTGAACGTGGCGAGACGCTCGAAGAGGCTGCGGCGCGCGAGACGGTTGAAGAGACCGGGATTGCTGTTGAGGTTGGTCGGTTGGTCGCCACCTGCGTTCACGAGTGGCACGAACGGCGACGGCGCAAGCTGGTCTGTTTCTTCGACGCGGTGACCGCCGGCAGCGACGAGCCCCGGGCCCCAGCGAATGAGCCGGGTGTCCTGGAGGCGGCATGGGTCGACCCCTTCGCGCTGGACACCGTGAGTCCGTTCATCGTGCCGTTGATCGAGCAGCAGATCGTCGGCTGGCCCAACGTTCCGATCTCTTTCGTGATGACACATCGCATCAACGGTGACGGGCTCTGGGAGCCGGCTCCGGTGGTCGCTGAGGCCTGAAGACGCACGAGTCGCGGTGATCGGGCACTCCGCAGACGTCAGCCTCGCCGCGGTCGCGGCAGTCGTCACCCAGGGGTTTCGAAACGTCCAGAACTCGCTTCTGGTGCGAACCACAATCGGTCGGTTCTGAACTGACGCGGGCGCGGGCGACGTTTCACCCGGCTCGTCGGATCCGGCTCGGGGGCAGCAGCTACAGGCCGCGAATCTCGGTATCGGCGAGGCCGTGCTCGTTCGCTGGCCGGGACAAGGAACGCACGGCGGCCGTGGCGGGAAGCACGGCGACCAGGAGGACCAACGGGCCGAACGGAAACACCGCGCCAGCGACCACCATGGCCATGAGGCAGGCAGCAATGACAGCTGCGAACATGAGACGCCATCTGCCGGCGCGTACCCCGGCCACGGTGGCGAGCACGATGGCGATCAGCGCGATGACTAGTGCGGCCCACGCCGTCCCGGACTCGAAGACACCACCGGACCGGTACGCCTCGAAGTCATCAACCTGGTTGCGCGCGTAGGCGAGATCCTCAAGCCGGAAGGTGTCGCGCCATGCGAGGACGTTCTCGCACATCAACCACGTTCCGGCCATGACAGCGACGATCACGGCACCTGTCCCCACGGCGGCCCACCGCTCGTGCTTCGCGTCCATGCTCGTCCCCATCTCTCGCGGTGGATCCGAATACTCGCACGGGCGGCCCGGCCGCTGTCGTCAGGTTGTGGGATGAAACGAGGTCGACGCGGTCGGGTCGTGGGGCACGACGACGATCTGAACATCGTCCTCGTAGATCACGCGGCCCGGGTCGTCCGACTCGATCCGGACACATTCCACGCCGTGCGCGCTGAGGATCGCGAGGTATGGCGGCACACGATCGAGGAGGTGGGTAGCCGACTCCTTGAACCACGCCGTGGCGCGCGGGTGCGCGGTCTCGTCGTAGACGGAGGGGTCGGTGTCCATCGGATCCGGATAGGCCGCGTTGTACCAGTCGTTCCCGGCCCGCCACGTCGCGTGTTCCTCGGGCGTCAGGTGCCCGGCACGTCCGAGGAGGTTGGTAAGCCCGAAGACGCCGGTGTGTACACCGCGCTTGCCCGGGAGTGGCGACTGGAAGCGGACGAACATGACCGCAATCTCACCACGAGCTGCGCCTCACCGAGCTGCCGTCCGCCCTGCCGCCATGGCCGCCCCCGTCGGGTTTTGAAGCATCCAGAACCCGATTCTGGCGCGGCTCAGAATCGGTCGGTTATGAGACAGGCGGCCGGGGCGGCGACGTACCGGTACCCGGGCAGGGTCGTACGGCCCTGCCCGTGCTCGGCTACCGGTTTTGTACGCTGTTCCAAGCGGTTCCGAGCGTCATTTCCGCGGTCGCCGCATCCCCCTTCAGTGCACCCGAATACATCGCCAACATGGCAGAACGTTCACGCTCAGTCGCACCTACGTCATTGAGATACTGATCAATTGAGTCGTGGGTATGGACCGTGAGATTCGCCCGCGCCTTAACTTCAGGCCGCGCATTTCTGTTTGCGGCTACCAGTGATTCAATGCTTGGGTCGACCTCGATCAAGCGTTCGAGCTGATCCGACGTAAGAGCATAGTTGAGGGCAAGGGATTCGCGCACGTCACGGGGTCCTGCTTCGATGAGCAGTCGCACTGTCTCGCCGCCGATGTCCTGCTGGCCTGCGAGCTGCCACCGCTCCTCTTGGGTCCCGTTCCGGGCAATCTCCGCGTGCTCGCGGGGAGGTCGATGGGCCGGGGCCCGCCAACCTCCCCGCGAGTGCGAGTGGTGCGATTCACTCATGTGACCACTATAGCGGTCACGGGAAGCGGCAACCCCATCCGCCCCCATTCGGGTCACCGCAAGTCGCAGTCTGACCCGTGCTATACATCGCCTGAGCTACGCCGGCAGGGTCAACGATTGTGATCGTGTACTGAGCCTGGAACCTCTTTCCAGTGAGCGAAAGGTGGGGCGAGTTCCAGTGTATTCCCGTGCCCGGGTTCCAGTGGATGCGGCGGCTTGAGTGGATCTGAGAGCCCGAGCTGTAGACCACGGAGTCCAGGTCCAGGCCGTTGAGGTTCGTCCCTACTCTGGTGATGTTTACACTGGTGCGCGTCCCTTCAGCGCCAGGGTCTGTCGTGAGCCGAAAGTTCATCGTCGAGTCAATCTCGCACCCAATCGGACCGAGGTCACACGTCTCGTAGACGTACCGGTCCGAGTAGACCCATGACTTATTGTTGTTCGCCGCCGCACCAGCCACCGGCGCGGTAGGTCCAAGCAACGATTGGAGTGGTGCAGGTCCAGTCGACACCCAACCGTTAGTGGGCATCGAGCGGGCAGTCTCGCTTGTCAGCACGCTAGAGGGAATGGGTGTCCTGTTCTCCGCGGCTTTGGCGGCAGCCAAGAGCAAGTCCTGAGCCCGCATGTCCGAGAGGGACTCGAGGCCCGGAAGCCCGGAAGCATCCGGGTCCTTGGCTGCTTCAGTCAGTAGTGCAGCAACGTCGTCGACGGCGTTGTCCCTCCGCATGTCCTCGAACACGTCTTCGAAGTTCTGACTCTCGAAGTACCCAAAGGAAACGCTGCCATCGGCGGGGGGCGGCGTCTCGTCGTCGGCCTGAGCGCTGGTCACCCAGGTCCCAGAAAGACCGACGGAAAGCACGCCTGCAGCGGCGATGGATCGGAAAGTGCGTCTTTGCATAGCTCTCCTCAGTGACGAGCGTCCCTCGCAGACGCTCAGATGGTTGCCCCCTGCAAGCAGGGACGCTAGAGCAGTGGGAACGCTTCCGCCACAGGAGTCAGCGGCTAGGAATGTCGTGTATGCGCGGTTCGGGGAGCAGTGCCCGCGATGTTTGGGCTGGCCCAGCACCCACGGGTAGGACATGAGTCAGAAACCCCTCCTGAGAGGCCAAGATGGTCGACCGATAACCCGGATTATGTCCGATAGAGGCTGTTTGTCCGCTTTCCGGTGTTCAAGGTAGGCACCGCACCCAAGTCAGATGGTGGCCTGTGGACAGGCGGGTCGCTCGCCTCTCCGGCGCTGGGAAGATGGCGGCATGACGACCTCGCCCCGCTTCTTATCCGTGAAGGACGTCGCCGACGAGCTCGCGATCACCGAGACCGCGGTGTACACGCTGCTCAAGACGGGCGAGGTGCCGGCGATTCAGGTCGGGCCGAAGCGGGTGTGGCGGATCGAGCGAGCGAAGCTCGAGGACTACATCGAGCGGCAGTACGCGGCCGCGCGTGACGCGATCGCGAAGGGGCAGGTCTCGCCCGAGGACGGCGAGGAGTAGGTCAGCCGCGCGCTGCGCGGGCGCGCTTCGCGGCCGAGGCCTGGTCGAGCCGGCAGCGGCGGTGATGTCCAAGCCCTCTGCACGCGTCGAGCGTAGGCGTCAGGCGCCGGTGACCCGGATCGTGATGAGTCGCTCCCCGTCCTTGAGCTCATCGTCGAGCAGCGCGCGCCCGGCCTCGTACGTCGCGGCCTCGACCTCGACCTCGCGCACCTGGGTCTCGTGCGTGCCCGAGTTGTCGGGCGGGATGGTCTCGACGTGCGCGCGCAGGATCACGACCGGAGCGTAGACCGCGACGGCGACGCCTACGGGCGTTCCAGGGCGGTAGGCACTGTGACGCCGGCGACCTCGGCGTCCGGGCGAACGCGCGTCACCCCGGAGCGGGTGGCGGAAGGAGCGACCGGACCACGCAGCGTCGGCGCTGACCTCGACGACGAGCGGCTCGACGAGCGTCAGGTCGACCGGCCCGCGGTCGTTCCCGAAGCGCCCGAACGCTCCGGGGCTGACCTGCTCGGGCCAAGGGTGCGGCCCGGCCGGAGGGCGCACGTGCTCAGCGAGGGCCCGCCGGATGACCGAGCTCAGCGGCGTGGAGCGTCCCACAATGCGCAGCTCGGCGTCGATGGGCAGGCCGGCGACGACCTGCTGCGGCGCGCTACGCGGGCCGATCACCGCAGCGCAGACGACGTCGAGGGCCGAGCGGTACTTGACCTTGAGCCAATCGCGCTGCCCGCCGCGGTATGTCTGCCCGGCGCCCTTGACGACCAGACCCTCGACGCCGGCCACGACGTAGGTCTCGAACCACTCACGCGCCTCGTCGACGTCGGCCGTGACGGGCGAGAGGTTCAGCGGCGGCCGCCACAGGGCGGCCAGGTCCTCGAGCAGCGCCCGGCGCAGCGACAGCGGCATGCCGCGTACGTCGTCACTACCGGTCGCCAGCACGTCGAACACCGCGGCGGACGCCGGGTGCGTGCGCGCGTGCTGGGCGGCCGCGCGCGGGCCGCGGCCCATGCGCTCCTGCAGCGCGCCGAAGTCGAGCCGTCCTGCCGTCCAGACGACCAGCTCGGCGTCGAGCACCGTCCCGGACGCGAGTTGGTCGGCGGCCGCCGCGGTGACCTCCGGGAACGTGGCTGTGAGGTCGGTGCCGCGGCGCGACCACAGGCTCACCCGGGCACCGTCGCGCGCGATCACGCACCGGCGCGTTGACTGAACTCCCCTTGACTGCCAACGTGAGCGCGCCCCTGCATGCGCTATGGCGTGCAGGGGCGCGGTCCTCGATCTTGCTGGGGTCAGTGGTCTGCTGGCTGTCTCCGATTCAGCAGGCGGGAGCCAACGTCGGACAAGATGCCGAGGGCAGCGCCCACGAGCGCGGTGCGAAGCCAGAGAGGCGAGTCCGGCAGCGCCGACAGGCATGCAAGCGCAAGCAGCCCGATCGCGGCAATGACCTGCCAAACCCGTCCGGCCCTGAGTGCCAGCAGCATGAGGACAGCAGAGCTAAGACCGGCGACGACCGCGACCGCAACCACCATGGTGCCTACCTGCATCCCTTCGTCGTGCCTGAGTAGTACAGACCGTACGCCTTATGGGCGATGTAGTAGTAGCGCAACTCGACACACTTGTTGAGGGCACGGGCGCCGCCCGCCCATAGGACGAGCGTTGCGCCGATCCCTTGGAGCACGGACCTAGCAATGGCGGTGTGGGGCCCAGGGACCATTCCAATCAGGGTTCCGATCGCGGCCGTCGCGGCGCCGCCCGCCGCGATGCGCGTGGTCTCAGCGATGGTGAAGCGAGCGGCCACGAACCTTCCTCCGAACCAGTTGTTGGTTCCCGTGATGAACTTGGGGTCCGCCACGATCGGGTACACGGTCCCGCGGGTCGGCGTAATCTTCTGAACGATCGAGTCCTCGCGGATCTCGTACGAGGTGGGCACAGGCTGGCCCTCAGCGTCATACGCCCAGGCGTCGTCGATCTCGGCGACGATGGTGTCTCCCTGCTCGACGTACACCTGGCCGGTCTCGGCGTCTTCGAGGACCCGCGCGTCGGCCCCGAAGTCGTAGGTGAACTTCACCGAGGCACCGCTGCCCTCCGGGATGATCGTCTGGAGGCGAATACTGCTGTCAGCGAGGGTCTGAACGGCGACGTCAGTGGTGCCGTTGACCCCCTCGTAGAAGACCGTGCCGTCATCTGCGACGACCGGTGCCTCAAGCTGGACTTCGTCGGGCAGCGGTACTTCCAGGACCCCGCCGGTGTCCGAATCGTTCTGGATGAACGTGATCGGCTCATCGACGTCGGTCGACACGACTGTCTCGCCCGACTCGGTAGAGCTCACCAGGGTGTCGCCCTTCGGAGTGGTGCCGACCACAGTGCCCTGGTCAGGCGCTACTTCTGCGATGAGGTCGGCTGCCTCGTTCGCGGGATCGGGTGCGGCCGCCGCTGCGCCAGGCGCGATGGTGAAGCACAGTGCGAGGGCGGTTGCTACGGAGACCAGGCCAGTGAGCTGGCGTTTCTTGCTGCTCATGCTCTCTCCCACAATGTCAGGTTCCGCCTGCCGGTAGGCAGGCTGCGAGCATCGTCGAGAGCAACAATCGCTAGCGCGACTTCGGGCTTCGCTTTTCACCCACTACATGTGAATACCTACAAGAGTTCGGACTACCCGTGTGCGCACACCCCCGATTCTGCGGCGCGCGAATGAGACTCTCAGGCAATCAAATCGTGCCTCAACAGTAAGTCGGCCTCCTGATGAAGTCGACCCAGTACTAACGCCGCTGAGAGGCTGAGGGCGTCAGCCCCCCGGTGCGGATGTCGATCGTCCGCCCCGCCTCGGGCGCTGTGCCTGCAGAGCACGGTCAGTGAAGGAAGCCGTCCCAATTCGGCTCGTACAAGCACCCACCGGGCAGCGCCCCCGGTGAGGGGACTTGCTCGACCGCGCGGGCGAGGGCGACGTCGACGGGAAGGTTCAGCCCCTGCGGCAGGCTCACTGGCCCGTCTCCCTTCGCCGACGAGGTCGCCCGCCGCCGTAGGAATCGCACCGCGCGCACGCACCTTGAGCGCACCGGTCACCCGGCGACCTCGCTCGGCACCTTCCTCTGGCGGAGCAGCCTCACGGGCATCCCCACATAGGCGGGGTCGCGGCCAATTCGGCCCCGGCAGTCACACAGGGGGTGCCCACGGCACCTTCCTCAGAAGACAGGGCCTCACCGCAGGCCACGACCGACCCCGGGAGCAGACATGCCCAAACCCCACGAGATCACGACCACGGCCGTCGTCTTGGCCATCACGTTCGCCGTCCTGTCCCACTGGCTGCCCGAGGGCACCACCCTCGTCGACCTCGGGATCGCCGTGGCTCTCGCCATCCACCCCGGGAAGCGACCCCCGTCCTCGCCGGCCGCACCCGGGAGTTCCGTGAGCCGGGTTTGGGGCTAGCCCGTCACCCCACGGCCCGCAGCGGGGCGCCGCGACGCCCGGGGATCGCTCGTCGAGCGGTCCCCGGGTGCGCGGGGTTGAAGGGATCGAGCCTGGGCATAGGCAGCGTCAACGTCCAGCGCTCCGGACGGCCGCGGGCCTGCCGGTAGACGTCGAGCTCGCAGCGCTTGAGGTACCCCGCGCCGACGTCGACGCCGGACCACCGGGGCGCCGCGTGCAGCCGTAGCGCGGCGTGCTCCCACTCGGCCGTGGCCACAATCCCGCTCCCCCGGTCTCGAGCACGGGCAGTCAGGCGGCGCCGGTCGGCCGCGGTGAGCCCGGTGGCCGGGCCGGCCACGACATACGCCATGCCGTCCAGCAGCGCGGCGACCGTCTCTGCGCCGCGGCCAGCGACATCGGGCACGACGATCAGGCGGTCGAGGGCGATCCCCGCGTCGGCCGCGGCGAGCAACCCCAGATCCGGCAGGCCGACGACCGCGAGCCAGTCCCCCGCGTGCTGCGAGGCAGCGAGCACCGCGAGCAGCAGACTCTTCGAGCCGGCCACGACGGACGCCGCGCCGACCGGGAGTCGGCCGCCGTCGAGGATCGCCGTGAACGGCTCGGCCGGAACCTCGCGGGGTCCCTCTTTGCTCCCCGTTCCCCCGCCCGTCGCACCCCATGCCTCCCAGCGCGGGGCGCGCTGGTCACCGTCGCGCACCCCAGTACGCAGCTCGGCCGCCGCGAGGGCAGCCCGCGCGGCGTCGAGCCGGTCCGGCATGGTCATGGTCATGGTCACCCGTCCAGTATCGAACATGCGTTCGAGAGTCGGCTCTACCATGAGGGGGTGACAGGCGAAGGGCGGCGAGACGATCGCCAGGTGTGGCAGCGACCCGACGGCATGAAGTACTGGCCGGCGGAGCGGCCCTTGAACGCCGCCCCCGTGCCGAGGGCTGTGCCGGTGAGGCCACAGGGCTCCTACGCGGTGATCGTCCGCCTGCTGTGGGAGACGTGGGAGGAGATGATCCCGGGCACCGCCATCCGGTGGGCCGAGGGCCGAGTCCTGGTGACCGTGAAGCCGCCGAACGCGCCGAGCAACGTCACCGAGCTGCTGTGCTGGCTGCACCAAGAGGACGTCTATCGAACCCTCCCCCGCCGCCCCCGAGCGGTCCCGGCGATGGGCTCCCAGGATGGGCTCGGTTGAGCCGGGGCCCCAGGCGCTATATCCTTGGTTATAGGAGGTGGTCGGTATGGCCGTGACGAAGGATCCGACGCTGTCGGACGTGGTCCGGTTGCGCCGCCGCCAGGCAGTCGATCGGCTGGACGAGCTGCGCCTCCTGCGCGGGCTGTCCGCGACCAAGTCGCAGGTCGAGATCGCGAAGGTCTTGGCGATCAGCCAGCCCGCGGTGAACAAGGCCCTCAAGGCCGCCGCGCGCGTCCCCGAAGTGCGTGAAGGGTTCTCCGGGGGGACCCCGTACGAGATTGTGCAGCGGTACGCCGCGGGCATGATCGACCGTGCGCGCCTCGTCGACGAGCTCGGCCGCTGGGAGTACCCGAAGACCCCGGCCACCGACGGCGTCGATTGGCTCGCCGATGAGCCCGCCGGCAGTTTCGAGGAGGTCGGTCGAGCGCTCGACGAGGGCCTGATCGACGAGGACACGTACACCGCAGTCCTGGACGCTAGGCGAGAGGCCGCCCAGACTCGTCAACCGTGAGTCCAGAAGACCAGCACGCCGCGCACCGGGAGACGGTGCGTGAGTTTTCCAAGGCCGGCGGCCCGCTCGACAAAGATGGCGGGCACGCGACCCTGAGCAACCCCCGTGGTGGCCCGACTCGCGTGCGAGTGCCGTAACGAACTCTCGCTGCGTGCGTCCGTTCCCCTCTCGGAAACGGGTGCACCTGATTCACGATGTTGTAGACCTGCGCCAGGTCCCGCGGAACTTGCGTGGCATCACGGCTCGGAGGTTGTCAGTGAGGCGCGGGTGCTTGGCCACCTGTTCCATCGCGGGGCGGATCTGGTCCCGTCGTGCGAACCAACCCTCTGGCCCTTTGCGGATGCTGACGGTCCTCACGTCGCCGGCCCACGCGTACACGTCTTGGAACAGGTGTCGATGCACCGAGCGCAGCCCCTCGAAGTCGTATCCGCTCGGTAGGCCCGACGCTCGCAGCGTCAGCGCGCGCGCTTCGACGAGGTCGTCTTCAATCTGCCGCAGCGCGTTGGGCGTGCGTGCTCCGACGAGGTTTCGCAGTGTGCGTCCGTCGGGTAGCAGGTAGCCATTCCAGCGTGCATGCTCGTCGCCGGCCTCCCCTGGGGCTTCGTCGAGCGGTCCGCGATTGCGTGAAGCGCCTTGGTGCGACGCACGAGCTCGTCGGCGTCGATCTCGCCGCGAACGTATGCCTCTTGGATCGCGCGTGCGGCGCCCGAACTACGCCCTCCCTCGAGTTCTGTGCAGTGTCGCACGCGGGTGGCATTGGCGGCGCGCTGCGCGCGCTCCTCATCGCTGATGGGCATGGGTGTCTCCATTCGCGGTGCAGGGTTCGGGTTGCCGAGCAACGTGCTCGGCATCCGCTCCGGCTCGCACGGTAGGTGCGAGCCGGAGCGGCAGTTCGTTAGGCGGCGGTGTCACCCGGCGTGATCTCGGGCCCGGGCTGCTCCTCCACGGGCTCGACGGGCTCCGCGGTCGTCGCCGCAGACGAACGTCGACGCGAGGTGCCCTTCCGGCGCCCACCACGTGCCGCCGCCTCGACGCCGACGTCCTTGAACACGCGCTTCAGTTCGGCGTCGGTCCAGCCGGCACGCAGGGCATCGTCGTACGCCACCGTGTACGACTTCTCCTGCTCGCGAAGTGCTTCGCGAGCGTCGCGCACGCGCGCGGCCGCTGTCGCCAGGTTGCGCCCGCTGCTCATCCGGCCGTCGATCAGGTCGTGCAGCTGGCGGGTGTACTCGTCCTCGAACTGGTCAGTGGACATCGTCGGTTCCAATCGCTAGCAGGTTCCCCAACCGCGCGCGATGGATCCCACGATACCGAGCCCCGATGACGGCTGTCAGTGCGGGCGCCCAGCGCCCGCGCCGTCCCTGCTGCGCGCGGAGCGCGCGACCCGGACCGCAGGCGAGACTTCACGATCAACCACGGTGCCTCCGGCGGAGCAAGATATACACTTACATGCCGTAAGTGGTCGCAGCGCTCGACTTGCGTCGCGTCTGCGGGCACACTGGACGTGTGGTCCCCGCGCTGGGCGGGGTCGTTGCACTGGGCAGGAGGGCGCCGTGGTGGGCACCGGCGAGGCGGACGAGGCGCAGGCGGCTGACGCTGCCGGTGCGCCTGCTTCCGCGCGCCGCCCGCGGGCGCGAGATGCCGCACGTCGACGGCGGGAGAACTTCGAGGGCGGTCGACGTTCGTCGCACAGGGTGACCGTTTCACCCGCCGAGGAACTGCAGCTGCGCGTTCGGGCGGACTCGCTGGGCTACACGGTCCCGAGGCTTCTCGTGGAGGCCGCTCTCGCCGACTACGGCGAGACCGTCTCAGACCGTCGCGACCTCGTCGCCACTCTCCTTCAGGTCTCACGCCTGCTCGGTGCTGTGTCGAACAACGTCAACCAGATCGCGCGCGCGACCAACGCGACAGGCGAGCTCCAGGAGGACACGGCGGCTACGCTCGCGGCTGTGCGGAAGGTCGCGTCGCGCGTGGAGAAGGTCGTGGACGAGCTGGCGGTCGCGCGATGATCGTGAAGACCAGTCGCGGGGGCCGCACTGCCGGCCTCATGGCCTATCTCGCCGGGCCTGGCAAGCACAACGAGCACACCAACCCGCACGTGGTCGCCGGCCACGATGCGGTGACCGCGGAACTGGGCAACGGCACGCTCGACACCGATGCGGCGCTCGACGGTGCGAACCTGCTCGACCGGCCCATGCGAGCGTTCGACGTCGAGGTGACCGCGCCAGTCAAGGTCTGGGACGAACAGGCTCAGCAGCAGGTGAAGGTGGGGACGAAGCCTGCCCACGTGTGGCACACCTCCCTCGCGCTCGGGCCGGACGACGGTGTGCTTGGGGACGCGAAGTGGCACCAGATCGCGACGGAGTTCGTCGCGCGCATGGGCTTCGCGGGCGACGACACGACGGCCCCGTGCCGCTGGGTCGCCGTGCACCACGGGCAGTCGTCCAACGGAAACGACCACGTGCACATCGTGGTCAACCTGGTGCGCGAGGACGGCACCCAGGCGAGCGTGCACAACGACTTCAAGCGGGCCTCGAAGATCGCCGCGGACCTCGAGCGCAAGCACGGCTTGCGCGTTGTCGAAGGGCGGGAGCAGGGAGCCGCCCCGGGCATGCACCGCAGCGAGCTCGAGCGCCGTGCACGCGGTCAGATGCCCGCGGTGTCGCGCACCGAGCTCGCGCGCCGAGTGCGCGCCGTTGCGGCCGCGTCGGCCGATGAGAAGACGTTCGTCGACGGACTGCGGGACGCCCGCGTGCTGGTGCGCCCGAGGTTTGATCGCGGTTCGCGTGACCGTGTCGTCGGCTACTCCGTGGCCCTGGTCCCTGAGGTCGTGAACGGGCGACGTGGCGACCCCGTGTGGTTCGCTCCGTCGAAGCTCGACGCCACGCTCGGGCTCGGCCGCCTGCGCGACCGATGGGGTGTCGATCGCGCCGGTGACCCCTCCCTCGTGGGCGTGTGGCGCACCCGGCACCGCGACCGAACCGTCGCGGCCAAGGTCACCATGGCGGGCGCCCCGGAGCCGGCGGCAGCCGGCCTCAAGGCTCTCAACGAGCACCTTGCACGCGGCGGACGGCCAGGCTTCGACAAGGTCGCGGCGGCCGATGCGGCCGGCGTGCTCGCACGGGCGTCGCTCAGCCGGGAGCACGGTGAACATGGTCCGCTGGCCCGTGCGTCTGACGCGCTCGCGCGCGCCGCTCAGCCGGGGAAGTTCGACGGGGCCTCGCCCCACAGGAGCCGCGACGAGAGGCATGCGATCAACGCGGCGTACCGCGCGCGTCTGATCGCTCGTGGCGTCTCGGGTGACTCGTCGATCGGCTGGGCTGCGGTTCTTCGGCAGGTCGGTCGAACCGCTTCGTACGTTCAGCGGGCGCAACAAGCTCAGGGGCGCCTAGCCGGCGCGAGATCGACTGCAGCGGCGATGCAAGCAGCCGCAGCCTCGCTACCGGCTCTCGCCGCCGTCTCGGCGCGCCGCCCGACCTCAGCCACGGCCGCGGGCGCCGCAGCCGCGCACGGTCGCGACGCTTCGGAGGGGCACGGGATCGGAGACTGACGCGGCCGGCGTCCCTGACTGTTGGTGCGGGGGCGTCTCCGCGCCGGATGCACGAGAAGGTCCCACAGGCTCTGCCTGTGGGACCTTCTCGTGGATGGTGTGCGATCAGCGACTCAGCTCGTGAACCTTCCCTGCGGCGGCCCCTCGCCCGGTCTGCTTCCTGCCACGCATCGTGCCCTTCCTGTGAGCTCGGCCAAGGGCTGTACTGGCCGGCTCCGGGAAGTTCGTCGCAGCCTGCTTGCGCGCAGTAGCCGCGGCCGCCGGCGCGGCCTGCAGCTCACCGTCCGTGGTGCGCTGGTAGGGCGCTGCGAGGTCATCCGGCTGGTGTCCGCGCGCGAATCGTTCATCGCCCTGCTCCAGATCAGCCGATGCCTGGTAGACGTCCCCTTGCGCATCGTGCTCGCGCGACTCAGCGCGCAGCTCGTCCGCCTCCTCGCGCGTGCTCTCGACCTCGCCGACGGGTCGGCCGAGCTCTTCGTCGACGTCCGCCTTGCGCTCGAGGTTCTCGGCGGCGGTGGCGTCCTGGTCGGCCTCGTCGCGCTCACGACGTGCAGCCGCCTGGTCGTCGAGCGCGTGCATCAGTGCGTGCCGCTGACGCTCTCCGGGCGGTAGTTCCCGCTCGAGCGCTGCAAGGTCGATGCCGTGCCGGGCACGCAGCTGCTCGCCGGCGATTGAGTGCGCCTCGGCGGCCATCCGGTCATGGCCCTGCAGACGCCGGGTGTACTCGACGGTGTCAGCGACCTGCTCCGGGCCTGCCTGCCGCCAGAACTCTTCGCGCTTCACACGGTCGTACACCGCCCTCGTGGTGTCCCGGTTGTCGACGGCGAACCGGGCTTCTGCCGTTTTCGCGAACGCCTCGCGGAGCGCCTGGTCGCGCACCTCACGGTCGAGGCCGGCGAGCACGTCGGCGTGCAGCCCGTACCTGGACGCGACCTGCACCCGGACCTGCTCGTGCGCCGTTGCGCCGGCTGCGCTCTCCTGGGCAGCTGCCGCGGTGAACGCGGCGACGTCGCCCACCTGTTCGGGTGTGGCATGGCGCCAGAAGTCCGTCCGATGCACCTGCTCCGCCACCGCGCGCGTCTGCTCGGCGCGCGCCCGCTGGTCGCGCTCGAGCTCGAGCCGCTGGGCGTCGGCGCGCTGCGCCTGTCGTCGCGCGACCTGCTCACCGACCTGCCCCATCCCCATGAGGACCGCACGGATCGCACGGTCCATCTCGCCGCCGATCTGCTCCTCGTCGCTCATCGTGCCGCCTCCTCTGCGTCATCCTGGTCTTCGCTGTCGTCGCCGGCGACGACAGTCAGCGCGGCCGGCTGGTTGAAAGGCACGCCCGCCTCGGCGGGGTGGTCGACGTCCCGGAACAGCCCCACTGGTGGTGTAGCCGCCTCCCACTGCGGGGGTAGGTTTCGGGCCTCGAGGTTGTTGTCCAGACGCCAGAACGGGCCGTCCTTGCTCGTCAGCTCGCGCATCATCGGCCAGTGGAAGTCCCGGAAGTAGACCGCCATCGACGTCACTGAGTCGGTGCGGTGGAACTCCCACGCCTGCCACATCGCCTCGAGCACGGAGATCGCCTCCGTGTACTCCCACCACCGGGGGTCCCAGGCGCGCTTGGACAGGTCGCGCTTGTAGTGGGGCAGGAGCCAGTTCTCCACCCATTCCGCGACGTTCGGGTAGTACGTCTGCACCGCCTCCCCGTCGCCCGGATCCAGGTCCGCCATGAAGTCGTCCGTGGCGTACTGCTCGCTCATGAGGCCTCCATCAGTGGGGTCGCGGCAAGATCCGCGGCCGCGGCGGGCGGGTGCCCGGTGTCGGCCTGCTTGCGGATCTCGTTCTCGTAGTACGTCTTCGACGCCAGGACGTCTTCGGCGTACGGCCGTGCGGTGTAGTGGTCCAGGCGCAGCAGCGACGGGCGCTTGCCCGAGACCAGCGCGACGGCTCTCCCGGTCGGCAGGGCGGCGAGGTCGCCCACGCTGAACAGCCGCTCGCGCGAGATCGACGTCGACGTCGACGGCCCACCCTTGGACCCGGTCGATCGGGAACGGCGAACCTGGTCAGCGTCGTCGATCAGCTCCGAAGCCTGCCGCAGGAAGCCGGCCTCCTTGAGGCCGGCGCCGACGACCGAGACGTTCGCGGCCGAGAACAGCTTCGCCATCGCGTGCTCCCCGAACGCCTCCACGCCCTGGGCCCACGACTGGAAGAACGAGGACAGGACGATGCCGCGCGACCCATAGTGCGAATACACGTCCGGCAGTTGCCGCCAGCGGCACACGTTCGCGACCTCGTCGAGCACGGCGGTCAGCGGCGGGCTCAGTCGTCCTCCCTGCTCGGCGGCGGTCTTCTCCGCGGCCGAGAGGACCGCTGCGGTCAGCGCCGCCGTGATCGCGCGTGCGGACCCCTCTCCCTCCTTCGACACCAGGTACAGCGTGTCCGTCGACCGGACGAACGCGTGGTGGTCGAAGTGGGGGCGGCGCCCGGTCGGGTCGGTGATCCAGGGCAGGATCTCGGGATCGCCCAGGATGCCGATCCACTCCTGGAGCGTCCCGTACACGCCGTCACGCTGCTTCTCCGTCAGGGCCTGGGTGGCCGCCAGCGCGCGGCCCTCGGCAGGGAACCCGTTCTCCTGCAGGATTCGTGCGGGCCCGCGCTTCTTGCCCGAGCCGTCGACGTTCTGCTTGTCGTCCGGGTCCTGCGCCCAGTCGAAGACGTCGGTCACCGGGCGGCCGTCGACCGCGGCCGCCAGCAGCAGCCGCGCGAGCGTCGCCTTCGCTGCGGAGGTGAAGTACGCGTCCTGCTTCGCCCCTGCCGAGGTCTCGGCGGTGATGAACACGTCCGCCAGGGCCCGGGCCGTCGAGATCGACGTCACCCCCGAGAGCGGGTTCCACCACCAGCTGGGCTCCTCCCCCACGACGTTCTGCACGTCGTGCACCCACACTTGGCCAATCCTCGATCGAGGGCCCCGCGTCTCGGGGATCCCGTCGAGCTTGTTCGTCGTGAACAGCGCCGGGCCGCTCGTCTCGAGCAGCTGGGGCACGCACACGCAGGTGGTCTTGCCGGACCGGGGACCCATGAGCCACACCTGCACCCACTCCCAGGTGGAGTACACCCGGCGGTTGCTCGGGAGGTGCGTGCCCAGGGGGACCCCCGGCCCGGCCGCGGATGCTCGGAGCTTCGCGGCCGACTTCGCGGCGGCGTCGCTCATCAGCGACTTCATCTGCGGGCCGGAGGTCAGGTACCGAGCCTTGTAGTCGATGTCCGTGCTCGACTTGCGCCGACGCAGGACGGCCACGGTCGCGGCCGCGGCCGTCACGGCCAGCAACAGGGCCCCGACTACGATCCCGGCCCGCCCCAGAGGGCCGACCTGGCCCCAGCCCCACACCGCACCGACGACCAGGACTGCGAGCATGAGCAGCGCGGCCAGCAGCAGCCAGCCAGTCTCGGCGGCCGCGGGCTGCGCGCGGCGGTGACGCTCACGCGGCATCGTCGTACACCTCCTCCTGCGACAGCGCGGCCGACCTCGGGGCGCGGTTGTGCGCCCAGGCCTTGTTGGTGTCGTTGATCTGCGCCTCGACCGCCGTCAGGCGCATCTCGAACGGCGTCCCCGGCTTCTTGCCGACCTTCATCAGGAACCGTCCGCGCCCGGGCGGGGCGGCCGCGGTGCCGGTGTGCGGGTCGAATGAGCCTTCGGTCGACCAGTCCGCGATCATCTCGCGCTCCGCGCTCGTCATCGCGAACACCTCGGTCAGGTTCCCCATCTCTCCATCTGCGAGGCCCCCGCAGAACACCATCGCGGACCGCTCGACGAAGCCCCAGGCGATCTCCGTGAGGTGCTGCTGCGCGAGCCGGAGGTCGTTCATCGTGTGCGTGATGAGCGCCTGACCGATGCCTCGCTGCCGGTTCAGCCGCGTCAGCGCGTCGACGAAGTAGACCAGCGCGTCCGAGGCCCGCAGCATCCGCCACAACTCGTCCATGACGAGGAAGTAGTGCCTCCGCGGCGCCAGCCCCGCCTCCGCGAGGTGCTTATCCACGGACACGACTGCCGATCCGAGCGCCCAGCACGCGGACTGCACCGCGGCCTGGAGCTTGGTGTCCGCCTCGTCGAGGCCCGACAGGTCGAACACCATCGGCCGGCCGACCTCGATGTGCTCGGTCGTGGGGGTCGCGAAGGTCTCCCCGAACGGGCCCGAGACGTCGAGCGCGCCGAGGGCGTCCAGCAGCCGCTGCACACGCTGGTCGTAGAACCCGCGGTCGTTGCTGTACGACGCGATCGGCATCAGCCGCGGGTGCGCGCTGCGCACCACCTCGGCCAGGTCTCCGATGAGAGGCGCCCCCAGCTCCTCGGTGTCGTGCTCGTCGTCGAGGATCCGCAGCCCCTCGGAGATGACGGACTCCTCGTAGTCTTCGAGCTCGGCTCCGCGCGCCACAGCGAGCAGGCTCAACACCAGCCGCCGCCGGCGTGCCCTCAGCTCCTCGAGCGCCCGCCGGCGGGCGCGCTCGTCCTCGATGCCCTCGAGCAGCGCGACGAGCTGGCCGACGTCGAGCGGGTTGATCGAGCCGTGGCCGGGCCCGACCTCGATGACCTGCCCGTCGATCGACCGGATCGCGTCGACGTAGTCGGGCTTGAGGTCGCCCAGCACCATCGGGATGATGCCCCAGCTCGCCATCACCATCACCATGCGGCGGATCAGCGAACTCTTGCCGAGGCCCGGCCGCCCGAGCACGAAGCAGGACGGGTTGAGCACCAGCTGGGCCAGGAACCAGCTGATCGGGTCGGCACACACCGTCGCCCCATTGATCAGGCTCGGACCCAGCGGCACACCCTGCACGGGCGTGCCTGCGCCGGTGATGAACGGCCACAGGCCGCACACCTGCACGGAGGTGAACTGCGTCTCCGGGGCAGGCTCTACGTAGGTCGCCCGCCCGGTGCCGGGCAGCACGAATCCGCGACGGCCCGCGCGCTCCCGGCGCCGAGCCCGCGCCTCCGCGTTCTGCTTCCACCAAGCACGCATCCCCGTCTCCTGCGGCGCCACGGTGCGTGCCTGAGCGGCCGCGGCCGCGCGGCGCAGCGCACGCTCCTCGCGGCGCGTGAGCCCGAGCGCCAGGCGCATCGACTCCTGCTCTTCGCCGGCCGCGCCCGGTCCGGCAGCGTAGGGCGCCCCCTGGCGGATCACAGGTAGTCCCGCATCGCCGTAGGCACCAGGGAGTGCTCGGGCAGCACCACCCCGAGCGGGAGGCCCGCCTGGAAGGTGACCGCCTGGTTTCCGAGCGCGGGGCGCAGCTTCAGCTTCGCCTGGTTCCCCAGCGACGGGATGACCTTGTCGAGCTTTGGGAGCATGTCAGTGCTCGCGCAGGTGACCGTGACGATCATCCCGAACCGCAGCAGCCCAGCGCCCTGAGCCTCCTCCTGGGCAGCCTTCTGCGCGTATGCGAGGCGTGCCTTCGCACGCGCCGACGGACGCTGCTTCTGCGAGCCGGTCCAGGTTGCGTTGTTGATCTCCGACTCGATCACGGCCCCCGCGTCACCCGCCGGGATGGGTCGGTAGAGCATCGTGACCCGCTTGCGGAGCACGTCCTTGGTCGGGGCCTGGAGCCGGCGCAGCACCGAGGAGTAGAAGACGCCCGTCGGCGGCCGCCACATCTGCCACGACCGCGACACCGCCCGGTCATGGAAGTACTGGTCGATCTGGTCCTCCGCGAACGCGGGGCCAGCCTCTGCCCAGGTGAGCCCGGTGCCGTTCTGCGAGCGGGCCCGCTCGATCTGCACAGCCACCGTGGGGTCGTACGCCGTGCGCGTGGAGTCGACGATGTCCGCTGCCCGGCAGGCCCGGACCGCCGTCGACGCTCCGGTGTCGCGCAGCCCGGCCAACAGCTCGGGCAGTCGGTTGCCGATCTCCTCGGCCATCGCGGCGGTGCCGCGGTCTCCCCCACGTCCGTCGGCCCCGTTGAAGGTGACCGCGATCTTCGTGGACACGACCGGCGACCCTGTCGCGAGCTCGTCGACGACAGCAGCGGCGACCTCGCGAGAGAACGAGGGGGACTCCTTGTCTCGCTTCGCGTCCGCCATGTTCCGCAAGCGGACGCCGGAGTCCGGCGCCGTCTCCACCGTCACCGAGGCGCCCACGATGCCGTCCTCGACGCCCAGCTGGGCCAGCCACGCACCCCAGTGCGCGACCTGGGAGTCGATCCGGGCCTGGTCCACGAGAGCGTCGCCGTCCGGGTGAGTGTCGATCACGACCGTGTAGTGCCGGGCCGAGTGCAATGCCAGAAGCGCGAACGGACGACCGTAGGGGTCGACGTGTTCGCTCAGCTCCGACGGTGCCATGAGCCCCGGGAGCTGGTAGGTGCCACCGGGCTGCTTCCCGGCCGGCCCACCGACCGCCACGGTGTGACCGCGGCGGGTCGCACGCCGGTGCGCCGAACGGATGGCCCGGCGCTGGTAGACCGTCCTGCCCTGCCGGGTGAACATCAGCAGGGCCAGCAGGACGACCGACACGCCGATGACGGCCAGCACCCACCACCACAGCTGAACGACCATCAGCACAACGGCCAAGACCACGACGGGGATCCCCGCGAGAGTCACGCCCATGGGGATGCCCCACAGGCCACCTCTACGGGTGTCCATCGCGTTGCCGTAGGTCACCATGCCCACGCTCTCGCTCGCCATCAGTCCTGCCCTCCTACTTCGTCAGTCGCCTGCGCGAAGCCGCGCGCTGCGCCACCTGCCACGTCTGCCACGTTCCGAGTGATGCCCGGTGCCGAACCGTTCGAGGCCCCCGCGCCGCTCGAGGCCGTCGTCCCGGTTCCTTGGGGCCCGCTTGATGCCGGGGCTCCTGACGCGCCGCCGCCTGAATCGGGTGTGCTGCCCGGGCCTGAGCCGCCACCGTTCGCGGGGGATGTGCCGTCGCTCCGGCCTCCCCCGGCGGGCGCCGCTTCGCCGCCCCCACCCTTCTCGGGGGCAGTGCCGCCGGCGGGCCCGCTACCCGACCCGGGTCCGCCTTCTTGGGAGCCGTGCCCACCCGCCGTACCGGCGCCACTCCCCGAGCCGCCAGAACCGGCACCAGACCCTCCGGCGCCGCCCCCAGCCGGCGAACCGCCGCCAGCGACGCTGCCGCCGGCCCCGCCTGCGGCGCCACCGCTCATCGCGGCTCCGCTCGTACCGCCCATGCCGCCGGCAGTCGCGCCGGCGCCGGCGGCCGCCGCCGTGCCCCCCAGCGAGACCACCGCTGCGCCCGACGCGACGACGGCCGCCAGCGCGCCCGCGCCGGAGAACACGCCCGACGTGCCGGTGGCGGCGATCGGTGCGATGAACTTGATGAGCGCGGGCAGCGCGAGAGCGGCGCAAATCAGGATGACGACGCCGAGGATCGCGCCGTAGAGCTCGCCGCCCAGCCCGCTCACGTCGATCGACTTCGGCGGGTTCTTCACCACCAGGATGCCGATCGCATAGATGACGCCTGCAACCGGCTTGAACAGCACCAGTGCAATCAGCCAGGCGAAGGCTTTCCGCCACGCCTGCTTGCCCGACTCGGTGTTCGAGGAGGCGGCGAGGGTGGGCATGAACGAGAACAGCAGGTAGAGCAGCGCGCCGCGCAACACCATGAAGCCGACGTTTGCGCACGCGCCGAGGAAGGCGAAGAGCGCCAGGACGAGCCCTGGCCCCGGGCCCACACCGGTGAGGATGCCCGAGGTGATGACCGCGTTCATCGTGAACTGCTCGCCGGTGGCCTTCTCCACGATCCACACCGCGAAAGCGTCGCCCGCTACCAGGGCGAACGTGACGCCGGTGCCGAGCGCACCGGTGACGAAGATGAGCCGCGCCAGCATCGTGATGCCGCCGACGCCGTCGCGAAACTCGCGGCTAATCGCCATACGTCCCAGCCCGACCAGGATGCCCGCGACCGCGAACACGATCGTGTACCACGACAGGTACGACTCAATGTCGGCAGATGGGCCGCTCTGGACGTCCGGCGTCGGCACGTTCATCCAGAACGTGTTGAGCCACTTCAGCAGCTCAGAAGTCGCCTTGGCGAGGGATTCGACGACCGCGTTCACCGCGGACGTAGCGGCTCCTTCGACGACCGCTCCCGCCTTGCACCCGAGGTCCCAGGTCCCGCAATCAGCCATCACACGCCTCCCCAGGTCGTGAAGCCGGACGGTGCGTCGACAAGCTGCGGCTCCACCGGCGTCGAGAGGTCACCAAGCCACGTCCCGGCGTCTGCGTCCCAGACCATCGACGCGGACGACACGGCGTTGTTGGTGCCGTCCGAGAACAGCAGGCGAACCGTGACCCGGTCCGGCTCAACCGAGCCGAACTGGAAGCCGGCCAGCTGCGCGACCCGGCCGGGCGTGCGGCCGAAGTCGGCCGCGGTGTGATCGGCAACCCAGGCGTCGGCGGCCTCGTTCTGCACGGCCGCCACCTCGACGAACTCGGCGAACCGGGTGCTCGTCACGCCGTCAACGAAGTTCGCGGATGCGAACAGCGCTCCGGTCGGTGAGTGGGCGAAGCAGCCCCAGCCCGCGTCCTGCATCGCCTCCGGGCCGCCGACGGGGCCGAACTGACTCGACGCCGGGACGAGGAGTGTCTCGTGGGACACCCACTCCGTCTCCGGGGCCTCGGTCGGTACGACGTCGTCGGCCGCGAGGTCGCATCCGGCAGTCGGGTTGCTCGTCTGCGGAGCGCCCGTGCTCGCCGCCGCTCCCGGTGCCGCGGGGGCGGGCTCGTCGCTCGGTGCCGCGACCACGACCACGATGCCCGCGACCACGATCGCGAGCAGGAATCCGCCCGAGATCCACCACCACTTGTTGAACGGTGTGGTGGCCTGCTCGTTCGTCTCACCGCTCATCGTGCGGCGCTCCTTCCGTAGAGGGTGCGGGTGGGCCAGCACTTCTGGCCCACCCCGTCATCGGTCAGACGAAGATCTGGATGATTCCGCCGGCCGCAGTCGCCAGGATGCACACGATGATCGCGATGGCGAGGCCCTTGAACCCCTGGATCTCGCGGCCGGTGAAGGCCGCGAACGCGAGGTAGCCGGCCGAGGCGAGGAACCCCGCCAGGCCGAGGATCATCACGCCCCACGACAGCCAGTTCAGGATCGTGTTGATCCCCTCGGTGCCCGGGGGCTGCTCCGGGGTCGGGTTGGGCAGCACGCCCCGCTCAGCCAGGCGGCCCACCACCTGGTACCCCAGCGTCGTCGTGTTAGTCATCGGTTCGTTCCCTTCGTGTCTCCCGCCGCGGCGGCGAGGATCGAGGCGGCGATGCGGCGGACCCGCAACCCGCACGTGCTGGGTGATGGCGACTCCCACCGCCACCGTTCGGCCCACGGCAGGTGCCAGCCGCGGGGCGTCATCCGAGCCAGACGTCGTACCGCCTGCGCCTGGGCCTTGGTGAGGCGCGGTCCGTCGTCGACGAGGACCAGGCCGACAAGCTCTGCGCCGGGCAACCGGCCAGCAGCCCACAGGCGCGCCAGACGATCCGCCCGGTCGAGGCCGTGGTGGTGGGTGCGCGCGACGGCGACCACCCGCACCATCGGTGCCGGCGTCAGCCACGCGTTCGCCACCGGCCACTCACGCCCGGCCTCACCGACGGTGGGGGTCGGGCCCGCTCCGGCACCCTCGTCGGCCGGAGAAAGGAGCTGCAGCAGCGTGCTGGCGCCGGCGCCACCGTGCAGGCCCATGACGCACAGGTCCGGCACGTCGTTCAGCACGGTCGTCGGCCAGTCCTCGAGGTTCTCGGTGTCGACCGGCCCCACGAGCTCGGGCGTGGCCGGCCCGACAACCGCGACATCGCCACCCACGCCGGACGCTTGGTCGTCCCAGAGCGGGTCGGCCTCCATCAGTGCCTGTGCCTCACGCCGCGTGCGCGCCGGCGAGACGAGGAACGGGTTGTTGCTCATCGCTGCTCCTCCGTGCGAGCGAGGGCGTACAGCACTCGCTCGTCGACCTTGTCCGCGGCGACGAACGCCGCACCTTGAATGACTGCGTCGGGAGACGCCTGCTCGAGGTCGGGGTCGCTCGAGAACGCGACCCACGCCGGCGACTCGTCGCCGACGGTCGGAACATCGACGCGCACCGCAACAGCAGTGGTCATCCCGAACACCGCCGACCCCAGGACTGCCGTGGGCTCAAGCGCACCCGCCGTGCCGCCAAGCTCGCTCGTGGCGCCGGCGCCGAGGTCCGCGATCGCGTCGCGTCCTGGCGAGACGTAGAGGTCGCCCACCACGACCGCGCCTGCCACCGGATCGTGGATCGCCCTCGGCTCATTGCCGAGAGCGTCGCTCGGAACGACCGCGGTAGCCCTGCTGGTCCCGTCGCTGACGCGGACGAGGGCCGCGACCGCGCGGCCCGGATCAGCGGTGTCCCAAACGCCGAGCACGTGGTCGTCGTCGATCCCCGTCCACGAGACCGCGGGCCCAACCGCTCCGGCCGGCGGCGCGAACGACACCGTGCGCGGGTCGCCCTCAGCCGGCACCACCACCACGCCCGAGGCCGAGACGGCGATCACCCCGCGCGACGTGGCCGCGACCGGGGTCGCCCCCACGGGCACGTCACGGCGCACGAACCCGTCCGGACCATCAACCATGACGGTCTGGTCACCAAGGTCGACCAGGACGCCCATCGGATCGACCTTCACCGACGACTGCGCAGGCAGGGGCACGTCAACGGGATCGATCTCCGACTGCCCCGGAAGGTCCAGAGCCCACGCCTGGAGGTCGCCGCCGCTCGTCGCGGCAAGAACCGGACGGCCCTGCACACGCGAAGGGGCAGCCTGCTCGTACGCACCCTTCGCGATCCACTCCACGGCGCCGTCCTCGGCCCGCCGGGCGGTCCACGTCCCGTCCGCGGCCGGAACCACGATCGTGTCCGCATCGAGCACGAACGACTGCAGGCCGTCGGCGACCGGCACAGACCACGTCGCCACCGTCGAGAAGCCAGGGGGCGGCGGAACTGGCAGGTTCGCGCCGGCCCCCACCGGGCTGACGACCTGCTCGACGGGCGCGTCCACTCCTGCATCCCCGCCGTGGGCCGCCAGAACCAGCCCGGCCGGCACGCCGACCGCGACTGCGGCCAGCACCACCGACGCGCCCAGCAACACACGCCGCGATGGTCCCCTGCGTGCCGCGGTCGCGTCCCCGAGCTCATGAGTGCCGCCCTGGGCGTCGACGACCATCAGCTCGACGTGCGGGCCGTCCTCACCGGGCGCCGTGCAACGCACGCGCACAGCCGAGACCCCGTGCAGCACCAACCACGCCACGACGGCACCGACGCCCGCCACAACGGCAGGCCCATCGCCGTCGACGTCGACCGGCGCTCCCTCGAGGAGGACCGCGCCCTCCGTCGTCAGCTCCAGCCCAAGCACCGGGAACGGCGGAACCTTGGCCGGGTCGAACCCGTCCTGCTCAAGGTTCCTTGCCGCGCTACGCCCCTTGCGCATCTGCTCCACCTCCCACGAACTCCCAGTGCCACGGCTCGGGCTTGCGCCCGCCCGGCTCGGCCCACTGCGGATGAACCCACCCGAAGGCCGGCGCGTGCGCCTTCATCCACTCGTACTCGGCGGTGCCGAAGTCGTTGATCCCGCCCCCCAGGTCGAGCGCCAACGCCCACCCGTGGTTGGAGTAGCCCGGCGTGGCCGCCAGGTAGCCCTTCGCAGCCTTGGTGGCGACCTGTTGCTCGTACGAGCGGTACGAGTCCGTGATCGACAGGTCACGGCCGAACTGCTGACGGAACAGAGCGTTGAGCCCGGTCAGTGCCTGGACAGCGTCGCTGCGCGCCGCCTCCCCTGGAGCCCAAGGAATGGGCGCCAGGGCAGGCTCCGGGATCCGACCATTCGAGTACCCGCCCCACGGAGCGGGGCCGTTCTTCGCGATGGCGCCGCCGGCCTTGCCCGTCCCGGCCGCCGCATCGACGACGCACGCCCCCGCGGCCGGCGCGGCCGACTCGAGATCCGCGAGCTCGACCCCGGTCAGCGCCGAGGTGAGCACCACCGCTGCGTCCCAATACTTCTCGTAGTGGTAGGGGTCGGCGTTGCGCTGCGTGCGGTGCGCAGCGATCGTCGGCGGAAGGTCCTGCCATCCCTCGACCTGCGCGAGGGCGTCGAAGAACGCTCCGGCGGCATGCCGGGGATCCATGACCTGTTCCTTGGTGCCCCACGTTGATCCGAGGCACCACTGCTGCTGGAACAGACCCAGCGAACAGGTGGGCGAGCCGTCGGGGTTCGTCACCCCGAAGCGGTCGTCACCGAATCCGACGTTGATCAGGCTGGACTCGCCCATCGCGACGGCGACTCCGATCGTCTGTCCCTTGATCGGCATGCCCTTCTTCGCCCCGACCGCGACGATCGTCGCGGCGTTCGCGACCTGCTCGCTCCGTTCCTTGGGCGCCGACGACAGCCCCGGCAGGGTCGCGACCACGCCCTCGTTGAGGCCAGCCACAGGCACCACACCGCCCGTGGCGGTGGCGCCCGAGGGGTCGCACGCACCGTCGTCGCCGAGAAGCAGCACGATGACGATCGGAATCACCAGCAGACCGGCGATCACTCCGACGGCGGCCTTCATCAGCGCACCGCCCGCTCGACCGGCTCGATCCGATCAGCGAGCCACGGCGAGTGCACGTCCTGACGGATGAGCGTCACCACGTACGGGGCCGCATCGGTCGGAACCTGCACCCGCGCCGACGTCCCGTCGGGCGCGCTGATCAGCGTGGCTCCGTCGACGACCCGGCGGGCCGGGATCACCGCCGGGTCGGTGTACTCGAAGGCCATCTCCCCCGCCGGCGTCAGCTGCTCGGACAGGGCGGCCCACCAGGCGTCGTACGACGTGTGCGAGACCAGCGCCGACACGACGTCCTCGGCAGCCGCGACGGCCGCCCGCTGGTCCCCCTCGTCAACGCTGTCGGCCGGGGTCGACGGGCTCGCCTGCTCAGGGGTCGGCAGGGGCGTCGGCGCCGACTGCGTGGTCGTGCTCGACTCGGTCGGGAGCTGAGCGGCGGGCTGGTCTGCTGCGCAGCTGGTCGCGGTGGTCAGAACGCCGGCCAGGAGCGCGAGACGTACACCGGTGCGCAGGGCCCGGGAGGACTCCGAAGTTTCGTTGATGCTGATCACGTTCAGCCCCTCCCCCGTCAGCGCGCCGTGACGCGGCCCGACACCTGCGAGCCCTTCGCGGCGACCGTCCAGGTCACCCGCTTGTCCTTGATCCCCTTCACCTGGCGGGTCACCTGTCGGCGGTCGCCCTTGCCGAGGTCGACCTGGAACTCGTCCTTCTTGTTGCCGACCCGGACGGCCACCGGGACCTTCCCGGTGCCACGCACCGTGAGGTTCACGACCACCACTCCCTTCTTCTTGCCCTTCGCCGCGGTCGCGGCGAGGCCCGCAACCTGCGGGGCCGGAGCCTTGGGCTTCGCCGTCGCTGACGACGTGGGGCTGGGCGAGGGTGATGCGGATGGTGTCGGCGCAACAGGGCTTGATGCCGACGGCGACGGCTCAACAGCAGCGGCCGGAGCGCGGTCATCCCCGATGACCATCACCACCGCGCCTGCGGCCAACAGCCCGCCGACCACGGCGGCAAGGCCGGCGACCACCCCCACGGCAGCGAACGCGCGCACCCGCCCGCTCGCCGGTGCCGTCGTGACCGCAGGCGGCGCGCCAACGTCGCCCCGCGCGGCGACTGCCGCGCCTCGAGTCGGAACCAGGGTTGCCGGCACGACCAACGTCTCGTCTCCGTTGGCGGGACGCGGCCTCGGGGTGGCCGGCGCGATGACCCACGGCGCCTGCCCATCCACTCCGGCGCCCTCCATCGTCGCAGCGGCATCCTGCGTGGTCTGCGCTGTCACCTCGGCGCTGTCGAGCTGCATCGTTGACGTGGCGGGCTCCGCTGCCCCGTCGGCGATCGTCGAAGAGTTGAGACGGTGCGCCTCGGGCGCGGTTGGGGGAGTCACGCGAGGCGCACCGTCTCGGTTCCCCGCCGGCTGGCGAGGAGCATTAGTCGGCCCGTCGGCCGTCACGGAACCGTCCGCCCCCACGCGCAACGTCACGGTGCCTTCCGGGGTGGTTGCTGAAACCAACAAGGAGTAGCCGAGCTCGTCCGCCCTGCGGGACACCGCACGGATGGCGGCCGCACGCCCCTCCCCGAGGGATTCGGCCTCGACGGGCACCGTCGCGCCGCCGATCGTCACCTGCCCGCAACCGTGCTCGTCAAGCACGATCGACACGGACGGCGCCGCCGTCTCACCAGAGTTCTTGTGCTCCATCGGTTCCCCAACCGCTCGCTCTGCCGTCTCGAGTAGGCAGCTGCCTCGCGTGCGTGGTTGCCTGTGTCAGCAACGTCTGCACGTACTCAAAACATCACATGATGTTTATAGCACGCACGCGGACGTGTCGCCACTCTTCAGCGCCGACCGGCGCGTATTAAGGTTGGTGGTTGACGATTGGAGTACATGTGCCCCGTCGGGACCCCATGGGGGACGACATCGTTCAGCGAGTGAATCGCCTGTTCGAGACGCGCCACCCCGCAGACCGAGGCCCCTATAGCAACTACGACATCGCTGCTAGGGCCGGCGAGCACGGATACGAAATTTCCGCGGCCGCCATCCAGCAGATCCGTAGTGGGCGGCGCTCCAACCCGACCGTTCGGGTCCTACGAGGCCTTGCCGCTGCCTTCGAGGTGCCGATCACCTACTTCTTCGAGGACCGCCCCGCGGCGGACCCTTCGGCGCAGGTTGAGGCCGCGGGCGAGATCCGTGCGCGGTCGGGAGAGATCTCCGACCGCGCCTCCCAGCTCCTTGCGGATCTCGTTCACGAGTTGAGGAAAGACCAGCAGGACCAGGACTGACCGGTTCTGAATCGGTCACGGGGAGTGAACAGCAATGCGCGCAAGAGGACGCGACGCCCGGACGTGCCGGGAGCTCATCGCCGAGCTCTACTCCGAGGACGCGACCCCCAACGACTTCCTGGCCGCCGCGGCCGCCGCCGCTGGCGGGGAGGTCAGCGTGCTGCGCCCCAGCCATGAGCTTTGGTCCCGTGCTGGGATCGCCAATGCGACCGGGCTTACCCTCCCCTTCCCCCAGGGCTGGCTCACCATCATTCCCGAGGTCGACGTAGCTGAGGACACGATCTTCGGGCACGAGGCCGCGCACATCGTGTTCGGCGACGTGCCTCACTGGGACGACGCACACCCTGCGACGCGTACACATGTGACCAACCTGCTCGGACGCGAACCGCAGGACTTCCTTGTCTCAGCGGCGAGTGGAGCGGTGGAGTCCATCTGGCGACACGACGACGGCCCCCAGGAGCGGCGCGCTGAGTTGCTGGGCACGCTGCTTGAGTCCCGCCGACGTCGGCCGGCGCGGTACCGCCGCGACCGGATCGACGACTTCTTCACCGTCCGGGCTGACCGGTGACCCTCCTGCAGAACCTCACGCTCCCGGCCGTTGTCCTGCTATGGGGCATTGTGGCGGTGCGGATAGTCGGGGTCGCACGCGGCGGCTCTCGCCTCCTGGCGCTTATCCTCCTGCTCCTGGTGTCGATGTTCACCATCAAGCTCTCGTTCGTCGGTCCGCTCATCGACGAGGCATCGGGAATCTCCGGCCTTCAGGTCTACGTGCGCGACTGCATCGGAATCGCCGTGGCTGCGCTCTCGGCTCACACCGTGGCGAGACTCGCACGCGAACAACCCTCGCCACGGTGGAGCACCGTCGGGACCGTCGCGGTCATCCTCGCTGCCTACGTCAGCATGATGGGGTTCTTCCTCGAGACGGGCCCTGATCGCCAGGGTGTCCTCGAGGTCGGTCCGGCCAGTGGGGAACTCCCCGCACTGGGCTTCTGGCTCTCCTACCTGCTCCCGTATGGAGCTTTCCTCATGGCCGTGGTCGTGTTCGCATTTCGTGACGCCCGGCGCGCCGGACCCTGGACCCGCGGCCGCCGCGGGCTCGTCTTCTTTGGCATCGGCGCGGCCGCGGGAGATATCTACGTCGTCACCAAGATCCTGGTACTCACCAACGCGGACCCAGCCTCCCTGATCCTTCGGTACGAGGCTGTGATCCAAGGGGTTCCGTCGCTCCTTGCGGTCGGGTTCATTGCCGCTGGCGCGGCGACCTGGACTGACCTACACCTCCGCGACCGGTATCTGCTCGCACGGCTTCGTCCCGCTCATCGGGCCCTCACCCGTGACCAGAGGACCCCCCGCGTCGCGCACTCGTCACTCAATGTTCCCGAGCGGCTTGACCGGCGGGTTGTGGAGATCGGGGAAGCAATCACCAGGCACCACGAGGACGGCAACACGATGCCCCACTATCTGCCCGACGACGTCCCGGCCACGGAAGCCACCACGCTGCTTCGACAGCTGAGCGCCGCTCGGCGTGCGGAGACTGGCTACCAGCGCACCCGGCTCGCCCGGGCCATCACCGAAGTTCTGGCGCCGCCGAACCTCGGCGTCCTGATTCTCGTCGCCCTCGGGCTACGTGAGGGAGCTCTGGGGTGGGCTCTCCTGGGATCGCTGTTCGTCTCGCTGCTGCCCTACCTCGTGGTCATCATCGGCGTCCGCCGCGGCGTCTGGCGCGATCGCATGCTCACCACGCGCCGAGAGCGCATCATCCCGCTCATCTCCAATGTGAGCTTCGCCGTAGCCGGTCTCGTAGTGCTCGCCCTCTCCCCTGCTCCCAGAGAGCTCCCTGCCTTCCTCGGCGCAGCGATCGCGACCCAGGCAGTGCTCTTCCTTGTGACCCTCGTATGGAAGATCTCGTTCCACAGCGGCGTCGCCGCGGGAATGCTGGTGATCACCGGTCTCGAGTTCGGGTGGGGTATCGCGCTCTGCCTCGCGCCCCTGGTGCTAGTCATCGCATGGTCGCGCGTGCAGCTGCGCGAGCACACCGTCGCGCAGGTGGTCGCCGGCGCCCCTGTCGGCGCGCTGCTACTCGGTGGCAGTTACGCCGCGATCCTCGCTGCCATCGCGTGACACAGTCAGAGCGCGTGCCAAAGTGTGCGACCGCCGTCTAAAGTAGCGGGGTGCCTCGGTCATCATTCCCGCCCGACATGCCGCGTCGTCGCTGGTCAACTACCGCGACACGCCGCCCGATGTCGGGCGCTTCTGCTTGTGCTAGCGCTACGGTCGGCGGCATGGCCACGACCAAGAGCAAGCGGGCTAGGAGGGCGTGGGGGTCGGTCGATCCCGAGACGACGTCCGTCTTGTACGCGCGCGTCCCGGATGACGCGAAGGCGGTCTACGACTCGATCGCCGACGCGACGGGCGTCTCGCTCGCCGTGGTCCTGACGGAGATCAGCAAGCACCTCGAGCTCGACGAGCAGGGACGCCCGGTGTGGTGGCCCAGCGCCGACCAGGGCGACGCCGCGCAGGGTGTCTTCGAGATTCCGCACACCCAGGGACAGGAGGGGTTCGCTCGCAGAAGCGCCTAACCCCATAACGCAGAGCGGCCCGGCCCCCGAGGGGGCCGGGCCGGAGTCCGAAGCCCTTCACCCTCAAGCTTGCCGGCGCGGAGGTGATGGGTCCGGTTCGACGCACTCTCGTGCGTCTTTCGTCTGGAGACCACCATACCTGCATCAGCCGACAGGCACCCACAAGAACTTGGCGACACGCCGAGCGAGGCGCACCCCGAGGCGGGGTCGCCGGCCGAGCAGTGGGCCGCGACGGCGCGGCTCCTGGCGGGCCGTGAGCGCGTCCGGGTCGGTGTTCGCGGCCGCCGTGGCGGTCAGTTCACGGTCGAGTACCCCACTCGTGGCGAGCGGCCACTGACCAAGCTTCTTCCTCGCTCCGGGCCTGCCGCGGTGCTCGTGTATGGGCTGGACGGCACCTGCCGCGCCCTGTGTCTGGACCTCGATGTCGCCGGCAACGACGTCGACGCCACGGCGGCCGAGGCCGCCGACCTCGAACACTGGCTTGTCGAGTGTGGTGCCCGCGTCGTGACCGACGTCGGCCCCACGGGCGGGCGCCATGTGTACGTGCCGCTGGCCGACCGCCTCGCGTTCGACGTCGCGCGCGAGCTCGTCGAGGCCCTGGCGCTGCTCTTCCCGTGCCTGGACCCTTCCCCGCACCGATCGGTGCGCTCCGGCTGCATCCGAACCCCGGGCGCCCTGCACAAGACCTGGGGGCACCAGCAGCTCACGATGTCCCTCAGCGCCGCGTACGACGTCCTGCAGCGCCCGAACGGCGCCGACGTCGTCGAGGCCATCCGGGTGCGGCTGCGCCCGCAGATCGCCGCATGGCGCGCCCGCGCCACTCCCCCGGACGGCCGCCTGGAGCTCGCCGGCGGCGTCGACGTCGACGACCAGGCCCCCGCCGAGCCCGCAGGCCGGGCCGGCGAGGTTCGCGGTGCCGTGCTGCGCATCGCCCGCGAGGGGATCTACGACGTCGCGCGCTACCCCACCCCGTCCGAGGCCCGCGCCGCGGTGATGGCGGCCGCCGCCCGCGCCGGCTGGCGCCTGGTCGACGTCGTCGCCCGCATCGAGGACGGCCGCTGGGCCGGCCTGGCCGCGCTCTACGCACACCACTCCCCCGGCTCCCAGCGCCACCGCATCACCCGCGACTGGTCCGCCGCGGCCGCGCTCGTCGCCCGCACCCAGAAGACGAACCCGCAGGCCAGAACCCACCGAGCACCCGAGAACGACACTGTCCGCAGATCGAACACAAGCCCCCCAGAGTCACACGGGGGGGACACCCCCCGGCCTGCAGCGGATCCCACGACGGTCGACGAGCACGGCTTCATCCGGACCTGGCGCTCCGCCTTGCGGACCACCGAGCAGCACCGGTTCCCTGGCAGGTCCGGATACGCGGTGAGGTTCGTGCTGCGGGCCCTCGGAGGCTTCGCGCACTCCACTGGCTCGCGGTACGTCGCGGTCGGCACCCGCTCCCTGGCGATCGCGGCCGGCATGGAGCACTCCACCGTCTCCCTCGCACTGAAGGCTGCCGCGGCCGCCGGGTGGTGCGACCGCATCGAAGTCGCCCACGGCGAACACGCCGACCTGTACGCCCTCACCATCCCCGCAGACCTCGCGGACCGGGCCGACGAGCTGCGCTGGGACGCCGGCAAGCTCCACGCCCTCAGGCCGGCGTTCCGCGCGCTCGGGCACGTCGCAGCCCTCACCTTCGAGGCACTGGAGGCCGGCCGCGCCCGCTCGGTCCTCGAGGCCGCACGAACCACCGGGATCAGCCGCTCGGCCGTGCACGAGGCCGTCGACGCGCTGGCCGCATGGGGACTCGTCTCCCGTGACGACGCTGGCCATCTCGTTGCGCACCCAGACAGGCTTCTCGCGGCCGCCGAGCTGCTCGGCGCCGTCGACGTCGTTGCCGCACAGATCCGCACCTACGCCCGCCACCGCATCGCCTGGCGCGCCTACCTCCACCGCCACGACCCCGAGGCCCAGCCCGGCGACGTCGACCACTCCCCCGACCCCGCCGACCTCGCCTGGCTCGACACCGCCGGCTGGTGGCTACCACCGGACGACGCAAGAGGTTCGGACTGGACAGTCGCCGACGCGCTGGCCAAGGGCGCTTGAGTCGCCACCCCCCAGCGTGTGCCGCGACGTCCCTACAGCTCCTGGCAGCACGGGCCGCTGCGGTGCGCCACTCGCGCCCTCCGGCTTTCCAGACGGACGGATTGGAAGACTTGTAACACTTGCATTGCAAGTATGGCGCGCCCTGCCAGGGCCGGGCTCGGCGCGCCACACCAAAACAACAGTTCGCTTCCAAGCAACACAAGGAACACAACACAAGCATTGAACGCAATGCTTGTGTTACTTTGGTTCCCTACCGAGTCCGTCTCGCCTTTCGGCGTGGCGCCTGGAAGCTAAGTCTTGCAATGCAAGCATTAACAGTGGGAGGTGTGTACCGGATGACAGTGATCCTGACCGTCGCAAACAACAAGGGTGGCGTCGCGAAGAGCACGACGACCGTGCAGACCGCAGCGGCACTGGCGCGCGCGGGGATGAGAGTCGCAGTCGTGGATTCCGACCCCCAGGGCAACGCGACGCGGCGCCTCGGGATCGAGTGGGATCCGGCGAACCCCATCCCGAGTCTGTCAGAGGCGATTTCGGCAGGGGTCGAGGGCGCCGCAGCCGGAGCGCTCATCGGGTGCGGTTGGGTCGACGAGAGCGGAAACCCCACGCGCGAGGCTGAGCAGATCGACGTGGTGCCGGCGCGATTCGACCTGATCAACCGCGAAGCTGAGGCGGGAACGGTCGGGGCGGTGCGCCGACTGAAGAAGGCACTGGCGGGGTGGAGCGACGACTACGACGTCGTTCTGATCGATTCCCGGCCCGACCTGGGGCACCTCGTTCAGATGGCCTTCGCAGCGTCGGACGCCGTCATCATCGCGACCGACCTGGGCTACGACGGGCCCGAGGGGGCGATTCGTGTCGCAGATTTCGTCGCCGCGCACGCCGAGGACCTGGGGAACCCGGGCCTGCACGTCGGGGGAGTGGTCGTGACGCGAAAGCGGAACACGGCCGAGCATGCTTTCCAGCTCGAAGGGCTCGTCGAACGGTTCGGAGAACTGGTCTGGGACCTGCGGACTACCAAGACGATCCCCGGGAACGTTGAGGTCGAGCTCACCCCCGCCCACATCCCTGAATGGATCCGGTTCAGCGAAGCTGACTCTGCCGCGGTGTCCCTGAGCGCATGGGGCGACGAGCGCGGCAGGACGACCGCCGGTCTGTACGACCAAGTCGCCGCGCACATCATCAGGACCTTCCTGCCGCAGGCTGAGGCGGTGACGGCATGACTGCCCCCCAGAGGCGGCGTCCTGGTGGGGCGAGCCAGATTTCCCTTACGCCGCGCGTTGAGGCGATCCGGACCCCAGGCACACCCGAGACGGCGCCGGCGTCCGAACGGGACGCAGTGGACTCCGGACCGTTGACCTCACAGCCGACCGCAGACGTCAACCGAGAGTCGGCTCAGCCCGCCGCGCCCAGGCAGCGAGCCGAGAGGAAGCCGGCGGGCAAACCTGAACGTCCGGTGCCGCCGGCCGTGCGCGGGCTGAAGATCGCTCGCACGTTCCAGATCCGGGAAGAGCTCGTACGGCAAGCGGAGACGGCCGTGCTGCGGACCGCCGGCTATGACGGCGGGCATGTCTCGATGACGGCGCTCGTGAACGAAGCGCTCCGGCGCGAGCTCGAGCGACTCGCAGAGGAGTTCAACAGCGGCGAGGAGTTCCCGCAGAACGCCAGCGGCCAGTTCCGGACTGGGCGGCCGATCGGAACGTGAGACTGCGCGAAGGCAACTAATGCAAGCCTTCACGGGATGGACGCCTCGCACGCCCGAGGTGTGAACGGCAGAAGGGAGAACGGCAGATGAGCAGCATTGAGCAGGTCCTCGGCGACCACGTCCTCGACATCGCGTGGACCAACCCGGTCGAGCTGTGCTGGAGCAGCGAGACCGACTGACACCCAAGCCCGACGAGGCCCCGGAGCCGATCGCTTCGGGGCCTCGTCATGCCCGGGCGGTCCAGCTCGAGCGATGGCCGGGGTGCGTTGCCGGCCGGCGGGGGAGCGGCGCGAACCGATGCCGACCTTCGGCCGGCGCCGAACGGCGGCCGCTACGCGGCCCTGTCGTTCCGCGCTGACGCGCGGAAGAGCGTTGTTGCCCTCTCCTGGCTCTCCATGATCGCCCGCGCGACCCTCCGCGCAAGCCCCGCGGCTACGCCGCCGGCATTCCCCCGGAACTTCTCGGACGCGCTCGCAAGCTCGCTTGATTCGCCCGAGAACTTCCTCCTCCTGCCGGTCCCGGGGCTTGCACTCCAGGCCGCTTATGCGGGCGGTCATTACGGCGCCAGGAGAGGGCGAAAAAACGGTCGGCGGCAGGCGGACCACCCTCGGCACTGGCGGAAGGGTCACCGATGTTCCCCACCTCTGAACTGCGGGCAAAGAGCCTCGCGGACGTGCTGGCCGCTATCGCGCTCACGGTCGGCTTCCGGCCCGTGAACAGCGTTGTCGTCGGGGCGCTGCGACCGTCGGGCTCGCTCGGCATGGTCGCGAGCCTCGACCTCGACAGCGTCACGCCGGAGTCTGCCGACCTGATCGCGGTGCACGCCGCGAACGACCGGGCCGACCGCGCCCTGGTCATCGTCTACGGCGAGGACCAGGCCCTCGCCGCCGACGTCGTCGGCGCAATGACGTGCGCGCTGCACGGACAGGCCGTCGATGTCGCGCAGGCCGCGCACGTCGACCAGACCACCTACCGGGACCTGCTGGTCGACGACGCACCGGCCCGGCCCCTGGCCGACATCGAGACGAGCGCGGTCGCGGCCCACGCCGTCGCGATGGGCCGCAACCTCAACGCGACCCGGGCCGACCTGCTGCCCCGGCCCGCCGCGCGGGCCGCGCGGGCCGAGGCCAGCAACGCCTACGCGGACCAGGCCACCGAGGCGGACCAGACGGCCCACGCCGTCGCCACCTGGCGGCTCATCCTGGCCGGGATGCTCGACGGGCCGGAGATCTACGGCGAGATGGCCGCCCGCCTCACCAACACCCGCGTGCGTGACGCGGTGCTGCTGTCGATGGTCCCGGAGGTCACGCCCGAGGTCGTGAACGCGACCGCCGAGGGCCGCGAGGACGGCGCCGCCGTGGCCCGGGCCATCGCCGCAATCGTGGACCCGGACCGGGCCCACGAGCCGGGCCACGCGGCCCACGACGGGGCCGACGCCCTGGCCCAGATCGTCGCGCACGTCCCCGACAACGCGCCCGCGTGGACCCTGTGGGCGCTGCTGGCCTGGTGGACCGGCAACGGTCTCGCGGCCCAGGACGCCCTGGACCACGCGGGCCAGGGCTACCGGCTCGCGGAACTGCTGCGGCAGGCCCTGGCCCAGGGCATCCCGCCGGGCTGGGTCCGCAAGCACCGCGCCGGTCTCTGACCGGTAGAGGTGGGCCGGGGCCGAACAGGCACCGGCCCACCTCTCGGGTCGCGGTCGCGTGATGGCCTGGCCCGGCCCATCGAGGGCCGGGCCAGGCCAGGGGGGGGGGGGGGGGGAGGAAGAACAAATACCCCACCCCCCCACCCCCCACACCCAACACAACACAACAACAAAAA
>NZ_JBHJVM010000028.1:0-37750 GCF_042264825.1 Isoptericola sp. NPDC056134
AGATAGAGAGGGGACGGACCGAACCAGTTTCGGTCCGCCCCCTCTCTATCTCGCGGTCCTCGCTTCTCTATCTCGGCGCTACTCGTCCTCGCGGTTCTCGCGGACCTTCTCCACGCCTTCCTTGAGCAGGAAGAGGGGCAGGATGAACGCCGCGAGCATCCCGGCGAGCCACACGATGACCGGTCCGACGATCCAGCCGGCGACGCCGCCGACGTCGAGCCCGTCGGTGACGAGGACCGCGACGATGAGGGCGACGAACGTCGAGAGCAGGCCGACGCCGCCGACGAGCGCGGGGGCGTTGTTCCGGGCCGCCTTGGTGAGGAACGGGGAGATGATCGCCTGCGCCACGGCGAAGATGACGACGGCGAGGACGAAGCCCAGCGGCTCGGACCAGTTGATGGAGAACGTCTCGAGGTCGAAGGCGGCGAAGATCCCCGCGGCGACGAGGACGCCCACCACCGCCGCCAGCAGGAACACGGCCGTACGGAGCAGGAACCTGATCATGCTCGGAGCGTAGAGCCGGGACGTCCCCGCGGCATGTCGGGCAGGCAGGGCGCCCCGTCGTCAGGCGGGCACGGCCAGCAGCCCGATGCCGGCCAGCACGACGAGAGAACCGACGATCTTCACGGCGGGGCGCGGCTCCTTGAACAGCCACCAGGCCAGGAGGGTGCCGATGACGATGCTCGACTCGCGGGCCGGCGCCACCAGCGCGATCGGCGACGTCTGCATCGCGACCAGCACGAGGATGTAGCCCAGCGGGGACAGCACGGCGACCAGCGCGATCTCGCGCACGTGCCGCCGGCTCATGCGGACGGCCTCCGCGCGGCGGCCGCGGTCACGCAGGATGGGCGCCAGCGTGAGCGACTGCCAGACGGCGTTGCACGCGAAGTAGGCCACGGGATCGAGCGCGAGCGTCGTGACGGCGTGCCCGTCCCACAGCGTGTACGCGGCGATGGCGGCGCCGGTCGCGAGGCCCCAGCGCACGCCCGCGAGGCCGCGCGAGGCGTCGACGCCGGACGCGCCCGAGCTCGCGACCACCGCCACGCCCGCGATCACCACGAGGCCGCCCACCACGTGGACGGCGTCCGCCTGCTCGCCGAGGACCACCAGCGCGACGAGCATCGTCAGCAGCGGCCCCGTGCCCCGCGCCGTCGGGTAGACGATCCCGAGATCGGCGCGTGCGTAGCCGGTGTTGAGCGCCACGCCGTACAGGTTGTGCAGCACGCCGGAGACCGCGCCCGCCAGCAGCAGCGCACCCAGGTCCGGCCAGCCCTCGCGGGCGAGGATCACCAGCCCTACCGGCGCCCACAGCACGGCGGACGCCGTGGCGTAGAGCCAGACGAAGACGCGCGAGTCGCCGGTGACACGCTTGGCCGCGACGTTCCACACCGCGTGGAGCACGGCGGCGGCGAGCACGAGCGCGAGCGAGGTGGGCGACATCGGCCCCGACCGTACCGGCAGACGCACACTGGGGTGACGACCTCCCGATCACCAGCCGGTTTGGAGAATAATTCCTCGGGCTGCATACTCATGCATCGACCCCTCGCACGATCCTCGGAGCCCACCATGCGCACCCGCCACACCCTCGCGGCGACCGTCGTCACCTCGGCCGTCGCCGCCCTCGCCCTCACCGGCTGCACCACGGCCTCGCAGGACCTCGGCCAGACGCCGGGCGCGTCCGAGGACAGCACCTCCGCCGCCGTCGACCTCGACGCGATCCAGAAGGACGACGCCGTCGCCGCGCTCGTCCCGGACGCCGTCGCCGAGGACGGCACGCTCACCCTGGGCTCCAACCTCCAGTACGCGCCGGTGGAGTTCCTCGACGCGGACGGCACGACGCCGGTGGGCATCGACATCGACATCGCGACCGCGCTCGCCAAGACGATGGGCCTGGAGCTGCAGGTCGAGAACGCGGGCTTCGACTCGATCATCCCGGCCATCGGCAGCAAGTACGAGGCCGGCATGTCGGCGTTCTCGGTCACGCCCGAGCGCCTGAAGACGGTCAACATGGTCAGCTACTTCACCGCCGGCTCGCAGTTCGCCGTCGCGAAGGGCAACCCCGACGGCGTGACCCCTGACGACCTGTGCGGGGTCAGCGTCGGCGTGCAGACCGGCACCATCCAGCAGGACGAGCTGGCCGAGATCAGCACGACCTGCACCGACGAGGGCAAGGACGCCGTCGACGTGCTGCCCTACGACTCGCAGTCCGACGTCACGACCAACCTCGCGGGCGGCAAGCTGCAGGCCATGTACGCGGACTCGCCGATCATCGCCTACGCCGTCGAGCAGACCGGCGGCTCCGTCGAGGCGCTCGGCGAGATCACGGACGCCGCGCCGTACGGCGTCGTCGTCGCCAAGGACGACGAGGAGCTCGCGAAGGCCGTCCAGGCCGGGCTGCAGAAGCTCATGGACGACGGCGTGCTCGCCCAGGTCGCCGACACCTGGGGCTCCGGCGCGGCCGTGCTCGACACGGCCGAGCTGAACCCGGCAGGCTGACCCGCATGGAAGACCGACCGTCCGGCCAGCTGCCGGAGCCCCTGCACGCCCGGCCGGTGCCCCGGCCGGGGCGGTGGGTGTCGGCCGTGGTGGTCCTCGTCCTCGTGGCGATGGCGGTCAACGCGCTCGTCACCAACCCCAACTTCCGGTGGGACACCGTCTGGCTCTACCTGCGCGACGTCGTCGTCGTGCGGGGCGTGGGCTGGACGCTCGTCCTCACGTTCGGCTCGATGGCGATCGCCATCGTGCTGGCCGTGCTGCTGGCGGTGATGCGGCGCAGCGACAACCCCGTGATGCGGTCGGTGTCGTGGTTCTGGATCTGGTTCTTCCGCGGCACCCCGATCTACACGCAGCTCGTGTTCTGGGGCCTGCTGTCGGTGCTGTACCCGCGGCTGTCCCTCGGCATCCCGTTCGGGCCGGAGTTCTGGACGTTCACCACCCAGGACGTCATCACGGCGTTCTGGGCGGCGCTGATCGGCCTCGCGTTCAACGAGTCCGCGTACCTGGCGGAGATCGTCCGCGCCGGCCTGTCGTCGGTGGACCCCGGCCAGACCGAGGCCGCGAAGGCGCTCGGCATGAAGGACGCCAAGATCCTGCGCCGCATCGTGCTGCCGCAGGCGATGCGCGTCATCGTGCCGCCCACGGGCAACGAGACCATCTCCATGCTCAAGACGACGTCGCTGGTGCTGGCGATCCCGTTCACGCTCGAGCTCACGTACGCCACCAACCAGATCGGCAGCCGCATCTTCCAGCCGATCCCGCTGCTCATCGTGGCCGCGCTCTGGTACCTGCTCATCACGTCGGTGCTCATGATCGGCCAGCACTACCTGGAGCGGTACTACGGCCGCGGGTTCGACGGCGGCCGCACCGGTCGCGGCGGGCGCGGCCCGCGCGGCGGGCGCAAGCCCCGCAAGCAGGACCTCATCGGCGCGTCCGGCACCACCAAGGACGACCCCTTCCTGGAGGTGACCCCATGACCGCGTCGGCCGAGGCCCCCGGGACCGCCGAGACCATGGTCGAGGTCCGCGACGTGCACAAGGTGTTCGGCCGCGGCCACGACGCCGTGCACGTGCTCAAGGGCGTCTCCCTCGACGTCCCGCGCGGCTCCGTGACGGTGGTGCTGGGGCCGTCCGGCTCCGGCAAGTCCACGCTGCTGCGCTGCGTCAACGAGCTCGAGGAGATCACCGCCGGCTCCATCCACGTGGGCGGCGACCTCATGGGCTACCGCCGCGACGACAAGGGCGTGCTGCACCGCCTGCACCCCAAGGTGATCGCGAAGCAGCGCTCCCGCATCGGGATGGTCTTCCAGCGCTTCCACCTGTTCCCGCACAAGACGGCGCTGGAGAACGTCATGGAGGCGCCCGTGCAGGTGCGCGGGCTGTCCAAGGCGGAGGCCCGCCGCAGGGGCCTGGAGCTGCTGGACCGGGTGGGGCTCGCCGAGCGGGCGGAGTTCTACCCGGCGCAGCTGTCCGGGGGCCAGCAGCAGCGCGTCGCCATCGCGCGGGCGCTCGCCATGGACCCGGAGCTCATGCTGTTCGACGAGCCCACCTCGGCGCTCGACCCCGAGCTCGTGGGCGAGGTGCTCGCCGTCATGCAGGACCTGGCCCGCTCCGGCATGACGATGATCGTCGTGACGCACGAGATCGGCTTCGCCCGCGAGGTCGCCGACCACGTCGTCTTCATGGACGACGGCGTCATCGTCGAGGAGGGCGCGCCCGCCGACGTGCTGGACAACCCGTCCGAGCCGCGGCTGCGGGACTTCCTGGCCCACGTGCTCTGACGGCCCGCCGGCCGAGCCCCGTCAGACCCGGTACGTGCCGTCGACGGGCTCACCGGGCCGACGACGCCGCCGCCCCGCGCGGCGCCCGCGCGACGGCGACGATCCAGACCGCCAGGGCTGCGAGCGCCGCCGCGGCCCACCCGCCGACGATCTGGCGGGCGAGGTCGCGGCACGCCAGGCGGTCCGCGGGCGGGACCGCCCACTCGGTCATGTCGAGGCCGTCGTCGAGGAGGCCCGCCGCCGCGGACCCCGACATGCACGTGGTCCCGTCGACGACGACGGGGGACAGCACCAGCCACCAGCCCACGCCGAGGACGGCGAACGCCAGCACCGTGACGGCGACGAGCCCGGCGCCGACATGTCGCCGTCGGCGGAGGGCGAGGACGATCGTCACGACGGGGACGGCGACCAGCACCACCGTCCACACGACGAAGATCGCCACGCCCAGCCGGTCGCTCGTCATCGAGCCTCCTTCGTCGTCGGCCGGTCGGTCAGAGCACGGAGCAGACGCCGCCCCAGTCGGTGTGACCGATGGTGACCTTCTTCCAGATGTGCGCGGAGTAGCCGCCGGCCGACGTGCGCGTCTTGGAGATGGTGCGGGTGTCGCCGTTGCTCCACGTGCTGCTGGCGCCGGTCAGCCAGGTGGTGCCGGTGGGGCAGCCGCTCGCGCCGGACGAGACCTGGTAGATGCGCAGGAACCCGGTCACGGAGCCCGAACCGCGGTACTGCCACGACGCGTAGATGCGGCCGCTGCTCTTCGACAGGCACATCGTGCCCGGGCCGGAGGTGGAGGCGCAGCGGTTGCCGGACGGCAGCGCCAGGGTGCTCGCCCCGGCGGACCGGGTGGCCGTGGTCGAGCCGTCGGCGACGGCGGTCGCGGCGTCGCCGCAGTCCTCGAGCAGGTCGACGCGGTGCGTCGCCAGGTCGGCGGGCGCGCCCATCGCGAGGTTGTAGTCGCGGTCGACCTCGTCGGTGATCGTGACGTCCTGCAGGGTGCACCCGCGAGCCTCGGAGTCGGCCTTCCAGTCGGTGGCCTCGGCGTCGGCGCGCTCCTGCGCGGCCCACGTCTCCCACTCGCTCGCGGGGCTGCCGGGTGCGGGCACGCCGGGCAGGTTCTCCTCCGTGGTCGCCGCCTGCGACGGGGCCGCGGCCGTGAGCGCCACCCCCAGCGCGAGGACGGCGGCGCCCAGGCCTGCGGCGATGTTCTTCCTGACGGTCCTGCCTCGGCTCATGTCGCTCCTCGGTTGGGCTCCGGCGCGCGATCGCGGCGTCGTCGTCGACTGGCGCGGTGACTACGGTGTAGCACTCGGGGGGTTGGCGGCAACTCCACTGGTAGGACGGAAAGGTTTCATCGTGGACGACGCCCGCGCCCGTGAGCTGCTGACGCAGATGTGGGTGGAGCAGCACGAGGTGGTCACACGATTCGTGGCGCGTCGGGTGGAGGCGGGGCTGGTGGACGACGTCGTGTCGGAGACGTTCCTGGTCGCCTGGCGCCGTCTCGGCGACGTGCCCGACGACCCGAAGCCGTGGCTGCTGGGCGTCGCCCGCAACGTGCTCGCGACCCACCTGCGCACCCACGGCCGCTGGCGCGCCCTGGGCGTGCGGCTCGAGCGGGAGCCGGAGGCGGGCAAGGAGGGTACCGACGACCTCGCCGCCGACCGGACCGACCTGCGCCGGGCGTGGGAGATGCTCTCCGACGCGGACCGGGAGGTCATCGCCCTCGTCGCGTGGGACGGGCTCACCGCGGTCGAGGGCGCCAAGGTCCTCGGCGTCCGGCCGTCCACGTTCTCGGTCCGCCTGACCCGGGCCCGGAAGCGGCTGCTGGCCTACTCGGGCCTGAAGCCCGACACCGCCGACGTGCTGCGCAACCTCCAGGAGTCGCGATGAAGTCCCCCATGATGGCGGAGCTCGCCGACCTCGACCCCGCGCGCCACCTCCGCGCGCCGGGCCGCCCCGACGACGAGGCGCTCCAGGCGATCCTCGGCACCGCGCGGCGGGCCACCCCCATCCGCCGTCGCGCGCGCCCCGCCGCCCTGGCGGGCGCGGCGGCCGCCGCCGTGGTGGCGGTGGCCGGCGTCGCCACGGTGTGGTGGCCCGGGTCGCCGGCCGCGTACGCGTCGTGGACGGCCGTCCCCGCCGCCGTCCCGCCGGCCGAGGTCGGGGCCGACGCCGAGGCGTGCGGCACGGTGGCGCACCGGATCGCCGAGGGCGACGACGGCCCGCAGATCGACGAGGTGCCGATCAGCCCGGTCCTGGCCGAGCAGCGCGGCGACTACACGTACGTGCTGCTCACGGGCGACGGCGCCACCGGCGAGTGCCTGGTCACGACGCAGGCCTCCGGCGCGACCGACGTCGTCGCGGGCGACGCCGTGCTGGGTTCCGAGCCCGCCGAGCCCGGGCCGCGCGACGTCACGACCGTCCAGGCCGGCACCGCGTCCTGGTCCGAGGGGGACACCGGCGACGGCGCGCTCACGTCCGCCTACGGGCGCGCGGGGGCGGACGTCGTGTCCTTCGCGCTCACCACCACCTCGGGCGAGCGCGTCGAGGCCACCGTCCAGGACGGCTGGTGGGCGGTCTGGGCGCCGGGCGAGGCATCGCTGCGGACCACCGCGGAGCTGACCTTCTCCGACGGCGCCACCGCGGAGGTCGCGGTCGACCGGTGAGACCCGGCGGCTACTCGCCGTCCTCGCAGGCGATGCCGTTGCCGTTGGGGTCGAGCGCGCCACGGTAGGCGGGCTGGCCGTTCTGGATGGGCGCGGCGCCGGCCTGACGGGCGGCGTTGCAGTCCCAGTAGAACCAGGCGGAGTCCTGCTGCTGCTGTTGCTCGACCTGCTGCTGCTTCTGCGCCTGCTGGTCCTCGAACGCCTTCTTCTGGCTCGCGAGCTCGGTCTCCTTGGCCTCGGCGGCCTGCTCGCGCTCCTTCAGCGCCTGCTCGCGCTTCTGGAGGTCGTCCTTCTGGGTGCTGAGGTCCTTCCGCTGCTGGTCCACCTCGGCCTGGGCCTGCTCGGCCGCGGCCTCCATGCGGTCGGCGTCCACGAGGGCCTGCGCGGCGTCGGAGCTGCGCACCATCGAGATGGAGACGCCGAGGATGCAGCCGAGCGCCAGGCAGGCGACGGCGACGCCGGCGATCAGCGGGCCGCCCCGCTTGCCGCGCCCGCGGGACCCGGACCGCGAGCGACCGGCCGGGGCCTCGGCCTCCTCGACGGCCCGGTCGGAGGCCCGGCGCTCCGCGCGACGGCCGCTGCTGGTGCGGATCCGGTCGCCGACGGTGCGGAGCGCGGCGGAGACGGTCGCGACCGCTCCGCGGTCGTCCTCGGCGGCGGGGTGGCCGTACTGGGGAGCGGCGGCCGGGATCGCCGCGGGCGGCGGGGCAGGCGGTGCGGAGACGGTCGCGACGGGAGCGCCGTGCGCGGCCGGGGACGACGGGGGCAGCGGCGGCTGGGGAGGCTGGGGAGGCTGGGGAGGTAGCGGGGGTAGCGGGGGCATGGCTGCGACGGTGGTCGCGGCGGCGGGCGCGTACGCGACGGCGGCGGGCACGGGCGCCATGACCGTGGTCGCCTCGGCGGGGGTCTCTGGCCGGGCCGGGCGTGCGGCGTCGTCCACCCAGTACTCCCACCCCTGGGGTGCGGGCGGCCACGCGGGGTCGGGAACCCACCCCGCGTCGGGCCGGAACCCCGGGGGTACCTGCCACCCCGGTGGCGGGTTGAAACGCACAGCCATGACACTCCTCCGTCGTCGAGCGGCACCCACTATGGCGGAAACCGCCCTCGTCGGTCCATGCGCCCGCCGTGCGTGCCCGCTCCGCGGACCGGCGTGGACGCCCCGGTCAGGCCCCCGGGAGGTGCTTGCGGTAGTGCGCGACCACGACGCCCGTGGACACCGCGCCGAGCGCCACGAGGACGGCGAAGAGCTGCGTCGTCGTGAACGGCGGTGTGACGGCGGCCATGACGGCCGGCGTGAGGAAGCCGGCGTACGCGACGGCGTAGAAGACGCCCGTGAGGCCCGCGAGATGGCGCGGCCCGGCGATGCGCTGCACCTCCAGGAGCCCTGACGACAGGCCGATCCCCATGCCCGCGCCGCCCACGACGGCGGCGCCCACGCCCCACCACGGGGAGCCCGACGCGACCACGAGCCCGACGCACGCCACCGCGACGGTCAGCGCCCCGGCCGCGACCGCCAGCCCGCGGGCCGAGTCGACGGCGTCGAGCCGCTTGGCGGCAGGCTGCACGACGGCGGCCACGCCGAGCGCGACCACGGTGAGCAACGTGGCGTACGCCACGCCGAAGCCCTGCGTCTGGTCGCGCAGCAGGACGGGCGCGTACCCGTAGGTGAGCGCAGCGACGACGAAGATCCACGGCGCGACGACCGCGACCACCCGCGTGAACCGGCGGTGCCCCGCCGGGGGCACCCGCAGGCCGCGCCACCACGGCCCGGCCTCGCCGCCGAACGCGTTCGACTCCGGCGTGCGGAGCACGACCAGGAGGAACGGCGCCGTGACGACCACGTGCACCACGAACGGCAGCACCTCGGGCCACGGCCCCCACTGCGCCAGCGCGCCGGCGACGAGCGCGCCCACGCCCGACCCGAGCGTGAACGCGAGGGACGCGCGGCGCGCGCCCGAGCCGGCGTCCGCGGCGCGGTCGTACGGGACCTGCGAGAGCTCCTTGATCCAGCTCGTGCCGACCGACGTCGCCGTCCCGACCGTGATCCCGGCGAGCAGGCGGCCGACGTAGATCGGAACGGGGCCGAGCGCGCCGAACGCCAGCACCGCGCTGGCGGCCATGCCGATCACCGTGCCCGCGAGCATCACGGGGCGACGGCCGTACCGGTCGGACAGCGTCCCGGCGACGAGCAGCGCGGGAGCGAGGCCGAGCACGTACACGCCGAGGAACGCGTTGACGGTGGCGTCGCCGTAGCCCTGCACCTCCTCGTACATGAGGAGCACGGGGGTGAACTGGTTGCCCGCCCACGACGACACGAACAGCGCGGCGAACGCGCCGAGCCACGGGCGCCTCACAGGATGCCCCGGTGCCGGCGCACGTGGTCGTGCAGCAGGTCGCAGTACGCGTCGGCGTCGCCCTGCTCGACGGCGGCGAGCATCGCCTCGTGCTCGGCGAGCGCGGCGGAGACCTCGTCCGCCCCGACCTGCAGGTGCTGGAACATGAGCCGCAGCTGCCGGTCGCGCAGCAGCCCCATGAACTGGATCGCGGTCTGGTTGCGCGACGCCCGCACGAGCACCCCGTGGAACGCCGAGTCGGCGACGACGAACGCCTCGACGTCGTCCGCGGCGGCCGCCCGCCGCTGCGTGTCCAGGTGCGCGCGCAGCTCGTCGACGACGGCGGGCGCGGGACGCCCGTGCGCGAGCGCGCGGCGGGCGGTGGAGCGCTCGACGGCCTCGCGCATCTCCAGCACGTCGCGCGCCTCGTCGGGGGCCATCGGCACGACGGCGGCCCCGCGCCGCGGCGCGACGGCGAGCAGCCGCTCGGCGTCGAGCCGCAGGAACGCCTCGTGCACGGGGGTGCGGCTGATGCCGAGCTCCGCCGCGACGTCGCCCTCCGACAGCAGCACGCCGCCGGCCGCCTCGCCCGAGAGGATCTTCGCCTTGGTGTGCTGGTACGCGCGCTCGGCGGCGCTGAGGGTCGGCGGGGTGGGCGCGGGTGTCGAGGAGACGGTCACCCGGGGCAACCTACGCTTGCATCCAACTTGCATGCAAGGCCGGGAACGAGCGGTGGGCGCTCGTCTGGCGCTATCCCTGGGCGGACCAGCGCCCCACGAGCGCCCACGACGATCGGTGAGGCGTGTCGGTCGCCGCTGGTAGACCGGGGACATGTTCCTCCTGGACGCGGACCGCAGCACCGACGGCACCGGCGAACCCGTCGTCGTGCACTCCGCGAGCGACCTGGTCGTGGCCGCCGAGTGCGAGTTCCGGCTGCTGCGCCGCCTCGACGAGCTGCTCGGCCGGGTGCCGCGGCGCGAGCGCGAGGCCGACGTGATGCTCGAGCGGACGGCCGCGCTGGGCGACGCGCACGAGCGCCGCGTCCTGGACGAGTACGTGGCCCGCTTCGGGCGCTCCGACGGCGGTCCCGGCGGCGTCGTCGAGGTCGGGGCGCCGGCGCGGCTCACGCGGGACGGGCTGGAGGCAGCGCACGGCGCGACCCTCGCGGCGATCGAGTCGGGGGCGGACGTCGTCGCCCAGGCCTCGTTCTTCGACGGCGAGTTCCACGGCCGGGCCGACTTCCTCGTGCGCGACCCGCTGGGCGACCCCGACGTCGGTCCGGGGCGCCCGGGGGAGCACGCCGCCGGCGTCCTGCCGCGCTACGCCGTCCTCGAGACCAAGCTGGCGCGGCGGGCCAAGGTGACCGCGCTGCTGCAGCTCGCGGCGTACGCCGACCAGCTCGCCGCCGCGCACGTCGACCCGACCGACGCCGTGCACCTGGTGCTCGGCACCCGCGTCACCAGCTCCCACCGGCTCGCCGAGCTGCTGCCCGTCCTCCAGGAGCGACGCGCACGGCTGCGGGAGGTCGTCGCCGCGCACCGCGCCGACGACGGGCCGCTCGCGTGGGTCGACGAGCGGTTCACCGCCTGCGGCCGGTGCCCCGCCTGCGCCGAGCAGGCGGCGGAGCACCGCGACGTCCTGCTGGTGGGCGGCGTCTACGAGCAGCAGCGCACGCGCCTCGTCGCGGGCGGCATCACGACCATCGACGAGCTCGCGAAGGCCGAGGAGCCGCCCGCGGGCATGCCGGCCCGCAGCTTCGAGCGCGTGCGCGACCAGGCGCGGCTGCAGCTCGGCACGGGGGCGTTCGGCACGGGCGAGTGGGACGGCGAGGTGGCCTACGACGACCACGGCGAGCCGGCCGTCATCCGGTGGCAGCTGCCGGACCCGTCCGCCGTGCGCCGGCTCCCGCCCCCCAGCCCGGGCGACGTCTTCTTCGACTTCGAGGGCGACCCGCTGTGGTCCGACCCGCAGGGCGAGCAGTGGGGGCAGCAGACCGGCCTCGACTACCTGTTCGGGCTGGTGGAGCGGCCCGACGTCGAGGGGGAGGCGCCACCGTTCCGCGCGTTCTGGGCCCACGACCTCGCCCAGGAGCGGCAGGCGCTCGTCGACTTCGTGGACTACCTCGCCGAGCGCCGGCGGCGGTACCCGGACCTGCACGTGTACCACTACGCGTCGTACGAGCGGGTGCACCTGCTGTCCATCGCCGCCCGGCACGGCGTCTACGAGGAGGAGGTGGACCAGCTGCTGCGCGACGGCGTGCTGGTGGACCTCTACGCCGTCGTGCGGTCGTCGCTGCGGATCTCCGACCGCTCCAAGTCGATCAAGAAGCTCGAGCCGCTGTACATGGGCGACGACCTGCGGTCGGGCGACGTCACCACCGCGGCCGCGTCCATCGTCGCGTACGCCGAGTACACGGCCCTGCGCGACGCCGGCCGGCACGACGAGGCCGACGCCCTGCTGCGCGACATCGCCGACTACAACCGGTACGACTGCGTCTCCACGCTGCGGCTCTTCGACTGGCTGCGCTCCGCCGCCGACGTCGTCGACGCGCGCGAGGGCGCCCCGGCGGCGGCCGGCGCCACCGCCGACCGCGCCGAGGAGGCCGGCGCCGTGCCGGCCGAGGAGACGCCCCGTCAGGCGGCGACGCGCGAGGCCCGCGAGCGGCGCCTGGCCCTGGAGGCCGCGGTGCGGGACCGCGTCGGCGAGGACCGCGGTGCCCGCGACGACGAGGCGCAGGCGCTCGCGATGATCGGTGCGTCGCTGGGCTACTGGCGCCGGGAGAGCAAGCCGTTCTGGCACGAGCACTACTCGCGGCTGGAGCTGCCGCCGGACGAGTGGCAGGGCCGCCGGAACACGTTTCACGTGGAACGCGCGGCGGTGGTCCAGGACTGGCTCGTCGAGGACGGGCGGCGCGCGCCGGCGCGGGTCCTGGAGCTGGTCGGCCGCCTGTCGGAGGGCTCGGAGCTCGGCGTGGGCTCCGTGCCGTTCGTGCTCTACGACGCCCCCGCGCCCGACGCCGTGACGGTGCCGGCGAACGCCGTGCGCGGCTTCCACGGCGGCGCGACGATCGTCGACGCGGTGCGCCGCCCGACGGACGCGGGGGAGCGGGACGTGCTGCTGCTCCGCGAGCAGGTGCGCGTCGGGGCCGAGACCTTCGACGCGCTGCCGATGGCGCTCACCCCGTCGAGCGGCCCGCGCGCCGACCCGCAGGAGCAGGCGCTCGAGGAGGTGGCAGGGCGCGCGCTGGCGGCCTGGGACGCCGACCGTGCGCTGCCCGACGGCCCGGCCGCGGACCTGCTGCGCCGCCGCCCCCCGCGCCTGGCCGGCGGCGTCCCGCTGCCCGACGTCCCGGGCGGCGACTTCACCGCCGCGGTCCTCGCGGCGACCCGCGACCTCGACCGCTCGTACCTCGCGGTGCAGGGCCCGCCCGGCACCGGCAAGACGCACGTCGGCTCGCACGTGATCGCCGCGCTGGTCGCCGAGGGCTGGCGCGTCGGGGTGGTCGCGCAGTCGCACGCGGCCGTGGAGAACATGCTGCGCGCCGTGGTGGAGAAGGCGGGCGTGCCCGCCGACCGGGTGGCCAAGAAGCGACAGGCGGACGGCTCGGGGCACACCGCGTCGCCCTGCGCGGAGCTGTCGGGGGACGACCTCGCCGAGTTCTCCCGCCGCGGCCCCGGCGTCGTCGGCGGCACGGCCTGGGACTTCGCCCACCCCGGCCGCTGGCCGGACGACGACCTCGACCTGCTTGTCGTGGACGAGGCGGGACAGTTCTCGCTCGCGTCCACCATCGCGGTCTCCCGGTCCGCGCGTCGTCTGCTGCTCCTGGGCGACCCGCAGCAGCTGCCGCAGGTCAGCCGCGGGCGCCATCCCGAGCCCGTCGACCGGTCCGCCCTCGGCTGGCTCGTCGACGGCCGCGACGTGCTGCCGCCGGGGCTCGGGTACTTCCTCTCGCGGTCGTGGCGGATGCACCCTGCGCTCTGCGAGGCCGTGTCCCAGCTGGCGTACGAGGGCCGGCTGCAGGCCCACGAGACCGCGGCCGACCGGCGGCTCGACGGTGTGGCCCCGGGCGTGCACCACGTGCCCGTGCGGCACGAGGGCCGCGGCGTCGCGTCGCCCGAGGAGGCGCAGGAGGTGGTGCGGCAGGCGGCCGCCGTCGTCGGGCGGTCCTGGACCCCGGGCGCCGGGCGGCCCGCGCGCCAGCTCGAGCCGCGCGACGTCGTCGTGCTCGCCGCCTACAACGCCCAGGTGTGGGCGGTGCGGCGCGCGCTCGACGACGCGGGGCTCGGGGGCGTGCGGGTGGGCACGGTCGACCGGTTCCAGGGCACCGAGGCGCCGGTCGCGATCGTCACGCTCGCGGCGTCGTCGCCCCACGACGTGCCCCGCGGCACCGGGTTCCTGCTGTCCCGGCACCGGATCAACGTCGCGGTCTCGCGCGGGCAGTGGTGCGCGATCGTCGTGAGGTCGCCCGAGCTCACCGACTACCTGCCGCACACCCCCGAGGGCCTCGGCCGCCTCGGCGCCTTCCTCGGGCTGTGCGAGCGGGCGGTCGCTGGTTGAGCCGGTCGAAACCCGCCGACGAGGCTCAGAACCCCCCGAAGTCGCCGCCTCCGAAGTCGCCCCCGAAGTCGCCGAACCCGCCGGCGTCACCGCCACCGTCGTAGCCGGGGTCCGCGCCCGCGGCCTCGGTGTACCCGGCCTCCCCACCGGCGTCGGCTCCTGCGTCACCCCCGGCGTCGCCACCCTCGGCCCCGGCGTCGGAGCCCGCGTCGCCGGCGAAGTCCTGCGAAGGGTCGCCGAAGGCCGGGCCGAAGAGCGCGTTCGCGACGGCCGAGCCGATGACGACGCCCGCGACGGTGCCGAGCAGGCTGGAGCCGACCATCGACCCGAAGCCCGGACCGCGCGCGCCGTAGCCGCCCTGGCCGCGGAAGGACTGCTCCAGCGTGCCGGGGTTCCGCATCTCGGCGCGCGTGGCCATGCGGGCGAGGGCCTGCGGGTCGTCCGAGGTCGCGCGCTCGGCGGGCGGGAGGCCGGAGCCGAGCTCGTCGAGCACGCGGCGGCGCTGCTCGGGCGTCAGGCGGGAGAACGCCTCGGCGTGCGCCTGCTCGACCGCGTCCGGCGGCGCGGTGCGCAGCAGGTAGCGGTAGCGCTCGACGGCCACCTCGTCGGGGTCGCGGTGGGCGGCGGGGACGCCGGTGCCGGGCCGGCCGGCGGGCTGCTGGCCGGGGTACGGCGCGTAGCCGTGCTTCCCCGGCGCCTCGCCGGTGCGCGGCCGGGCGTCGTCGGGCCGGCCGGGAACGCCGTGGTACGAGCGCTCGTCGTGAGTTCTGCCGAGGAGTCGGTCGAGGAATCCCATGACGGTCCAACGATCGCGTCGGGGCCGGCGTTCCCGGGAACGGCGACGGCCCGCACCCCGACGAGCGGGGTGCGGGCCGTGCGACTCACGCGGCCGGCGTCAGCCGGCCGGGCGGTGAGATCAGAGCGGGCGGACGTTCTCCGCCTGCGGGCCCTTCGGGCCCTGCGTGACGTCGAACTCCACGCGCTGCTCCTCGTCCAGGGACCGGTAGCCCTGGGACTGGATGGCGGAGAAGTGGACGAACACGTCGGCCGAGCCGTCCTCGGGGGCGATGAAGCCGTAGCCCTTCTCGCTGTTGAACCACTTCACGGTTCCGGTGGCCATGCTTACTCCTTCAAGAGGTGTCGACGACCTCGACCGTCGAGATCGCGCATCACGGTGAATCGTCGTCAACTCTTGAGACCAAGGTCCGCCGGGTGACCGCATCAGTCCTTCCGACGCGATCGCCGTGGCGCGGACGGGAGACCGTCCGGATCGAGCGAGGCACTGCAACGGGGACAACGGTACGCGAGCGCGAGCACGCGCACCAGTGTTGCCGCACCGGCTGTCCACAGGGTGGTCGCGTCGGTGGACGCGGCGTCGGCGGGGGCCGATACAAAGGAGCCATGACCACTTCCTCCGTGCCTTCCCTCCCCCTGTCCGGCGACGTCGAGATCCCCCAGGTCGGCCTCGGCGTCTTCCAGGTGCCCGACGACGGCACCCAGGCCAACGTCGAGCAGGCGCTCGAGCTCGGCTACCGGCACGTCGACACCGCCGCCGGCTACTACAACGAGGCGGGCGTCGGCGCGGCGCTGCGCGCGTCGGGGCTGCGCCGCGAGGACGTCTTCGTCACCACCAAGCTCCGCAACGGCGACCAGGGGTACGAGCAGGCGCTGCGTGCGTTCGAGGACTCCCGCCGCGCGCTCGGCGTCGACCAGGTCGACCTGTACCTGATCCACTGGCCGGTGCCGAGCAAGGACCTGTACGTCGAGACGTGGCGCGCGTTCGAGAAGCTGCTCGCCGAGGGCGCCGTGCGCGCGATCGGGGTGTCCAACTTCCTGGTGGAGCACCTCGACCGGCTCGTCGCGGAGACCGACGTCGTGCCCGCCGTGAACCAGGTCGAGGTGCACCCCACGTTCCAGCAGGCCGCGGTCCAGCGTCGCTGCGTCGAGCTCGGCGTCGCCGTCGAGGCGTACTCGCCGCTCGGCCGCGGCGCCGACCTGGACGCGCCGGCCGTCGTCGCCGCGGCGGCGGAGCTCGGCGTCACGCCCGCGCAGGTCGTGCTGCGGTGGGCGGTGCAGCAGGGGCGGATCGTCATCCCCAAGTCGCTGTCGGCCGCGCGGCAGGCCACGAACCTGGACGTCTTCTCGTTCGAGCTGTCGGCCGATCAGGTCGCCGCGATCGACGCTCTGGAGGCCGGCGTCGAGGGGCGCACGGGGGCGGACCCGGCCACCGCGTCGTTCACGCAGTTCCGCGCCTGACGCGGGGGCTCACGAGGCCGGGTGTGACGCAGGTTACAGGTTCGTCACGATCTGCCGGGAGGGACCCGCGCGACACGTCCGCGACATACAGTCTCGCTACGTTCAGCGGCACTGAATGCGGTGTTGAGCCGCGAATGTCCTACCTCCAAAAGGGGAACAGCATGATCCGACGCACCACGGCCGCCAAGGGCATGGCCCTCGCGGCAGTCCTCAGCCTCGGCCTCGCAGCCTGCGCCTCGTCCGACGGCGGGAGCGGCGACAGCAGCGAGGGCGGCGGCGGCTCCGCCGAGCCGCTGAAGATCGGCACGATCCTGCCGGTCACGGGCACCCTCGCCTTCCTCGGGCCGCCGGAGATCGCCGGTGTCGGTCTCGCGATCGACGACATCAACGCCGCCGGCGGCGTCCTCGGCAACGACGTGAGCGTCGAGTGGGGCGACTCCGGCGACAGCACCGACCTCTCGGTGGCGACCAGCACCGCCACCGACCTCATCGGCAAGGGTGTCTCGGTCGTGATCGGCGCGGCATCGTCGGCCGTGTCCCTCGGCGTGGTCGACCAGTTCGCCGAGGCGAGCGTCATGCAGATCTCGCCCGCGAACACGGCGGCAGACCTGTCGGGGTACGGCGAGTTCTTCGCCCGCACCGCCCCGCCGGACACCGTCCAGGGGCCGGCGCACGCCGACCTCATCATGGGCGACGGCCACTGCAAGGTCGGCTTCCTCGTGCAGAACGAGGCCTATGGCAACGGCCTGCGCGACTACATCCAGGAGGCGCTCGAGGCCGGTGGTTGCGAGGCGGTCTACGGCGGCAACGGCGAGGGCCACGAGTTCGCGCCGGGCGAGACCAACTTCGGCGCCCAGGTGACCGACCTGCTCGCGCAGAAGCCGGACGCCATCTCGATCGTCGCGTTCGAGGAGACCACCGCGATCGTCAACGAGCTCGTGTCGCAGGGCTGGGACTTCGACGGCACCACGTACTTCGTGGACGGCAACCTCTCCAACTACGGCGACGCCTTCGACAAGGGCACCCTCGCCGGAGTGCAGGGCACGCTGCCCGGCGCGCAGGCGGACGACGCCTTCCGCGAGCAGCTCACGACCTGGTACTCCGAGAACGAGGACGGCGAGCTCGAGGACTTCTCGTACTCCGCCGAGTCGTACGACGCGACTGTCCTCGCCGCGCTGGCCGCGGTGAAGGGCGGAGCGACGGACGGCGAGACCATTTCGAAGAACATCCGCGCGGTGTCCGGTGCCGACGGCGGCACCGAGGTGAAGACCTTCGAGGAGGGCGTCAAGGCGCTCGAGGCCGGCGACGACATCCACTACGTCGGCAAGTCCGGCATCGGGCCGCTCAACGAGTCGAACGACCCGACGTCCGCCTTCATCGGCATCTACAAGTACGGCGCCGACAACACCTACACCTACCAGCGGCAGATCGAGGGCAAGATCGAGGAGTGATCCTCGCTCGCTGACCTCGTCACACGACGGCCCGGACGCTCGCGCAGAGCGGCCGGGCCGTCGCCGTGCCCGGAGTCGCCACGCCGCCGCCGAGGTCGAACCCGTGATGCCGAGGTAGTACCGCTCCGGCCGAGGTAGTACGGCCGGCGCCGAGGTAGTGCGAATCCTGGTGAGGTAGTACGGATCTCGTCGAGGTAGTACAGATGGCGGCGCGGTAATTCCCCAGGACGCGGAAGGACGTCGTGGCGCACCCTGGGCCCGCCAGCCTGCCCCCAGAACGGGTTCGTCCACAGGCTGAGGCGTGCGAAGGATCTGGATGGTCCTGAGCGACCAGGGTCTACTCATGAGAGAAGCCGAGCACCTCCCGGCGATCCGGCGTATCGCGGGGATTCTGGAGTCGATGAGGGCGCCTGGGTCGCCGTTGGTCGGAATGCGCTCGGCCGACGCCGCGCAGCCTCCGCTGGTGCCGGACGCTCTCGCGCTCGAGCACGTCGACGACGGCCGCGAGCCGGGGCACGACGTCGCGCTGCTGGGGCTCGTGGGGCGACTCACCGAGAGCGCGGCGACGCCCCTCTGGTTCAGTCACGACACCGCCGCGATGCTGCACGGTGCATGGACCTACCGGACGCCGCCGTTGGTCCATGTGACGCGGGAGGCCAACCCGCACGTGGACGAGCACCACGAGCCCTCGGTGCGGCGCCATCACACCCCGATGCCTCCCCGGGACCGCGCCTCGGTGCGCGGGGTGCCGGTGACGTCTCTCGCCCGCACTCTCGTCGACTGCATCCGCACCCTCCCGCGCGACGGTGCTCTCGTCGCGTGCGACTCGATGTTCCGGCTGGGCGCCGACCCGGGGGAGGTCTCGCGCATCATGTCGGCGTCGCGGGGAAAACGGGGTGTCGTGCGTGCGCGCGAGATCCTCGACCTGTGCGACCCGCGGTCGGGCTCGCCCGGAGAGTCGGTGGCGAGGCTCGCCGCGTCGGACGCCGGGCTTCCACGGCCCGGGTGCCAGCTCGAGGTCCTGACGGCGCGGGGGACCTTCTACGTGGACCTGGGGTGGGAGGACATCAGGCTCGCCGTCGAGTTCGACGGGGAGCTCAAGTACGAGGACCACCCCGAGGAGGTCCGCCGCGCCGAGGCCGCGCGGCAGCGCGCGCTCGAAGACGCGGGATGGATCGTCGTCCGTGTCCGGTGGGAGGACCTGGGCGACCCGGAGGCGCTCGAGCACCTCATCCGGGGCGCCTACCTCGCGGCGCGACGGCGGGCCTTGCTCGGGCTGACCGCCTGACCCCCTGTCCCGCTCGTCCGCGACGACGACGGCGGCCGCTCACCCGAGCGGCCGCCGTCGTCGTGTCTCGTGCGTACTACCTCGGCAGGTCCGGTACTACCTCGGCAGGTTCGGTACTACCTCGGCGGGCTACTTCGTGTCCTCCGCCAGGGAGCCGAGGTAGAGGGAGATGACCTTCGGGTCGGACTGCAGCTCGCGCCCGGTGCCGGTGTACGCGTCCTTGCCCTGGTCGAGCACGTAGCCGCGGTCGCAGATCTGCAGGCAGCGGCGGGCGTTCTGCTCCACCATGATGATCGACACGCCCGCCTTGTTGATCATCCGGGTGCGTAGGAACGTCTCGTCCTGGCGCACCGGGGACAGGCCCGCCGACGGCTCGTCGAGCAGCAGCACGGACGGGTTCATCATGAGCGCCCGGGCCATCGCCACCATCTGCCGCTCGCCGCCGGACATGGCGCCCGCCCGCTGGGTGCGGCGCTCGTGCAGCACGGGGAACAGGTCGCGGATGAACGACCAGCGCTCGTCGAACACCTTCGGGCGCAGGTACACCCCCATCCGCATGTTCTCCTCGACCGACAACGACGGGAAGACATTGTTGGTCTGCGGCACGAACCCGACGCCGCGCGCCACGAGGGTGTTGGCCTTCATGCCGGTGATGTCGTCGCCGCCGAGGGTCACGGTGCCGGAGTGGATCTTCACCAGCCCGAACAGCGCCTTGAGCAGCGTGGACTTGCCGGCGCCGTTGGGGCCGATGATCCCCACCAGCTCGCCCTTGCCCACCTCGATCGAGCAGCCGTCGAGGATGTGCACCCCGGGGAGGTAGCCCGCGACGAGGTTGTCGGCCCGCAGCAGGAGCTCCTTCCCCTCGGGGACGCCGCCGGGGTGCGTGGGGGTCGTGAGTGTCGAGGTGTCGCTCATCGCTTCTCCTCCTCGGCCTCGAGGCGGGCCAGGATCTCGGGGTCGAGCAGGGAGTCGTCGCCCAGGTCGGTGTCGTGGTGGGCGCCCAGGTAGGCGTCGACCACGGCCTGGTCCTGCATGACCGTCGCCGGCGGCCCCTCGGCCACGATCCGGCCCTCCGCCATGACCACCACCCAGTCGGAGATGTGCCGCACGGCGTGCATGTCGTGCTCGACGAACAGGACCGTCATGCCCTCGTCGCGCAGCGCCTGCACGTGCCCCAGGAGGGACTGCACGAGGGCGGGGTTCACGCCCGCCATCGGCTCGTCGAGCATGATCATCGTCGGGTCAGTCATGAGGGCGCGCGCCATCTCGAGCAGCTTGCGCTGCCCGCCCGACAGCGACCCGGCGAAGTCGTCGGCCTTCGCGTCGAGCTTGAACCGGGCGAGGATCTCCATCGCCTTCTCGGTGGCCTCCTTCTCGTGCGCCTGCCAGGTGAACGGCAGCCAGGAGAGCCAGAAGCGCTCGCCGGGGTTCTTCGGGGACGCGAGCAGCATGTTCTGCAGCACCGTGAGCCGCGACAGAGCCTTCGTGAGCTGGAACGTACGGACCATCCCCGACTGGGCGACGCGCGCCCCGCTCTTGCCGGCGAGCGACTTCCCCTCGAAGCTCCAGCGACCGCTCTCGGGCGTGTCGAAGCCGGTGAGCAGGTTGAAGAACGTCGTCTTCCCGGCGCCGTTCGGGCCGATGAGCGCCGTGATCGCGCCCCGCTGCACCTCGAGGTGCTCGACGTCGACCGCCGTCATGCCGCCGAAACGGCGCACGACGTCGTCGGCCACGAGGATGGCGTCCGGCTTGGGCGCCCCCACGACGGGCTCGACCTGCGAGAGATCGTCGCGCGCCTCGGCGGCGACGGCCGAGGTGGGGGCGACGGCGGCCGCGGCCGCCGCGTCGACGACGGACTCGGGCGGGCCGGCCGCGTCGTGAGCCTGGCCGGACGTGGTCTCTTCGGACATGTCAGCGGACATTGAAGGCCAGCTCCTTCTTGTTCCCGAGGATGCCCTGCGGCCTGAAGATCACGAGGAGCATCAGCGTGATACCCACCAGCATGCCGCCGATCTGCTCCACGTTGGTGGTGCTGATGACGTCCCCCACCCCGGTGTTCTCGGACAGGGCGCGCATCCCGGTGCGCATGAACATGTAGGCGCCGAAGAAGATCATGGCGCCGAGCACCGGACCGAAGACGGTGGCGGCCCCGCCGAGCAGCAGCACCGTCCACACGAAGAACGTCATCGTGCGGCCCATCGCGTCGGGGGCGATGGTGATCGGCAGCACGTAGAGGACGCCACCGAGGGCGCCGAGCATGCCGCCCAGCACCAGCGACTGCAGCTTGTACGAGTACACGTTCTTGCCGAGCGCCCGCACGGCGTCCTCGTCCTCGCGGATGCCCTTGAGCACGCGGCCCCAGGGGCTACGGGTGACGAGCCAGACGAACAGCAGGGCCAGGGCGACGACGCCCCACGCGAAGATCCGCGTCCACCAGGAGTCGGACCCGGTGTTGATGTACTCGAGCGGCCCGATGACGGTACGGCCGTCGGGCAGGGGTGACAGGTCCTGGAAGGTGCCCTTGTAGTTGCGGCCCTGGAGGCCGGAGGCCCCGCCGGTCCACTCCTGCAGCCAGGTGGACCGCCCGATCCACCGGATGATCTCCGCGGCGGAGATGGTGACGATCGCCAGGTAGTCGCCGCGCAGCTGGAGCGTCGGGATGCCGAGCAGCAGCGCGAAGATCAGGCCCGCGACCAGGGCGACGAGCAGCGCGAGGAAGAACGGCGCCCCCGCGATCGTCGCGATGCCGAAGCCGTAGGCGCCCAGCAGCATGAAGCCGGCCTGGCCCATGTTGAGCAGCCCGGTGTACCCGAAGTGCAGGTTGAGCCCGATGGCGGCGAGCGCGTACGCGGCCGTCGTCGGGGCGATGAGCTCGGCGAGCGACTGGGTGAGGATTCTGAGGAACTCGTCCATGGTCGGTCTCCCTTCAGCCGATCCGCTCGCGGCGGCCCAGGATGCCCTGCGGCCGGATCAGGAGCACGAGGATGAGGATCACGAGCGCCGACGCGTACCGCAGGTCGCTCTGGATCACGAGGTTGGACAGCTCGACCACGAGGCCGATGAGGATCGACCCGACGAGGGCGCCGAACGCGGTGCCGAGGCCGCCGAGCGTCACGGCGGCGAACATCAGCAGCAGGAGCTGCACGCCGAGCTGCCAGTTGAACGACCCGAACGAGATGCCCCACATCAGCCCGGCCAGCGCGGCGAACGCGGTGGCGAGGATCCACACAACGCGGACCACCTTGTCGGGGTCGATGCCGGTGGCCGAGGCCAACGCCGGGTTGTCGGACACGGCGCGGGTGGCCCGGCCCAGCCGGGTGCGGGTGAGGAAGAGCGCGAAGCCGATCAGGCACACCAGCGCGACCGCCATCGAGATCCACGACGTGGTGCTGAGCGTGATCCCCAGCAGCGTCAGGGGCCGCGGGTTGGCCGACAGGATGCGCTCCGACCCGCCGCCGATGAGGAGCTGGATCACGTACTGCAGCGTGATCGACAAGCCGATCGAGACGATCATCAGCTGCATCACCGGGGTGCCCCGGCGGCGCAGCGGCCGCCAGATGGCGGCGTCCTGCGCGACGCCCGTGAGGGCGCAGACGGCGATGGTCAGCAGGCCCCCGACCCAGATCGACATGCCCATCTGGTTGATGGCGATGAAGCCGAGCGCGGCGCCGAGGGCGAACTGCTCGCCGTGGGCGAAGTTCGACATCCCGGTGGTGCCGAAGACGAGGTTGAGCCCGATGGACGCGAGGGCGAGCAGCAGGCCGAAGCGGATGCCGGAGCCGAACTGCTGCCACACCTGGCCCCAGGAGAACGCCCGCTCGGAGGCGTCGCCCTCCGGCGCCGTCGCGACGCCGTCGCCCTCGGTGGTGGTGCCGGTCCCGGCGTCGGTGCCCTCGTCGCCACCCGGTGCCGTCGTGGTGGCCTCGGCGCTGGGGCTCTCGGGAGCCACCGCCTCGCCGCCGACCTGGAACGCGGCCCGTCCGGTGCCGCCGGTCTGGGCGGTGACCTGGAGCTCGGTCGACGCACCGTCCGGCAGCTGCTCGCCCGCGGGCAGAGACGCGGGATCGAGCGTGAGGGTGTAGCGGCCGACCTCGGGCACCGCCACCGACGCGGGGGCGTCCGCCGTGGTGGTGACGGTCTCGTCGAAGCCGCCCGGACCGGTGATGGTCACCTCGGCGTCGGCGATCCGGTCGCCCGCGTCGTTCATGACGACGACGGCGACGCAAGCGGTCGAGTCGTCGGGCTTGCAGTCGGTCGCGACGTCGGTCGCGAGCCTGGTAGCGGTGGTGCTGGTGGCGGCGCTGCTGGTGTGCGCCGCGTCCGCTCCTGGGGCTGCCTGCGCTGGTGGCGAGGCGAGCACGGCAGGGGCGAGGGCGATCGCAAGCGCTGCCACCGTGCGGCGCAGCGCGATCGCCCTGGTCGGTCGGTCCGTCGTCATCGGCCGGGTCCTCCGTGTGTCGATGTCGTTCCCCCGGGGCGAGCCCGGGGTTCCACCCGCTCACCCCGTCGATGCAGGGACACTAAAGGCCCCATGTATCCGCGGCGTTTCGCGAGCGTGCCGCGAGTGTAGCCACGAAAATGTGACCCAAATGACAGATCCAGGTCACAGTCCGGCATCGTGCGGGCGGAATCCGGTCCTCGCCGTCGCGGACCTAGGCTGGCCGGGTGCCCGACGACCTGACCGCCCCCGCAGACCTCGACGCCACCGACGACGCCTCCCCTGACCCCGTCCCCGACCGCGCTCCCGTGGCGGAGCGCCGCCCCACCGTGCGCCGGCACCACGGCGACGAGTTCGTCGACGACTACGAGTGGCTGCGCGACAAGTCCTCCCCCGAGGTGCTGGCGCACCTGGAGGCGGAGAACGCGTGGACCCAGGCGCGGCTGGCGCACCTGGCGCCGCTGCGGCAGGCGGTCTTCGACGAGATCAAGGCGCGCACGCTCGAGTCCGACCTGTCGGTGCCCGTGCGGATGGGCGGGTCCTGGTACTACACGCGCACCGAGGAGGGCCGGCAGTACCCGATCCACGCGCGTGTGCCCGCCGCGGGGGAGTGGGCGCCCCCGCAGATCGAGGCGGGCTCCGTGCCGCCCGGCGAGCAGGTGCTGCTCGACCAGAACGTCGCGGCGGACGGGCACGACTTCTTCTCCCTCGGCTCGTTCGACGTGTCCGAGGACGGCGCGCGGCTCGCCTACGCCGTCGACACCCAGGGCGACGAGCGGTTCACGTTGCGCGTGCGCGACCTGACGACGGGCGCGGACCTGCCCGACGTCGTCGAGGGCACGTTCCCGGGCGCCGTGCTCACGCCCGACGGCCGGTACGTCTTCTACCCCACGGTCGACGACGCGTGGCGGCCCTACCGGATCTGGCGGCACGAGGTCGGCACGCCGGCGTCGGACGACGTGCTGGTGCTGGAGGAGCCCGACGAGCGGTTCTGGATCGGCGTCGGGCTCACGCGCTCGCGCCGCTACCTGGTGATCGAGGCGGGGTCCAAGACGACCAGCGAGGCGCGCGTCCTGGAGGCGGACGACCCCACGGGCGAGTTCCGCGTGGTCTGGGAGCGGCGGGACGACGTCGAGTACACGGTCGAGCACGCCGTGCTGGGCGACGGCGACGGCGCGGGCCGCGACGCGCTGCTCGTGCTGCACAACGACGGCGCGGAGAACTTCGAGCTGGTCGTGGCGGACGTCCCGGCCCGCGCGGGCGACGACGGCGCCGCCGGTGCCCTGGACCCGGCCGCGGCGCGCGTCGTCGTGCCCCACGACCCGGACGTGCGCCTCGAGGGCGTGGACGCCTTCGCGCGCCACGTGGTGCTGAGCCTGCGGCGCGAGGCGCTGCCGCGGGTCGCGGTCGTCGACCTGGCGCGCACGACGGGCGAGCAGTCGTGGACGGCGCGGGAGATCGACGTCGACGAGCCGCTGTTCTCGGTGGCCCTCGACGCGAACCCCACGTGGGAGCAGCCGCTGCTGCGGGTGCAGCACACGTCGTTCGTCACGCCCGCCACGGTGGTGGACGTCGACCTCGCCACGGGCGAGCGGCACGTGCGCAAGCGGCAGCCCGTGCTGGGCGGCTACGACCCGGCCGACTACGCGCAGCACCGCGAGTGGGCGACGGCCCAGGACGGCACGCGGGTGCCGATCAGCCTGGTGTGGCGGCGCGACGCGGTGACGCTCGACGGCTCCGGCACGCGCGCCGAGCCCGCACCGCTGCTGCTGTACTCGTACGGCGCGTACGAGACGAGCATCGACCCGTACTTCTCCGTCCCGCGCCTCAGCCTGCTGGACCGCGGCGTCGTCTTCGCCGTCGCGCACGTGCGTGGCGGCGGCGAGCTGGGCCGGCACTGGTACGACGACGGGAAGCTCGCGGCCAAGGAGCACACCTTCAGCGACCTCGTCGCGTGCGCGCGGCACCTCGTGGAGACGGGCTGGACGTCGCCGGAGCGGATGGTGGCCGACGGCGCCAGCGCGGGCGGGCTCACGGTGGGCGCGGCGCTCAACCTGGCGCCCGACCTGTTCGTGGGCGTGCTCGCGGGCGTGCCGTTCGTCGACGCGCTCACCTCGATGCTCGACCCCACCCTGCCGCTCACCGTCGTCGAGTGGGACGAGTGGGGCGACCCCCTGCACGACGCCGAGGTGTACGCCCGGATGAAGGGGTACGCGCCGTACGAGAACGTGCCCGACGACGCGTCCGCGTACCCGCGGGTGCTGGCGACGACGTCGCTGCACGACACCCGCGTGCTGTACGTGGAGCCCGCCAAGTGGGTCGCGCGGCTGCGGGCCGCCGGCGCCCCGGCGCTGCTCAAGATCGAGATGTCCGCCGGGCACGGCGGCGTCTCCGGGCGGTACGCGCGCTGGGAGGAGATCGCGTTCGAGCACGCGTGGACGCTGGACGTCCTCGGCGCGGCGTGAGGGACGGCTGCGCGACCCGGGCGCGCCGCGGGTGAACCCTGCGTGGCCGATCCCACATCGCGGGGTTGGAACGGCGGGCGCGCCCCGGACGTCGTAACGTCGCGGGGCCGGGGTCGCGCGACCCCGCCAACTCGTCGCTGAGCCGGCTCCGTGCGCTCGCGCACGACCGGTCGTCTGGAGCTCGTGTGTCAGGAAACGCCACCACCAGGTTCGCAGGGGTCTCCCTGCTGGCCGTGACCAGCAGGATCCCGGCCGGGGTGCGGACCTCGGCCGCCGTGCAGCAGCGGCTCGCCCCCGCGCTCCGCCGGCTGCGGCTCCCCACCACGCTGCTGGAGCGCGTCGCCGGCGTGCGTGAGCGGCGCGCCTGGGCCGCCGACGAGGACGTCGACGACGCGACCGTCGCCGCCGGGCGCGAGGCGCTCACCGTCGCGGGCGTCGAGCCCGCCGACGTCGGCCTGCTCATCAACACGTCCGTGACGCGCCGGCACCTCGAGCCGTCCGTCGCGGTGCGGCTGCACCACGGGCTCGGGCTGCCGTCGTCGGCCGTGAACTTCGACGTCGCCAACGCCTGCCTGGGCTTCATCAACGGCATGAGCCTCGCCGCCGGGATGATCGAGTCCGGCCAGGTCCGGTACGCCGTCGTGGTGGACGGCGAGGACGCCGACGTCATCCACGACCGCACCATCGAGCGGCTCCTGCAGGAGGACCGCGGCCGCGACGACTTCATGCAGGAGTTCGCCTCGCTCACCCTCGGCTCCGGCTCCGCCGCTGCCGTGCTGGGGCGGACGGACGAGCATCCGGAGGGCCACCGCGTCCTCGGCGGCGTCACGCGCGCCGCGACGCAGTTCCACGACCTGTGCGTCGGCAGCACCGAGGGCATGTTCACCGACGCGAAGGCGCTGCTCGAGGGCGGCCTCGAGCTCGTCGTCGACGCCTGGAAGGACGCGGTCGCCGACTGGGACTGGGCGCGCATGGATCGCTACGTCACCCACCAGGTGTCGCGCGTGCACACCGACGCCATCGTCGAGGCCGTCGGCCTGGACCGGGCCAAGGTGCCCACCACGTACGAGCGGCTGGGGAACGTCGGGCCCGCGTCCGTCCCCATCACCCTCGTGGAGCAGCAGGACTCGCTGAGCGCCGGCGACCGCGTGCTGCTCATGGGCGTCGGGTCCGGCATCAACACGGCGATGCTGGAGCTCGCGTGGTGACGGGCGTGCCCGCCCCGACCCCCCGCCCCGCCGACACCGTGCCGCCGGGCCTGCCCGGCCTCGACCCGCGCCACAGCCACGTGCTCACCGACGCGCGCGGCGCGTCGTGGCACTACCTCGACAACGGGCCCGAGCTGGCCGCGCGCGGGCACGAGCCCGTCGGCACCGTGCTCGCCGTGCACGGCAACCCCACCTGGTCGTACCTGTGGCGGCGGCTCGTCGCCGACGCGCTGGACGCCGCGGACGCCGGCGCGCCCGCCTGGCGCGTCGTCGCCGTCGACCAGCTCGAGATGGGCCTGTCCCAGCGCTCCGGCGAGCACCGGCCGCTCGCCCGCCGCGTCGCCGACCTCGGCGCTTTCACCGACGCGCTCGGCCTGACGGGGCCGGTCGTGACGCTCGGCCACGACTGGGGCGGCGTCGTCTCGCTCGGCTGGGCCGTCGACCACCCCGACCTGCTCGCCGGCGTCGCGCTGCTCAACACCGCCGTGCACCAGCCCGACGACGCGCCGGTGCCCGCGCCGCTGCGCCTCGCGCTCGCCGGGCCCGTGCACCGCCTCGGCACGCGCACCACCCGCGCCTTCCTGGAGACGACGCTGTCGCTGGCCCGTCCGCGGCTGGCCGCCGACGTCGCCGCGGCCTACCGCCTGCCCTACCTCGCCGCCCACGAGCGCGACGGCATCGAGGGTTTCGTCGCCGACATCCCCACAAGCGCCGCGCACCCCAGCGCGGCCGAGCTGGACCGCATCGCCGCCGGCGTCGCCCGGCTCACCGTGCCTGCCGTCCTGCTGTGGGGGCCGCACGACCCGATCTTCTCCGACCGGTACCTCGACGACCTCGTGCGCCGCCTGCCGCACGCGCACGTGCACCGGTTCGCCGAGGCTGGTCATCTCATCGCCGAGGACGTCGACTGGGCTCCTTCGGTGTTGTCGTGGCTGTCCTCGCTGTCGGCGGAGGTCCCCGACCCCTCCGCCTCGAGCATCACCCCGCCGCCCGCTTCGTCGGACGACTCCACGACACCGTTCGTGCCGCTGTGGGCGGCGTTGGACGCGCGGGCCGACGACGACGCGGCGGCCGTGCTGGACATGACGGCCTCCACGACGGCGGACGGCGCGGACGGGCGTCCGTTCACGGCGAGCTGGCGGGCGCTGGACCGGCAGGTGCGGCGCATCGCCGCCGGGCTGCACGGCATCGGCGTGCGGCGGTGCGACCGGGTGTCGCTGCTGGTGGAGCCGGGCCCGACGCTGACGGCGCTGGTGTACGCGTGCCTGCGGATCGGGGCCGTCGTGGTGGTGGCCGACGCCGGGCTGGGCGTGCGCGGGCTGACGCGGGCGCAGCGGGGGGCGTGGCCGCGGTTCGTGGTCGCGCAGCGCAAGGGCCTGGCCGCGGCGCGGGCGCTGGGCTGGCCGGGGGTGCGGATCTCGGCCGAGCCGCTGGCGCCCACCGTGCGTCGGATTCTCGGGGTGACGCACGAGCTGGTCGACGTCGCCCGGGCGGGCGAGGGGCGCCCGCTGCCGCCGGAGCCCGGCCCGCACGACGAGGCCGCCGTGCTGTTCACGTCGGGCTCGACCGGCCCGGCCAAGGGCGTCGTCTACCGGCACGCCGAGCTGTCGGAGCTGCGCGACGCGCTCGCCGCGCACTTCGACGTCGGGCCCGAGACGGGCCTCGTCACCGGGTTCGCTCCGTTCGCCCTGCTGGGGCCGGCGCTCGGCACGCGGTCGGTGACGCCGGTGATGGACGTGTCGTCGCCCGCGACGCTCACCGCGCGGGCCGTCGCCGACGCCGTGACGGCGTCCGACGCGCGCATCGTCTTCCTGTCCCCGGCGGCGATCCTCAACGTCGTCGACACCGCCGACGCGCTCGACGACGCCGACCGGGCGGCCCTCGCCCGGGTGCGGACCTTCCTGTCGACGGGCGCGCCGATCTCGGCGGAGCTGCTCGGCTCGGCGGCGGCGCTCATGCCGGCGGCGACCCCGCACACCCCGTACGGGATGACGGAGTGCCTCCTCGTCACGGACATCACGCTCGAGGGGATCCGGGACGCGGCCACGGCGCCGGACGCCGGCGTCTGCGTGGGCCGGCCCGTCGGCGGCGGCGAGGTGCTGGTCAGCGCGCTCGACGACGACGGCGACGCGACCGGCGCGCCGTCCGCGGACCCGGGCGTGCTGGGCGAGGTGCTGGTGCGCGCCGGTCACCTCAAGGAGCGCTACGACCGCCTCTGGCTCACCGACGTGGCCGCCGAGCGCGACACCCCGCCGGGTCGCTGGCACCGCACGGGCGACGTCGGGCACCTGGACGACCAGGGTCGCCTGTGGATCGAGGGGCGTCTCGCGCACGTGCTGCGCACCGCCGACGGGCCGCTGGCGCCCGTGGGCCCCGAGCAGCACGTGGAGCGGGTGCCCGCCGTGCGGCGCGCCGCCGTCGTCGGCGTCGGGCCCGCGGGGGTGCACCAGGCGGTCGCCGTCGTCGAGACCACCAGCACCACGCGCCGCCCCGGCCTCGCGCCGGACGACCTCGCCGCCGCCGCGCGGGCCGCGTCGTCGGTGCCGTTGGCCGCCGTGCTGGCGGTGCCGCGCATGCCCACCGACGTGCGGCACAACTCCAAGGTCGACCGCACCCGGCTGGCGAGGTGGGCTGACGGGGTGCTCACCGGCGGACGGGTGGGGCAGCCGTGACCGTGCTCGTGACCGGCGCGTCCGGGCTGCTCGGCGGCGCGGTGACCCGCGCCCTTGTGGCCAGGGGGGACGACGTGCGCACCCTGCAGCGGCGCCCGTCCGGCGTCGACGGAGCGGCCGACGTGCTCGGTTCCGTCACCGACCCGGAGGTCGTCGCGCGGGCCGTCGAGGGGGCCGACGCCGTCGTGCACCTCGCCGCCAAGGTGTCCCTCGCGGGGGCGCCCGCCGAGTTCCACGAGGTGAACGTGGGCGGCACGCGCACCCTGCTGGACGCCGCCGAGCGCGCGGGCGTGCGCCGGTTCGTGCAGGTGTCGTCGCCGTCGGTCGCGCACCTGGGGACGTCGCTCGTCGGGGCCCCGGCCACCCCCGCCGACCCCGAGGGCGCGCGCGGCGACTACGCGCGGACCAAGGCCGCCGCCGAGGTGCTCGCGCTGGGGCGCGACGCCGGCGGTGCCCGAGGCGGCGGGCCGCGGGTCGTCGCCGTCCGGCCGCACATCGTCTGGGGGCCGGGGGACACGCAGCTCGTGGAGCGCGTCGTCGACCGCGCCGCCCACGGCCGTCTCCCGCTTCTGGGCCACGGCGCGGCCCTCATCGACACGCTCTACGTGGACAACGCCGCGGACGGCATCCTCGCCGCCCTCGACCGCCTCGGCGACGCGCCCGACGTCGTCGGCGGACGGGCGTACGTGCTCACCAACGGCGAGCCGCGCACCGTCGCCGACCTGCTGTCCGGCATCTGCCGGGCCGCGGGCGCCCGCCCGCCCGCGTGGCGGGTGCCGGCCGGCCTGGCACGGGCGGCCGGCGGCCTGGTCGAGGCCCTGTGGCGGGTGCGTCCCGGCGCCGACGAGCCGCCGATGACGCGCTTCCTCGCCGAGCAGCTGTCCACCGCGCACTGGTTCGACCAGCGGGCCACCCACCGCGACCTGCGCTGGGTCCCGGCGGTGACCGTCGACGAGGGGCTGCGCCGCCTGGCGGCGCACTACGGGGGCTCCGCGCCGCCCCTGCCGTAGCTCTCGCGGAGGCCGTCCGCCACGCGCGAGCACGACACGCCGCCGTCAGATGAACAACAGGTGAACAGTCCCGGAACAGTTCACCGAACGGCCCACCGGCGGTCGAAAACGCTCAGGTTCACCCCCCACGATGGGTGCCGTGACCGAGACGCTTCTGCTCGCGCTCGTCGTCGTGACCGCACTCGCCTTCGACTTCACGAACGGGTTCCACGACACGGGCAACGCGATGGCCACCTCCATCGCCACCCGAGCCCTCAAGCCCCGGACCGCCGTCGCGCTGTCCGCCGTCCTCAACCTCGTCGGCGCCTTCCTCTCCCTCGCCGTCGCCGCCACGATCGCCAAGGGCATCGTCGACGCCGGGGTGATCACCCTGCCCGTCGTCCTCGCCGGCCTGGTCGGCGGCATCGTCTGGAACCTCATCACCTGGCTGTTCGGCATCCCGTCCAGCTCCTCGCACGCCCTCGTGGGCGGCATGGTGGGCGCCGTGCTCGCCGCCGTCGGCACGTCGGGCGTGCTGTGGGAGGGCGTGATCTCCAAGGTGCTCGTGCCCGCCCTCATCGCCCCCGTGGTCGCCATCGCGGTGGCCGGCGTGGGCACGTGGCTCGTGGCCCGCCTGACCCGCGGCGTGCCGCAGGACGTGACGAACCGCGGCTTCCGCTGGGGCCAGATCGGCTCCGCCTCGCTCGTCTCCCTGGCGCACGGCACCAACGACGCGCAGAAGTCGATGGGCATCATCCTGCTCGCGCTCATCGCGGGCGGCGCCGTGCCGGCCGACTCCGGCGTCCCGTTCTGGGTCATCCTGTCCTGCGCCCTCGCGATGGCGGTCGGCACCTACCTGGGCGGCTGGCGGGTCATCCGCACCCTCGGCAAGGGCCTCGTCGAGATCGACACCCGCCAGGGCATGGCCGCCGAGACGTCGTCCGCCGCCGTCATCCTGCTGTCCAGCCACTTCGGCTTCTCGCTCTCGACGACGCACGTCGCCACCGGCTCCGTGCTCGGCTCGGGCGTCGGCATGCCGGGCGCGAAGGTCCGCTGGAGCGTCGCGGGCCGCATGTTCGTGGCCTGGATGGTCACCCTCCCCGCGGCCGGCCTGGTCGGCGCGCTGTGCCACTGGCTGGAGTCGTCCATCGGCGGCGCCGCCGGCACGATCGCCGTCTTCGTGCTGCTGGTCGTGGCGTCCGCGGCGATCTGGGTCGCCTCGCGGCGCAAGCCCGTCGACCACACCAACGTCAACGAGGCCTGGGACGAGGAGAAGGGCGCGTCCGTCGAGCCCGTCGCCGCCACCACCGGCGAGGCCGGCGGCGAGCGCGTCGGGCCCGTGCCCGCCGTCGCCACCGCCTCGTCCGTCGCGCCGGCCGTCGCCGCCGTGGGCACCGTCAGCGCCCCGTCCAACCCGAAGGTGGGAGCATGAACTTCATCGAGTGGGGCTCGCTCGGCCAGGTCCTCGTGGCCGGCCTGATCGTCGGCGCAGGCATCCCCGCGCTCTTCGCGCTCGGGCTGCGGCTGCTGGCCGGTACGACGCCGGCCGACGCGTCGGGCGGTCCGGTCGCCCCGTCGTCCTCCGACGCGAACGACGCCCCGACGTCGCGCGCCGTCGCCATCCCGCGCCCGTCGCCGGCCCGCCTCGCGGGCGCCATCGCCTGCATGGGCGTCGTCGTCGGGGCCATCGCCTTCGGGCTGGTCTTCCTGGTCTCCGGCGGCCACTGACCGACCTGCCTTCGAGCACGCGATCCGTCGCACCATCCGACCTGATGGCGCGACGGATCGCGTGCTCGGCCGCGTTTCCGGCTCAGCGGACGGCGGCAGCCGCGGCGGCGAGGGCCTGCGCGGCACGGTCGTCGCCGAGCCGCTCGCACGCGTCGACCGCCGCGGCGGTGCGCGGCTCGCGCAGCGCCGCCAGGGTCGCGCGCAGCACGTCGGCGTCGTGCACGGTGCCCAGCAGGTCCTGCAGCTCGCGGTGGCGCGCGACGACGTCGTCGGCCCAGCGGTCGGTGGCGCGGTCGCCGGACGTCGCGAGCACCTCGGCGGCGTAGCGCGCCCGGCGGACCGCCTTGCGCAGACGGTGCACGACGTCGGGCGGCGGCCGGTCGCCCGTCCCCGGACCCCGCCAGGCGGCGACCGGCCCGGCGTGCCGTCCCACCCGTCCCAGCTCGCGCACGACTGCGGGGCGCAGGGTCGTCGCCGCGGCCTCCCCGGACCGGTCGGTCAGCGGAGGCGCCGTGACGAGCGCGTCGAGCCGCGCGGTGAGGTCCCGGCACCGGGCCGACGCGAGCGCCGCCGTCACCTCCGCCCGGGCGGCGGCGTCGGCCGCGACCAGCGCGCCGTCGAGCGTCGCCAGACCCGCGAGCACCTCGGGCGAGGGCCGCTCGAGGCCCGCGGCGAGCTCCGCCAGGCCCGTCCGCCGCACCTCGGCGTCGCGCGCCGCGCCGAGGGTGCGCACCCACCAGGTGAGGGCCCCGACCGTGCCCGGCTCGGGGGCCGTGCCGTCCCGGAAGACTCGCAGCGTGGCGCGCAGCCGCCGGACCGCCACGCGGGCGTCGTGCACCGCGTCGGGCGCGTCGTCCGGCGCACCCGGTGCCCGGGCCGCGGCCGTCCGCACGTCGTCGTGCCCGCGCAGGATCGTCTCCGCGTGGGCGCGGATCGCGGCGCCGAGGGCGTCGCCGGCGGTGCGGGTCATGCTCGATCCTCGCCCGGCGAGGCTCCCGCCGCGCGAGGTCAGGCGCGCACGGCGCCGACGGCGCAGCCCGCCGAGGTAGTACCGGGGGCCGCCGAGGTAGTACCGGAACGGGCGAGGTAGTGCACCCTTGCGTGAGGTAGTCAGATTCCACCCGGGCGGTACTACCTCGCCGCGTTCGGTACTACCTCGCCGCGTTCGGTACTACCTCGGCAGCCCGGGGACTACCTCGCGGAGCCTGGTACTACCTCGGCGGGAGGGTGGCGGCCTTGGCGGCCAGCACCCGGCGGGCGGAGGCGTCGACCTTCTTCGCGAAGTCCGGGTCCTTGCGGGCCTTCGCGACCAGGGCGTCCGCCATCGCGGGCGCGACGGACGGGTCCGCGGACGCGAGCACCAGGTCCACGCCTGCGTCGACGGCGTCCACCGCCCGCTCGCCGGGCGAGCGGTCCTGCACCTGGGCGGCGGCCGACACGTCGTCCGTCATGACGACGCCGTCGAACCCCAGGTCGCCGCGCAGGACGTCCTCCACGACGACGGGGGAGAACACGGCGGGCTCGTCCGGGTCGATGCGCTCGTAGACGGCGCTCGACATCATCACGTAGCGGGCGCCCGCCTCGATCCCCCGGGCGAAGACGCGCACGGACGCGTCGTCGCGGGTGGTGACGTCGTCCGTCACGCGGGAGTCGGTGTCGGTGTTCTGCGTGACGCGGCCGAGGCCCGGGAAGTGCTTGATCACGGGCTCGACGCCGGCGGCCCGCTGGCCCGCGCCGAACGCGTTCGCGGAGCGCACCACGGACTTCGGCGTGTAGCCGTAGTTCCGGCCGAAGTAGCCGATGGGCGGGTTGTCCGCGGCGGCGTCCTCGTCGACCAGGTCCATCACGGGCGCCAGGTTGAGGTTGACGCCCGCGGCGGCGAGCTCGTCGCCCCAGCCCTCGGCGCGGTCCTGCAGCGTGGCGGGCTTCCACGTGGCCTGCTCGGTGGCCTTGGGGATCTCGGAGAAGCCCCGGCCCCGCAGCACCTGGACGAGGCCGCCCTCCTGGTCGGTGGCCACGAGCAGCGGCGTGGCGTGCGTCGAGCGGCGGGACACGAGGCCGGTGTACTCGTCGACCAGCTCGCGGGTCGCCTCCGCACCGGCCGTGCTGCGCCCGTGCAGGAACACGTTGCCCACGTGCTTGTCGCGGACCGACTCGGCGCTCACGGCGGCCGGGTCGCTCACCGACACCCCGACCATGAGCAGCTGGCCCACCTTCTGCTCGAGGGTCCAGCCCGCGAGCACGTCGTCGGGCGTCGGGGTGCCGGTGGGCTCGGGGGCGGGGGACGTCGTCGCGCTCGGGGACGCGGTCGTCGGGCTCGAGGACGGGCGGGGTGAGCTCGACGGCGAGCCCTCCGAGGCGGAGGATGCCGGGCCGGGCGACGGCTCGCTGCCCGCGCCGGAGCACGCGGCGAGGAGGACGACGACGAGCGTCGTGGCGAGCGAGGCGGCGACGGCCCGTGCGGGCCGACCGCGGGTCACGCGCGTCGGGCAGGTGCACCGTCGCGGTGGGCGAGGGTCGCGAGCGCGTCCTGCCAGTGCGCCTGCGAGTTCGTCGCGTGCTGGGCCGTGTCGATGTTCTCCTGCCTCACGGACACGACCGTACCCGTCTCGTCCGGTTCGAGCGCAATGCGAATCTCGTGGTAGTTGTCCTCGACGTCCGCGAGCTCGGCCAGGGGGGAGAAGTGCGTGAAGTGCAGCAGGCGCGGGCGCTCGACGGCGATCACCACGCCCTTGTCGGCGAACTGACGGCCGAAGAAGTGGCCCTCGAACGTGATCGGGCTGCCCGGCCGGAAGTCCGTCTCGATGTTCGCGCCGAGCATCCAGCGCGCGCCGGGGTGCATGAGCTCGGCCCACACCCGCTCGGGCGGCTGGGTCACGTGGATCGACGCCTCGGCCACGTGCGGGTAGCGGTGCTCCGACGTGCTGGTGGGGCTGGTCATGGTGGGGGTTCCTTCCGCCGGCTCCGGTTGGTTCCGACCCTAGCGCCGGGCCCTCGCCGCCGCCGTCCCCGACGGCGTCGTGGCCGCGAGCCCGCGCACGAGGGCGAGCACGTCGTCGACCGACTGGGCGGGGTCGGTCACCGGCGCCTGCACGTGCCGGACGACGCCGGCCGGGTCCACCAGGAGCGTGACGCGCTTGAGCCGGTCGGAGCCGCCGGCGCGGAACACGGGCAGCCGCAGGGCGGACGCGGCCAGCCCGTCCTGGTCCGACGCGAGCAGGTAGGGCAGCTCGGCGTGGGCGGCGAACGCGGCCTGCTGCTCGGGGTGCTGCGTGCTCACGCCGAGCACCCGTGCGCCGGCAGCCTCGAGGTCGGCGTGCCGGCGGCCGTAGGTGACGCACTCGAGCGTGCAGCCGGCAGTGCCGGGCACCTCGCCCCAGCGCGGCGGGTAGCCGTGGGTGCCGGGGGCGTACGCGCCGGGGAAGAAGAACAGCGCGGTCCACCGGTCGGGGTCCACGAGCCGCACGGTGGAGCCGTCGTGCGCCGTGAGCGCGACGTCGGGCACGTGCGTGCCCTCGAGCGCGCGCGCCCGTGCGAGGTCGCCGTCGCCCAGCGCGCCGCTGACCTCGCCGTCGCCCATGACGAACCGCGTGCCCCACTCCTGCAGCGCCAGCAGCATGGGGAGCAGGCCCTCGCCCCGGGCGGTGAGCCGGTAGTCGTGGCGCGGCGGGCGCTCGGAGTACGGCACCTTCTCCAGGACGCCGTGCTCGACGAGCCCGCCGAGCCGCTCGGTGAGCGCGCGGCGGGACAGCCCGAGCTCGCGGTCGAAGCCCTCGAACCGGGTGACGCCGGCGGCCGCCTCGCGCACGATCAGCAGGCTCTGCCAGTCGCCGACGACGCCGAGGGACTGCGCGATGCCGCAGGAGCTGTCGGCAAGGTCCTCGCGGCGCATGGGGCACATCCTCTCGCCGGGCCGGGGTGTGCGTCCATCCCGCGCCGTGGGGTAAGTTCCAATTTGGAACTTACCAACGACGACGTGGCCCCGCCTTGTTCCCGGCGGGCCCCGCGGAGTCTCATCGACGAGGAGGTGGCCCGGTGGCCACGAGTGCACGGCCGTTCTGGACCTACTGGGCCGCGAGCACCACCAGCGGCGTCGGCACCGCCGTCACGACCGTCGCGCTGCCGCTGGCCGCGGTGACCGTGCTGGACGCCGGCCCGGTCGAGACGGGCCTGCTGGCCGCGTCGTCGTACCTCGCCTGGGTGGTGCTCGGCCTGCCCGCCGGCGCGATCGTGCACCGGCTGCCGCTGCGCGCCACGCAGGTGGGGGCCGACCTGGCGCGCGCCGCCGCGATCCTCGCCGTCCCGCTGGTCTGGTGGCTCGGGGAGCTCTCGTTGGTCCACCTCGTGCTGGCGGCGCTCGCGGTCAACGTGGCCGAGGTGTTCTTCTTCACCGCCAACACGACCTTCCTGCCGACGGTGGTGCCGAAGCACGAGCTGACCAGCCGCAACAGCCTCGTCTCGGGCACGCAGGCCGCCACGCAGCTCGGCGGGCCGTCGGTGGCGGGACTGCTCGTGCAGGCCGTGGGTGCCGTGCCCGCGCTGCTGGTCGACGCCGTGTCGTACGTGGTGTCGGCCCTGCTGCTGCGGCGGCTGCCCGAGCGTCACGAGCCCGCCCTCGGCGACGGGCAGGCGCGGCCCGGGATGGGGCAGATGATCGCGGAGGGCTGGCGGTTCGTGGTGCGGCACCCGGTGATCGCGCCCGCCACCTGGTGGGCGTGCGTCGTCAACCTCGTGTGCGGCGTGCAGGCCGGGCTGTTCGCGCTCTACCTGGTGCGCGACCTCGACGCCCCGCCCGCGATGGTGGGCGTGCTGCTCGCCGCCGACGGCGTGGGGTCGCTGCTCGCGGCGGCCGCCACGCCGTGGCTCGTGCGGCGCTTCGGGTCCGCGCGGGTGCTGCTGCTCGACGGGCTGGTCGGGTTCGCCGGCGCGCTGCTGGTCCCGCTCGGCGCCGGCGCCGCGGGGTGGCTCTGCTTCGCCGTCGGCACGATGGTCTTCGGGGCGTCCGTGGTGCCGGGGAGCGTCGTGACGCGCACCTACCGGCAGGTCGCGAGCCCGCCCGAGCTGCTCTCGCGGGTGATGGCGACCGTACGGTTCGTCTCCTGGAGCATGATCCCGCTCGGGTCGCTCGCGGCCGGCGTGCTCGCCGCGCACGTGGGCAGCCGAGCCGTGCTGCTCGGCTCCGCGTTCGTGCTGCTGCTCGGGCCCGTCATCGTGGGCCTCAGCCCCGTGCGGAGGCTGCGGAACCTGGAGGACCACGACGCAGCGGCCCACGACCGGCCGGTCGCTACCCCGGCGTCCCGCTGACCGTCCCGGTCGGAACGGCAGTTCTGGCTCGGGGGGGGAGGTTGAAGTGCCGCGGCAAAACCGAAACGGCGCTGTGTACCGGCGGAGGGGTCGGCGGGCGCCATGAAAGACGAGTGGGCAGG
>NZ_JBHJVM010000028.1:37760-42465 GCF_042264825.1 Isoptericola sp. NPDC056134
TCCCTCTGCCTCCCTCGGGTTTTCTGTGGGGAAGTGGCTTTCTTTTTTTGGCGCGCCCTTCCACCCCCCCCCCCCGAACCCGAACTGCCGCTGCGATCAGGCGAGGGCGTCGGCGGCCGCCGCGACGAACGCGTCGACCGTCCCCGGCGCGGTGTCCCAGGCGCACATGAGCCGCACCTCGACGCGGTCGGGCGTCTCGCCGTCGGCCCAGTCGTAGAAGCGGGCGACGGCGCGCAGCCGGTCGGCGGCGGGGCGGGGGAGCGTGGCGAAGACGGCGTTCGCCTCGGTGGGGCGGGTGACGCGCACGCCGTCGCCGTCCGACCCGGCCAGCGCCTCGAGCCCCGCGCGCAGCCGCGCGGCCATCGCGTTCGCGCGCGCGGCGTTGCGGTGCCACAGCGGCTCCGCGTCGTCCGGCTCCCCGAGCAGGGCCAGGAGCTGCGCGGAGACGAACCGCGTCTTGGACGCGAGCTGCATCGTCGCCTTGCGCAGGAACGGCACGGCGGCGGCGGCCGCCTCCCGCGCGCGGGCGGACGCGGCGTCCGGGGCGGCGTCGGGCCCGAGGACCAGCACGGCCTCGCCGAGCATGCCGCCGTTCTTCGCGGCGCCGAGGGAGACGACGTCGACGCCCGCGTCGGTGGTGAGGGCCCGCAGCGAGCAGCCCAGCGTCGCGGCCGCGTTCGCGAGGCGTGAGCCGTCCACGTGCACGGCCATCCCCAGGTCGTGCGCGACGTGCGTCAACGCCCGCAGCTCCTCGAGCGGGTAGACGGTGCCGAGCTCGGTCGACTGCGTGAGGGACAGCACCGCGGGGTGGGCGCGGTGCACGTCGTCGCGCTGCCCGGCCCAGCGCGCGACGTCGTCGGGCGTGATCCGGCCGTCCACGGACGGGCAGGCGAGCAGCTTGAGGCCGCCGACCCGCTCGGGCGCGCCGTTCTCGTCGGTGTTCACGTGCGCGACGTCGGACACCACGACGCCGCCCCAGCGTGGCGACAGCGCGGTGAGCGACACGACGTTCGCGCCGGTGCCGTTGAGCACGGGGAACGCGAGCGCCCCGGCGCCGAACACCTCGCGCACGCGGGCGTCGAGGCGCGCCGTCCACGGGTCGTCCCCGTACGCGACGGCGTACCCGTCGTTCGCCGCGGCGACGGCGGCGAGGACGTCCGGGTGCGCGGGCGCGTAGTTGTCGGAGGCGAACGGCGGGAGGGTGCGGGGCTCGGTCACGGGCTCAGGGTAAGGGCGTCACCGGGGCGGTTCCTGGACGGCCTCCGCACCGGGGCGCCCGCCGGTGGACTCCCGCCACACGATGCGGTGGATCGGCGCGCCGGGCGCCGGACGGGGCTCGCCTCGCACGGTCGCGACCAGCCGGCGCATCGCGGTGCGGCCGGCCTCGGGGAAGTCGACGTCGACGGTGGTGAGCGACGGCATCATCAGCGCCCCCATCGCGAAGTTGTCCCAGCCGGTGACGACGAGGTCGTCCGGCACCGACCAGCCGCGCTCGGCGGCGCCGCGCACCACGCCCGCGGCGAGGTAGTCGTTCCCGGCGACGACCGCGAGGGGTGGCGCGTCCGCGGGGATCTCGGCGACGGCGCGACGCGCGTCGTCGCCCGACCAGGAGCCGCCGATGACCCCGAGGGACACGACGTCGGCCGTGGTGGGGTCCGCGGCGGCCCGGGCGACGGACGCCAGGTACACGTCGCGGCGGGCGCGGGCCGAGGCGTAGTGGTCGGGGCCCGCGACGTGCACGAACCGGCGGTACCCGGCGGCCACGAGCGCCCCGACCAGCACCTCGACGGTGCTCGCGTCGGCGAGGTTGCCGACGCTGCGCATCTGCTCGTCGAACGTGGCCTCGGCGACGACGGGCGCGCCCCCGTCCGGACTCGCGGAGCCGGACGGGTCCGCGAGGGCCGCGGGCAGCACGGGGACGAGGGTGAGGACGCCCTCGTACTGGCCGCTCTCGGCGAGGTCCCGGACGCGACCGGTGCGCTCCTCGAGGGTGCCGTCGACGGTGTGGGTCTCCATCACGTACCCCGCCGCCTCGGCGACCTCCCCGGCGCCGGTGAGCAGCCTGACCTGGTGGTCCAGGCTCGCGCCGGTCACCACGGCGAGCCGGCCGGACCGCCGGGTGCGCATGGACCGTGCGGCGAGGTTGGGCCGGTAGCCGACCGACTCGGCCACCTCGAGCACCCGCGCGCGGGTGGCCGCCGAGATGGTGCCGCGCCCGGTGAGCGCGTAGGACACCGTCGCCTGGGACACCCCGGCGAGGCGCGCGACGTCGCGGCTGGTGGGTGGGTTCGGCACCGCCACAGTATGACCTCCCTCACCTCTCGCCTTGACAGGTCCGCTGCCCGGCGGCCAGTCTGATCACCGCTGCATGATACGTATCATGCCGGATCGTCAGCCAGCTCGTTCCATCGGAGGAACCATGCTCACCATCGGGATCGTCGGCACGGGCGGCATCGCCCGGGCGCACGTCGACGGCTACCAGCGCTTCGCGGGGGAGTGCGAGATCGTCGCGCTGTGCGACCCCGCCCCGGGCCGCGCCGAGGCCATGCGCGCGGAGCTCGGGCTCGACGGCGCCCGCGTCTACACCGACGCGGCCGAGATGCTCGCCGCCGAGCAGCACCTCGACCTCGTCAGCGTCGCGACGCCGCCGTCCACCCACGCCGCCCTGTCGATCCAGGCCCTGGAGGCCGGCGTCGACGTGCTCGTCGAGAAGCCCATGGCGCCGTCGCTCGAGGAGTGCGACGCGATGATCGCCGCCGCGCAGGACAACGGCTGCCTGCTGTCCGTCGTCGCGCAGAACCGGTTCCGCGACGACATCGCGACCCTCAAGGAGGTGCTCGACTCCGGCCTCGCGGGCCCCGTCACGCACGCCCAGGTCAGCTCCGCCTGGTGGCGCGGCACCGAGTACTACGACCTGTGGTGGCGCGGCACCTGGGAGCGCGAGGGCGGCGGCTGCACGCTCAACCACGCCATCCACCACCTCGACATGACGCTGTGGATGCTCGGCTCGCCGAAGGCCGTGACGTCGGTGCTCACCAACGCCGCGCACGAGAACGCCGAGGTCGAGGACCTGTCGGTGAGCGTGCTGCAGTACGACCGCGCGCTCGCCGAGGTCACCGCCTCCGTGGTGAGCCACGGCGAGGAGCAGGCGATCGTCGTGCAGGGCCGGAACGCGCGCGTCTCGCAGCCGTGGAAGGTCGAGGCGAACCTGGCCAACCCGAACGGCTTCCCCGCCGACGAGGACGACACGGAGCGGGTCGCGCAGATCGAGGCCGTCGCGGCGGCGCACCGGCCGCTGGAGCACACCGGCCACGCCGGGCAGATCGCCGACATGCTCGACGCCGTACGCGAGCGCCGGCGTCCGGCCGTCGACGGCGACGCCGGCCGCCGCGCCATCGAGCTGGTCACCGCCATCTACGAGGCGGGCATCGAGCGCCGCACCGTGGACCTGCCGCTGTCGCCCGACGACCCCTACTACCGCGCCGGGACCCTCCTGGAGCGGGCGCCGCGGTTCTTCGAGAAGACGGCGTCGGTGGGCGAGCTGCCGGGCGCGATCACGGTGGGGGCGAAGGCATGAGCGCGGGCAGCCCGATCAGCGCGGCGAGCACCGCGAGCGGCGCCGCGTACGCGCCGGAGCCCGTGCCCGCGCCCGTCGTCGAGCCGGGGGAGTTCGTCTTCGCGGCGACCAGCCTCGACCACGGCCACGTGTTCGGCATGTGCGAGGGCCTCGCGGGCGCCGGCGGCACCCTGAAGTGGGTGTACGACCCCGACCCGGCCAAGGTCGAGGTGATGCGCAGCAAGTTCCCCGACGTGCGGGTGGCGCGCAGCGAGGCCGAGATCCTCGACGACGCCGAGGTGCGGCTCGTCGCGGGCGCCGCGGTGACGTCCGAGCGGGCGCCGCTCGGGCTGCGGGTGATCGAGGCCGGCAAGGACTACTTCACCGACAAGGCGCCGCTGACGACGCTCGACCAGCTCGCCGCCGCGCGCGAGGCCACGGCCCGCACCGGTCAGAAGTACGCCGTCTACTACTCCGAGCGGATCCACGTCGAGGCGGCCGTGCTCGCGGAGCAGCTCATCGACCGCGGGGCGATCGGTCGCGTGCTGCAGGTGATGGGCCTGGGCCCGCACCGTCTCGGCACCGGGCGACCGGACTGGTTCTTCGAGAAGGAGAAGTACGGCGGCATCCTGTGCGACATCGGGAGCCACAACTTCGACCAGATGCTGCACTACGCGGGCGCGAAGGACGCGGAGATCAGCCACGCCGCCATCGCGAACTACCACCACCCGGACCACCCCGAGCTGGACGACTTCGGCGAGGCCGGCATCGTCATGGACAACGGGGCCACCGGGTACGTGCGCGTCGACTGGTTCACGCCGGACGGGCTGAGCACGTGGGGCGACGGCCGCACGATCATCCTCGGCACCGAGGGGTACATCGAGCTGCGCAAGTACGTCAACGTCGGCACCGGCGAGGGCGGCGGCCACGTGTTCCTCGTCGACGGCGAGGGCGAGCACCACCTGGTCGCGGACGGCCAGGTCGGCTTCCCCTACTTCGGGCAGCTCATCCTCGACTGCCTGGAGCGCACCGAGAACGCGATGACCCAGGAGCACGCCTTCAAGGCCGCCGAGCTGAGCGTCCTCGCCCAGCAGCAGGCCCGGGTGCTGACGCCCTGACCCGCGAGGGTCGTGGGAGCTCGTCTGGCGC
>NZ_JBHJVM010000029.1:0-40787 GCF_042264825.1 Isoptericola sp. NPDC056134
GTGTTGGCGCCGGTGACGTAGGCCGCGTGGTGCTTGTCGTGGTGCAGCTCCATGATCTTGCCGCTGATGTGCGGCTCGAGGGCGCTGTAGTCGTACGGCAGGTCGGGCAGGGTGTAGACGGGCATCTCGTCCCCTTCGTCGTCGCGGATGTCGTTGCTGGTCACGCTACGACCTGAACCCTTGTTGAGGTCAACGTGTTCCGGGCAACGTGTCCCAGGTCACCACGGTCACGACGTCCACGCAGCGCCGCCGGGGAAGCGGAACTCCGCCACGGACTCCGGGCGCATCTGCGTGGAGTAGCCGGGCGCGGTCGGCACGACGTACGACACGCCCTCGCCGAGGTCCTCCACCAGGCACGGGTCGGTGAAGTGCTCGTGCAGGTGGTCGACGAACTCGGTGATGCGCCCGTCCAGCGACCCCGACACGGCGACGTAGTCGAGCACGGACACGTGCTGCACCATCTCGCACAGGCCGACGCCGCCGGCGTGCGGGCAGACGGGCACGCCGAACTTCGCGGCGAGCAGCAGCACCGCGACGATCTCGTTGATGCTGGCGAGGCGTCCCGTGTCGAGCTGGCAGTAGTCGGTGGCCCTCGCCTGGAAGAGCTGCTTGAACATCACGCGGTTGTGGCAGTGCTCGCCCGTCGCGACGCGCACCGGGGCGACGCCCTCGCGCACGGCGGCATGGCCGAGGACGTCGTCGGGCGACGTGGGCTCCTCGATCCACAGCGGGTCGAACCGCTGCAGGGCGCGGACCCACTCGATGGCCTCGGGCACGTCCCACACCTGGTTGGCGTCGATCATCAGCGTGAGGTCCGGGCCGAGCTCCTCGCGCGCGATGCCGAGGCGGCGGACGTCGTCCTCGAGCCGTGCCCCGACCTTGAGCTTCACGTGCCGGTAGCCGGCGTCCACGGCCTCCCGGGTGAGGCGCCGCAGCTTGGCGTCGTCGTACCCGAGCCAGCCGGCCGACGTCGTGTACGCGGGGTAGCCGCGGCGCTCCAGGTGCGCGATGCGCTCGGCCTTGCCGGGCTCGGCGGCGCGCAGGATCTCCAACGCCTCGTCGCGGGTGAGGGCGTCCGAGAGGTAGCGCAGGTCCGCGACGTCGACGAGCTGCTCGGGCGTCATGTCCGCGAGCAGCCGCCACACGGGCTTGCCGGCGCGGCGCCCGGCCAGGTCCCACGCCGCGTTGAGGACGGCGGCCAGCGACAGGTGCACGACGCCCTTCTCCGGCCCGAGCCAGCGCAGCTGGCTGTCGGCGGTGAGGTCGCGGTACGTGCCGCCCAGGTCGCCGACGACGTCGTCGACGTCCCGCCCCACCAGCCGCTCGGCCTGGTGCCGGGCCGCCAGGGCGACGACGTCCGTGCCGCGCCCGATGGTGAACGTCAGGCCGTGGCCGGCCAGCGGCTCGCCCGCGGGGTCGGTGCCGTCGGTGCGCAGGACGACGTAGACGGCCGAGTAGTCGGCGTCGGCGTTCATGGCGTCCGACCCGTCGGCCGTGCGGGAGGTGGGGAAGCGGACGTCGGTGATCTCGACGTCGGTGATGGTGGGCATGCGCACCTCTTCGTGGCGACGGGCATAAAGATCGGATGACTGAGGCCAACCTAGCGGCAACACGTCGGACACGGCAACGAGCATGCGGTACTCGCGGGGCAAGAGATCCGAGGACTGGGGGCGTCAGGCGCGGGTCGAGCCGCGCTCGACCAGGTGGACGGGGACGGTCACGTGCTCGTGCGGACCGTCCCCGCCGGCCATCCGCTGCTCGAGGAGACGGACGGCCGTGGCCGCCACGACGTCGTAGCCGGGGTCGACCGACGTGATCCCCGGCGGGACGAAGCGCGAGACCCCGAGGTTGTCGAAGCCCACCAGCTGGACGTCGTGGGGGACCCGCACGCCTCGCTCGGCGAGCGCGGCCACCGCCCCGAACGCCACGGTGTCGTTGACGGCGAAGAGGCCGTCGAACGGCATGCCGTCGTCGAGCAGCCGGGTGACGGCGTCGTACGCGGCCTCGGACGTGAAGTCCGGCACCGGCGTGACCAGGCGCTCGTCCGCGACGAGCCCGGCCGCGCGGTGCGCCTCGGCCCATCCCGCGTGCCGGTCCGACTCCATGCCGACCGACGCCTCGGCCGAGGCACCGAGGGCGAGCACCCGCCGTGCCCCGCGTTCGAGCAGGTGCGCCGTCGCCAGGCGGGCGCCCTCGACGTTGGCGAGGCGGACGTGGTCGAACTGCGGGGGCACCTCCCGCTCGCCCAGGAGGACGATCGGGGTGGACGTCGGGACCCGGTCGAGCTCGTCGCTGTGCAGGCCGGCCACCGAGAGGAGGACGCCGTCGTACATCCGCAGCCGCGGCATGCTCAGCGACTCCATCTCGCTGCGCGCGTCCGCGCTGGTGCGCTCGACCACGAGGTGGCGGCCGCCGGCCTCGACCAGGGGGGCGATCCGGTCCGCGACCTCGCCGAAGTAGTCGTGGAAGCTGGGCACGATGAGGGCCACGGTGTCCGTGCGGCCGGCGCGCAGGTGCCGGGCGGTGAGGTTAACCTCGTACCCCAGCGACTCGACCGCCGCGAGCACCCGGTCGCGGGTGGGCTCGCCCACGCGCTTGTTGCCCGTGAGCACGTTCGAGACGGTCATCATCGACACGCCCGCCTCCCGCGCGACGTCGCTCATCGTGACCATGCGCCACCTCCCGGGGTGATCCTGCCAGGCCGTGCGCGGCGGCGTCGTGCGGCCTTGACGACGCGATTCCGCCATGTCAGGGTCGGCCCGGATTAACGATAAACCGGGAAGGGCTCGACGATGCGCTCCGACGATCCGTACGGCTATCTCCTCGTGCACTTCGTGGAGGACCCGGCGGGCCACGGGGAGCGCGTCCACCTCAGCCTCAGCGAGGGTGACGACCCGCTGCGATGGCGTCCGCTCCACGGCGGCGCGCCGGTCCTCGAGACCACCGCCGGCACCACCGGCGTCCGCGACCCGCACGTCGCGCGCCGACCCGACGGCAAGGGCTTCCACCTCGTCGCCACCGACCTGCGGGTGTGGCGTCCCGCCGGTCCGGACTGGCACGAGTACGCCCGCCGCGGCAGCCGGGACGTCGTCGTCTGGGACTCGCCGGACCTCCTGACGTGGTCGGAGCCGCGCCACGTGACCGTCGCGCCGCCGCACGCGGGCATGGCCTGGGCGCCGGAGGTGTTCCACGACGCGGACACCGGTGTCCTCGTGCTGCACTTCGCGGCGGCCCTCTACGCCCCCGACGACCCGCGGCACGAGGGGCCCTGCGTACCGCGGATCATGACCGCCACCACCCGCGACCTCCGCACGTTCGCCCCCGCCGAGACGTACCTCGAGCTGCCCGGAGGGGTGATCGACATGACGGCGGTGGCCGTCGGCGACGAGGTGCACCGGTTCGCGAAGCAGGACGACGGCGCGCCGGGGTCGTGGCAGGTCTTCCACCAGGTGGGGTCGTCGTTCTTCAACCCCGCCTTCCGGACGCTCGCGACCGGGCTGGGCCAGGGTTTCGGCCCCGCGGTCGAGGGTCCGCTCGTCTTCCCGACGCACGACGGGAGCCGGTGGTACCTGTGGGTGGACCAGTACGGCCGCCCGCCGCAGGGGTACAGGGCGCTGACCACCACCGACATCTCGTCCGGACGGTGGGATCCCGTGCCGGAGGACGAGCTGCACCTGCCCCCGCACACCAAGCACGGCGCCGTGCTCCCGCTCCGGCGCGGCGAATGGAATGGCCTTGCCCGGCTCTGACCAGGACGACGCACGACGAAGGAGACGCATGAGAAGAACGCTCGTGCCGTTCACGCCGGAGGCTGCGGCGTGACCGGCCTCGACCACCGCCGCACCCGGAGCGTCGTCACGCTCACGGACGAGGAGGGCCGCCCCCTCGCGCACGAGGACGTCACGGTGCGCCAGGTGCGCCACGCGTTCGAGTTCGGCTGCGCGGCCTTCGAGGTGGCGGGCGCGGACGCCGGCTACCAGGACCTCTGGCTGGGGCTGTTCGACACGGCGACCCTGCCCGTGTACTGGGGGCGCTACGAGCCGCGGCGCGGGGAGACGGCCCTCGCCGACCTCACCGAGGTGGCGCGCTGGTTCGCCGACCGGGAGGTGCGCCTCAAGGGGCACCCGCTGGTGTGGCACACGGTCAAGGCCCCGTGGGTCGACCGCCTGCCGCTGGACGACGCGGAGCGGCTGTTGCGCGAGCGCGTGCGCCGGGAGGTGCGCGACCTCGCCGGCCTGATCGACACGTGGGACGCCATCAACGAGGTGGTGATCATGCCCCGGTTCACGAACGAGCCCGACGGCGTCCCCAACGCGATCAGTCGTCTGTGCGCACGACTCGGCCGGGTCGAGATGGTGCGGCTGGCGGTCGACGAGGCGCGCGGCCCGGGCACGTCGCCGCGCCTGCTGATCAACGACTTCGACCTGGGGCCCGAGTACGAGCGGCTGATCGAGGAGCTGCTCGAGGCGGGCGTGCGGGTCGACGCGATCGGGCTGCAGTCGCACATGCACCAGGGCTTCCGCGGCGCCGACCGGCTGCTCGAGGTCTGCGACCGGTTCGCCCGCTTCGGGCTGCCGCTCCACTGGGCCGAGACGACGCTCGTCTCGGGCGACCTCATGCCGGCCGACGTCGAGGACCTCAACGACCACCAGGTCGCCCGGTGGCCGTCCACGCCCGAGGGCGAGGCTCGCCAGGCGGCCGATGTGGTGGCGCACTACTCGGCGCTCGTCTCCCACCCGGCCGTCGAGTCCATCACGTACTGGGGTCTCGGCGACGCCGGGGCGTGGCTCGGCGCCCCGGCGGGGCTCGTGCGGGCGGACGGCACGCCCAAGCCGTCCTACGACGCCCTGCGGTCCCTGGTCCGCGACGTGTGGTGGACAGGCCCGACGCCGGGCCGCACGGACGCGGCAGGTCGGATCGAGGTGGAGGGCTTCGCCGGCAGGTACGAGGCGCGCTGCGGCGCGTCGTCGGCGACGGTCGACCTGGCGGCGGGAGAGTGCGCCGTCGAGCTGCGCCTCGCACCCTGATCCACCGGAGGGACGGGGGTTGACGGGCCCGGAGGCGGGCTCTAGTTTAACGCTAAAATCGCAGACGGACCGGGCAGTCGGACGGTCGGTCGGCTCGGGCGACGTGGCCCGGGGTTCTCGAAGGGGAGACACATGATGGGTGATCTGACACCGCGGGCGCGCCGCCCGTGGCGGGCCGTCCCGGCAGCCATCGCGGCGTCGTCGCTGCTGCTCCTCGCCGCGTGCAGCGGCGAGTCGGAGGAGGGCGGCGCGGGCCTGGACAACACCGAGGCGTCGATGACCGACTTCGCCGCCGACCAGCAGTTCAAGGCGACCGAGCCCGTCGACTTCTCGATCCTGTGGACCGACTGGCCGGAGCTGCCGATCAAGGACTCGTGGCAGCTCTTCGACGAGATCGAGAAGCGGACCAACGTCACGCTCCAGCCGACCAACATCCCGTTCAGCGACGCCACGGAGAAGCGCAGCCTGCTCATCAGTGCCGGCGACGCTCCCCAGATCATCCCGCTCGTCTACACGGGCGAGGACGCGCCCTTCGTCTCGTCGGGCGCGGTGCTCCCGATGAGCGACTACGTCGACCTCATGCCGAACTTCCAGAAGTACGTCGAGGAGTGGGACCTCGGCGACATGATCGACAACCTCCGCCAGGACGACGGGAAGTACTACATGGTTCCCGGGCTGCAGGAGGTGTCCGTCCCGGTGTTCTCGATGATCATCCGCAAGGACGTCTTCGACGAGGTCGGCGCCGAAGTGCCGGAGACCTGGGACGAGCTGCGCGTCGCCCTCGAGAAGATCAAGGCGAAGCACCCCGACTCCAAGCCGCTCGCCGACGGGTTCGAGGGGCAGTCGATGCTCAACTACGCGGCGCACGCCTACGGCACGGTCGCCGGGTGGGGCTCCGGCAACGGCACGTTCTGGGACGAGGGGGCCGGCGAGTTCACCTACGCGGCGACGTCCGACGGGTACAAGGAGATGGTCGAGTACTTCCACGGGCTCGTCGAGGACGGGCTGCTCGACCCGGAGACCCTGACCACGACCAGCGACGGCAGCGTGAACGAGCTCTCCGAGAAGGTGGCGAACAGCGCGGTGTACGCGGCCTCCGGCGCCTCCGGCACCGTGGCGGAGTTCCAGCTCGCCCTCCAGGAGGCCGACCCGGACGCCGAGTTCGAGCTCGTGCAGATCGCCCCGCCCGGCGGCCCCGCGGGCCAGGTCGTGGAGCCCCGCAACTTCTGGCACGGGTTCATGCTCAGCGCCGAGGCCAAGGACGACCCGCACTTCGTCGCCCTGGTCCAGTTCCTCGACTGGCTGTACTACAGCCCCGACGCGCGCGAGATGCTGCGCTGGGGCGTCGAGGGCGAGACGTACACGAAGGACGCCGACGGCACGATCACCATCGACCCGGACTACTCGCTCGACGCGTACAACATCAACCCCGACGCGAAGACCGACCTCGCGAAGGACCTCGGCTTCTCCACCTTCCTCGCGGAGTCCACCGAGTCGCGCGCCCTGAAGGAGTCCTACAACTCCGACCAGTTCGTCGAGTACATGGACCGCGTCCTGGAGAGCAGGACCCCGCGCGACCCGTTCCCGCCGGCGCCGCTGGACGACGCCGAGCTGGAGCAGGCGTCCCTGCTCGCCACCCCGCTCAAGGACACCGTGGACACGAACACGCTGAAGTTCATCCTCGGCGACCGTCCGCTGGCGGAGTGGGACGACTACGTCACCGAGCTCGAGGGGCAGAACCTGCAGGGCTACCTCGACCTGATCAACGGCGCGCAGCAGCGCTTCGCCGAGAAGAACTGATCCATGAGCACGACCTCGGACCGGCAGCTGTCGGCCCCGGCGCCGGTTCTCGACGGGCCCACGCCCCGCCCCCCGCGGGCGGACGTGGGCCGGTCGAGGCCGGCCCGCCGGTCGTGGCGGCTGAGCCTGCGCCGCGACTGGCAGCTGTACGCCCTCGCCGTCCTGCCCGTGGCGTTCCTGCTGGTCTTCCGCTACGTGCCGATGCTGGGGAACGTCATCGCGTTCCGGCAGTTCCGCCCCGGCGGCAGCATCTTCGGCGAGCGGTGGGTGGGCCTGCGGTACGTGGAGATGTTCATCCACGACCCGACGTTCTGGAAGGTCTTCAGCAACACGGTGATCCTCGGCGGGCTCACGCTCCTCGTCTGCTTCCCGCTGCCGATCGTGCTGGCGCTCCTGCTCAACGAGGTGCGCAAGAAGGCCTTCAAGCGCACCATCCAGTCGATCTCCTACCTGCCGCACTTCCTGTCGCTGGTGATCGTGGCGGGCATGGTCATGCAGCTGCTGTCGCTGCAGGGCACCGTCAACCAGATCATCGAGGGACTCGGCGGCGAGGCCGTCCCGTTCCTGCAGCGGGCGGAGTGGTTCCGCACGATCTACGTGGGGTCGGAGGTCTGGCAGACCGTCGGCTGGGGCACGATCCTCTATCTCGCCGCCCTCACCACCGTGGACGCGTCGCTGTACGAGGCGGCGCGCATCGACGGCGCGAACCGGTGGCAGCAGACGTGGCACGTGACGATCCCCGGGATCCGGCCCACGATGATCACGCTGCTGATCCTCAACATCGGCACGTTCCTCAACGTGGGTTTCGAGAAGGTCCTGCTGCTCTACAACCCGCTCACGTACTCCACGGCGGACGTCATCTCGACGTACCTCTACCGGGTCGGCCTGGTGTCCAACAACCTCAGCTACGCGGCCGCCATCGGGCTCTTCCAGGCCTGCATCGGGCTGGTCATGGTGCTGAGCGCCAACTTCATCTCGCGACGAGTGGTGGGAGCAAGCCTGTGGTGATGCAGCGCGCGACGTCGTCCCCGAGCGTGCGGTCCGCCGGCACGCCCGTCGGGGCGCGGGACACCCGGGGGTACCGGGCGTTCACGGTGTTCAACACGGTGGCGCTGGTGGTGGTGTCCCTGTTCATGCTCTACCCGTTCGTCACCGTGCTCGCGCAGTCGTTCAGCAGCCCCGGCGCGATCAAGGCCGGGATGGTGAGCTTCTGGCCGGTCGGGTTCAACCTGGACACCTACCGCGCCATGGCGCAGGACGGGCTGTTCTGGAGCAGCTACCGCAACACCCTCGTCTACACGCTCGTCGGCACCACCATCGCGATGGTCCTGACCACGACGTTCGCGTTCGTCATCTCCAAGCGGCACCTGCGCGGTCGCGGGGTCCTCATCGGCGTCGCCGTGTTCACGATGTTCTTCAACGGCGGGCTGGTGCCCAACTACGTGCTGATCTCGTCGCTCGGGCTGAAGAACACGATGTGGGCGATGGTGCTCCCTGGCGCCGTCTCCGTCTTCAACCTGCTGGTCATGAAGTCGTTCTTCGAGAACCTCCCGCAGGAGCTGGAGGAGGCGGCGCAGATCGACGGGCTGGGGTGGTTCGGGATCTTCGGCCGCATCGTGCTGCCGCTGTCGAAGGCCGTGCTCGCCACGATGGTGCTGTTCTACTCGGTCGCGTACTGGAACGACTGGTTCTCGGCCTTCCTGTACCTCGACAAGAACGAGCTCTTCCCCGTCACGCTGTTCATGCGGAACCTCATCGCGGGGGCGTCGTCGTCGGCGTCCGAGGGCGCCGCCGCCGTCGGCGCGACCACCCAGGCCGTCTCGGCCAACATCCAGGCGGTCACGATGATCCTCACGATCATCCCCATCGTGTGCGTCTACCCGTTCGTGCAGCGGTTCTTCGTGTCCGGCGTCATGCTCGGCTCGGTCAAGGGCTGAGGGCGGCGGGCGCGTGCGCGGCTGATCGCGTGGACGACGACGAGGTTCTGCACCAGCAGCGAGAGCCCCAGCGCCAGCAGGATGCTCCCCTCCGTGACGGCCGGGGACGCGCCGGCCCCCGCGCCCGCGTCGGCGAGCTCGAAGCGCAGCGCCACGGACACCGCCCAGAGCGCGACGGTCACCCCGGTGTAGCGGAACCGGACCGACCCGGTCGGGCCTGTGGTGACCTCGACGGTGGCCCCGCGGGCCACGCCGAGGCCCATCGTGAGGACGACGTCGACGGCCAGGACCGCGATCGTGGCGCTCGCGCCCCCGGGCGACGGCAGCGCGAGCCACGGCACCAGCAGGAACGCGCCGACGAGCATGACGGCGCCCGGGACGATCAACAGGCGCCCGGTCCGCACGGGTCGGGGGCGCAGGCGGAGGAGGACGATCGCCGTCAGGGTCACCAGGCCGACGAGGACCTGGGGCGGCACCGTGTCCAGCACGGAGCCCAGCGTGCTGTCCATCAGGCGGCCTCCTCGCCGACGAGGTACGCCGCCACCGCGGCCGAGAGCGCGGTCCGGAACGCGGTGGCGTGCTCGGGGTCGCCCGGGTCGTGACCGAGCGCCGACTGCCAGGACCGCCCGCCCAGCGCGTAGCCGTACGCGCCGGACATCCCGAGGAGCAGCACCGCCTCGATCCGGTCGCGCGACGGGACCCGGTCCGCGGGCAGCGCCGCGCGCAGGCCCGCCTCCATCACGTCCGCGATGCCGGCGAGCCCGTCGGTCGCGAGCGCGCCGTGCTCGGGGTGCAGGGCCGACCATGCCCACAGCCGCAGGTACCGCTCGTCGTCGAGCGTCGCGAACACGACGTCGAGCATCCGGGTGGCGTACGGGACGCCGGCGTCGTCCGCGACCCGGGCGCGGACGCGCTCGCGGTGGCGTGCGTCCTCTGCGCGCAGCACCTCGCGGACCAGGCCGCGGTGGGTGCCGAAGTAGTGGCTGACCAGGCCTCGGGTCACGCCGACCGCGGCGGCGACCTGGGCGATGGTGACGGCGTCGGGACCGTGCTCGGCCACCAGCGCGGTCGCGGCGTCGAGGATCTCCTGGCGGGAGCGCTCTGGGCTGAGCCGGCGGCGTCTGCCGCGGTGGCCTGCGACGACGTTATTGGCGGTCATGCCAATACTCTAGCGCAGAGGACGTCGCGAGGGGAGAGCGGGCTCGTGGGCGTCACACCCGGGGGAGGGCCGCGAGGCGGCTGGCGATCCGGTCGCGGTCGCGGACCTCGGCGTCCAGGACGTCGTCGGGCGCGCTCTCGGCGAGCATGACCAGCCGCACGTCGCGGTCCCACGCCACGTCCACGAGGTTCGCGAACCGCTGCGCCCCGTCCGGCGTCGTCGCCGAGAGCCGGGGCACCCGCCACACGACGAGGGTGCCGAACCGGTCCACGAGGTCGAGGACGTCGCCGACGGACGTGGGCGCCTCGCACAGCTCGCCGAAGTCCAGGTGCACCACGCCCTCGGGGGTGCCGGGGCCGGCCGCGGCGAGGGCGCGCAGCGTCGTCGCGGGGAGCCGCACCAGGAAGCGGTCGCCCGGGTCCGGGGTGGCCAGGCCGAGGGAGGCGACCTGCGCGGCGCTGCCCGGCACGGCCCACGCCCCGGCGCGCCAGCCCGAGCGGTCGACGAGGTCGCTGCGGCGGCGGTAGTCCTCGCCGTGCGCCACCTCGACCACGTCGCAGCACTCGACGATCGACCGCACCAGCGGGAGCACCAGGTGGTGGTGGTGCGGGCTGGGCAGCAGTCCGTCCGGCGGGTAGTTCGACGTGGCGAGCAGCGGGATGCCGTGCCCGACGGCCTCGCGGACCAGCCGCGCCAGGATCATCGCGTCGCCGGGGTCATGGGCGTGCAGCTCGTCGAGGAACAGCACCCGCGTGCCGTCGAGCAGGCTCGCGAGCGCGCGCGGCAGGGCACCGGGGCTCCCCGACTCGCGGGCGACGGCTGCGTGCAGCCGGCGGGCGGCCTCGAAGGCGTGCACCCGCAGGACGCCGTCGTCCGGCAGGGCGGCCAGGAGGGCGTCGACGAGGAAGGTCTTCCCGCGGCCCACCGGTCCGTACAGGTAGACGCCCCGGCCCCGGCGGCGGCGGGCCGAGACGCGGGCCCCGGCGGCGGCGAGTGCGTCCGCGGCGGCGCGCTGGCCGTCGTCGAGCGCCGAGCCGAGCGCGTGCGCGGCGCCGTCGAGCGCTGCCCGCACGCGCAGGGTCTCCCGGGACGTCGAGCTTGACCACACGGTCAGGACCCTAGAGGACGGGAGGAGACGAGCCCTTCGAGCACGGGATCCGTATCGCCAACCGGGCGGATGGCGACACGGATCCCGTGCTCGAAGGCGACTCCGGTCAGCTCGCGGGGGCGAGGCTCATCTCGCCCGCGGGGCCCTGGCGGTAGGCCGTGAAGTACCCGTCCGTGGCGAGCGGGTTGTCGGCCGCGTCGTCCAGGTAGCTCCAGACCGGCTCGCCGTCCACGCGCAGCACGACGCGGGTGCCGCCCTCGACGTCGACGGCGCCGAACGTGACCTCGTGGGTCGAGTTCGGCTCGATCACCGTGTTGGGGAACGTGTCGACCATGAAGACGGCGGGGCTCCACTTCTGCATCTCGATGACGTCCTCCTTGATCACCACGAGGTAGCCCGAGCTGCTGTTGGTCCACACCGGGTCGCCGGCGGTCTTCGACCGGACGGAGAACCCGAACCAGCCGCCGTTGAAGGCACCGACCGAGGTGTCGAACCGGAGCAGCTCGTCGCCGAACTTCTTCGGCGTGAAGCTCCACGCGCCGCGCGGAGCCAGGTGGGCCGCGCCGTCGGACACCGTCACGCCCTCGCCCGGGGCCCAGGCCGCCGGGTCGAGGATCTCGGCGCCGAGGTCGATCACCGGGTGCTCGGCCGCCTGCACCGTCACGGTGGACGACGCCGCGAGGCCGGGCACCACGGTCGACGTCGCCGTGATGGTGGCCGTGCCCGCCGCGACGCCGCGGACGACGCCCTTCGCGTCCACGGCCGCGACGGACCCGTCGCTCGTCGTCCACTCCAGGCCGGTGCGCGTGGCGTCCGCCGGAGTGAACGACGCCGCGAGCGGGTGGGTCTCGCCCGGCTCGATCGTCGCCTCCGACGGCGCCAGCGTGAGGCCGTCGGGGTCGACGCCCACGAGTGAGAACCGCACGTCGTCGAAGTCCAGGGACGTGAAGCCCTGCACGTAGAAGCCGACCTTGCCGGCCGCCTCGGGCGCCGGGTTGGCGCCCGCCACGACCTCCTCGCCGTCGAGCAGCACGCGGACGCCCGCGGCCGTCACCACGACGCGCACGTCGTACTCGGTGGAGGGCTTCAGCCCCTCGCCCGCGGGGAGCTTGACCTCCTTCACGGTGCCCCACGCGGAGTCGAAGATCGTCCACGTCGAGCCGGCCGCCGCGTGGCGGTAGCGCACGTAGCCGCCGGGCGTGGCGCCCGTGCGGTCGTAGACGAGCATCTGCCCGCCCTCGGGCACCTCCGCCGGCGTCGTCACCGTGAAGTCGAGCGCGTACTCCGTGAAGGAGCGGTCGAGCTGGGAGTTGGCGCCGTTCTTGATCCGGTAGACGTGGTCGCCCGTGCCGTCGTCGACGATCGCGCGGTTCGGGTCGGTGGCCCAGCCGTTGCCGCCCGTCTCGAAGTCCGTGGAGTGCAGCACGCCGTCGCCGGCCGCCACGGTCACGGTCATCTCGTCACGGATGCTCGCGTCGGCCTTCGCCTCCGCGGTCACCGTCACCTCGCCGGGCGCGACGGCGGTGAGGATCCCCGCGGCGCTGACGGTCGCGACCTCCGGGTCGCTCGAGGTGTAGGTGACGGCCTGCTGGGTGGCGTTCCACGGCACCGCCTGCGCGGCCACCGACACCTCGTCGCCGAGCGTCACCGCCAGCTGGTCCGCGGGCAGCTGGAGCGACTCCAGGGCCACGGTGTCCGGCGTCTGCGACTGGCCGACGTGCCCGTCCGTGCCGATCTCGTCGAACGGGATCGCCTCGAAGCCGGGGATCTGGTCGAAGACAGCGGCGTCGTCGCGCAGCGTGTAGTCGCCGTTCGCCGCGTCGACGAAGCCCGGGTCGGCGTCCGCCACCCAGTTGGCGTCGTCGCCGGTCCCGTAGTCGAGGAGGTCCTTCGTGTCGAGCGCGCCCTCGGCGTTGACGTCGGGGTTGCGCGTGCGGTCGGGGTTCCACACGACGTTCCTCGCGAACGTGGAGTTGTTCGGGAAGTAGTGGTTGTCCTCGAAGAAGTGGCCCAGCTCGGGGTACTTCTCCAGGTACGGCGTGCCGACGAAGTCCTTGTTGTCGGCGAACACCTTCTTCCACTTCGGCATGTACACGCGGTCGACGGTGTTGCCCTCCCCGTCGCCCATCCACTGCGTGTAGTTGTCGTAGGGCACGGTCGTGTCGACGAACACGTTGTTCGTGGCGTCGATGTAGTCGGCCGAGCCGGACTTGATCGCGTCGTTGCCCATGTCCACGAAGACGTTCTGGCTGATCTCCAGGTCCCACGTGAAGTTGTCGGCATAGATGCCCTCGACGCCGTGCTTGGTGAGGCCGACGTCGTGGAAGTAGTTCTGCCGGAACACGTGCCCGCGCTGCTGCGGCGTCTCGCCGGAGTTCATGTAGATCGCGCCGAGGTCCTGGAACGTCTTGCAGACGTCGTAGACCTCGTTCTGCTCGAACAGGTGGTCGTTGCCGTGCACGATGACGCCCGGATGCGGCGCGTCGTTGATCTCGTTGCCGCGCGCGACGTTCCCGACGCCGTCGAACATCACGCCCGGGTTGTACGCCTTGTGGTAGTACGCGAAGTCGTGGATGTGCGAGTCCTCGACGCGGTTGCGGCCGGGCTCCAGGGTCGTCTTGTCCCCGCCCTGCAGCACGACTCCGACGCCGCCGACGTGCCGGATGTCGCTGGAGACGACGGCGTGGTCGCGCCCGCCCCGGTTCACCGGGATGCCGTCGTAGGTGTACCGGCCCGGTGAGTTGATGGACACGCCGCCGTCGGAGAAGTTCTGCACGTCGCTGTGCGAGATCGTCACGTGGCTGCCGCCGAGGATGACGGCGCCCAGGGCCCGTCCGTACTCGAGGACCAGGTCGTCGAACGTCACGTACGACGCGCCTTCCGTGCGGATCATCGGCTCGTCCAGCGTCGTGACGACGGGCGCCCCGCGCTCGGCCAGGAACGACGCGTTCGGCACCAGGTAGAGCATCCCGGTGTCGCGGTCGATGTAGTACTCGCCCGGCGCGTCGAGCTCTTCGAGCAGGTTCTGCGCGAAGTGGAAGTCGGGGTACCAGGTCTTCATCAGCCCCGACATCTCGCCGTAGCGCAGCGTGATGGTGCGCGCGTCGGTGTCGATCGTCTCGATCTTGTTGTACGACCACTCCCAGCTCTGGCCGAAGATGCCGTCCATCCAGACGTCCTTCGCCTCGCCCCAGTACTGCGGGCGGTCGTAGGAGTAGCTGAACGTGCCGCCGCGCTCCTGCAGGTCGGCGTCGTCCTTGGTGGGGCCGGGGTCGACGATCTTGTTCATCTGGACGGTGTCCTTCGCGGCGCCGGCGTTGGGCCAGCGCGCGAGGGTCATGTCCTCGCCGTCCACGTACAGCTCCATCGGCGGCGTCGTGCTGACGTCGTTGGCTTTCCAGTAGCCGTGCCGGCTGAGCTGGCCGTAGTCGTCGATGCCGAGCTCGCGCAGGTCGATCTGGAGGACGTCGTCGCGCGCGGACGTCTCGATGATCCGGTCGAGCACGGCCTGGTCGGTGACGGGGGAGAAGCCGTCGTAGGGCAGCTCCTTGCCGCCCGAGATCGTCGCGGTCTCACCCGGGTAGGAGGCGTAGGTGATGGGGGCGTCCGCGGTGCCGGAGTCCTCCGGTCCGAGGAGGAACGACTCCGAGCGCTCGTACGTGCCCTCGCGGAGGTACACGGTGACGCCCTTCTTGCGCTGTCCCTTCGACAGCTCGCGGATCGCGTCGCGCGCGCCTTCGAGGGTCGCCAGGGGACGCTTCTGGGATCCCTTCGCGCCGTCGTTCCCGTCGGGGGAGACGTAGAGGACGACGCCGGCCTTGTGGGCGCCGGCGGGCGGGGGTGGTTCGGCGTGGGCCGCCGTCTGCGTCCCTGCGAGGAGCAGGGACGTCAGCAGCAGTGCTGACAGTGGTCGCTTCATTGCGAGTGCTCCGACCTCTCGTGTGGTCACGGGGTTCTCGGGGCGACGCGGGTGCGGCGCGCCCGGATCGTCAAGCACCCGCAGGTTACATTAATCGATAATCGCTGACAATGCGGCGACGGGCGCCCCGACCCGCTACGGTCGGACCCGTCCGCCACTCGAAGGAGAGCTCATGACCAGCAGTGCAGCCCCCGATCGACTCGTGTTCGTCGGGGACTCCATCACCGACGCGGGCCGCGACCGCGCGGACGAGGCGTCGCTCGGCGACGGCTACGTCTCTCTCGTCGCGGCGGACCTGCCCGACGCCGTCGTGCTCAATCTCGGCATCGGCGGCAACCGCGCCGTCGACCTCGAGGAGCGGTGGGAGCGCGACGTCGCGGCGACCGCGCCGGACGTCCTCACGGTGTACGTGGGCGTCAACGACACGTGGCGCCGCTTCGACTCCGACGACGCGACGAGCGCCGAGGCGTTCGAGGCCACCTACCGGCGCCTGCTGGCGCGCGTGCCGGGCAGCCCGCGGCTCGTGCTGGTCGAGCCGTTCCTGCTGCCCGTGCGCGACGAGCAGCACGGCTGGCTCGAGGACCTCGACGGCAAGCGGGACGTCGTCGCGCGGCTGGCCGCCGAGACCGGGGCCGCGCTGGTGCCGCTGCACGCCCTGCTGACCCGCGCCGCCCAGGACGCCGGCGCCGCGGCGCTCGCCCCCGACGGCGTGCACCCGACGCCGCCGGCGTCCCGGATGATCGCGGACGCCTGGCTGGCGGCGTACGCTGACGACCAACAAACGATTGTCGATAACGACCCGAGGAACGACGTGAGGCTGCACGGATGACGGACGCGCTCAGCTCGATCAGCGGCCTGGAGCGGGGGCTCCTGTCGGACCAGATCTACGACCTCGTGAAGTCGATGATCAAGACGTCGCAGCTCGCCCCGGGGGAGCAGCTCGTCGAGTCGCAGCTCGCCCGCCGCCTCCAGGTCAGCCAGGCGCCCGTGCGCGACGCGCTCAAGCGCCTCGCCCACGAGGGCCTGGTGACGCACGTGCGCCACCAGGGCAACTTCGTGGCGCAGTACTCCGACGAGGAGGCGCAGCAGGCCAAGCAGGCGCGCGTCGCCGTCGAGGCGCTGGCCGGCCGGCTCGCGTGCGGGCAGCTCGCGCCCGAGACGCGCTCCAGCCTCGAGAAGGTCATCGACGAGATGCACGGCGCCGTCGACTCGGCCGACCTGCCCGCCTTCCGCGAGCTCGACTTCGGCTTCCACCGCGCCGTCATCGAGGCAAGCGGCAACACCTACCTGCCGCGCATGTGGGACATCATCGAGCCCAGCCTCCGGTCCATGCACCTGCTCGGCGACCCCGAGTTCACGGGCGACTGGCACCAGGTCGCGGACTGGCACCGCAGCCTGCTCGACGTGCTCGACGACGGCGACCCGGACGCCGCGTCCGCGCTCTTCGAGGCGCACGCGGCGGGCACGCTGCTCGACGACGAGGGCTAGACCCGCCAGCCCGTGGCGGCGGCCCACGCCTCCGCCCGGGCGGTGATCTCGGCGATCAGTCCGCCCTTGGCGTCGGCGTAGTGGTTCATGCTCGGCCAGTCGCGGGAGGCGAGCTCGCGCTTGAGCGCGGCGTAGGCGGCGCGGTCGTCGGCGTCGTGCCGGAGCCGGTCGCGGAACAGCAGGTGCCGCCGCTCCCAGTCGCCGCCCGCCGGGCAGACGTGGACGTGCACGTCGCGCTCCGGCGTGCGGACCAGGCGGTGGCCGGGCTCCCGCACGCGCAGCTCGTACCCCGCGGCGAGCAGCGCGGGCAGGTACGCGTCCTCGTCCTCGACGTCGGGCACGCTGACGTCGATGTCGACGATCGGCTTGGCCGCGAGGCCCGGCACCGACGTCGACCCCACGTGGTCCACCCGCACCGCCACCCGGCCGAGGGCGGCGACGATGCGCCCACGCTCGTGCGCGAACCGCGCCGGCCACGCCGGGTCCGGCTCGACGAGGACGATCTCGCGCTTCTCGATCCCACCCACCAGCTCGACGCCGTCGTCGGTCATACCTCGGCCTCCCACTCCCGCGCGAGCACCGACCAGACCTCGATGTCCTGCCGCACCCCGCGGTGCTCGTGGTGCTCGCGCAGCACGCCGTCGCGGCGCATCCCCAGCCGGCGGGCGACCGCGATGCTCGCCGCGTTGCCCGACGCCGCCCACCACTCGACGCGGTGGATGCCGCGCTCCCGGATCGCCCAGTCGATGATGACGCGCGCCGCGCGGGTCACCAGGCCGCGCCCCGCGGCCGCCGGCTCCAGCCAGCAGCCCGCCTCGGCCGTGCCCTGCGCGACGTCCATCGTGCGGAACAGGACGCCGCCCACCAGCGTGCCGTCCAGCCAGATGCCGTAGAGACGCCCGGTGTCGGTCGCGGCCTTCTGCGCGTACGACTCGAGGAACGACCGGCTCGACGCGAGGTCCGTGATCCGGTCCGCGAGGCCGATGAACCGCCCGACGAACTCCCGGCCGCGGTCGATCGTCGCCAGCAGCTCCTCCGCGTGCCACGGCTCCAGCGGCCGCAGCTCCGCGCCATCGTCGCCCAGCGACCTCGCGAACATCAGTTCCTCCCTCGTCGCGCCGACACGTCGGGATCCTCGCACGACCTCGTCGAAGGTGACGTAGCGAATTCTCGCCGTCCTGCCGGCGCACGGGGAGAGATCGCTACGTCGACCGACGTCGATGTCCCCGAACGCCGTAGAGGCGGGTCGCCGTGCCGGACCAGACGGCCGTCGCCGCGGCGTCGTCGAGCGGGGGCAGCGCCGCGGCCGTGCGCTCGACGATCTGCGCGTACGCGGCGACGCGTGCGGACATCGGCCAGTCGCTCCCGAACAGCAGCCGCCCCGGGCCGAGCAGGTCGACGGCGGCACGGGCGGCGGCGGCGGTGCGCCCGGCGTCGTCGGGAGCCGTGGTGTGGAGGCCCGACAGCTTGGCGTGCGCCCGGGGGCGGGCGGCGACGGCGGCGAGGGCGTCGCGCCATGCCGCGTCGGGGTCGCCCGTGCCGAGGCCGAGGTGGCAGACGACCAGGTCGAGGACCGGGTGCCGCCCGGCGAGGGCGGCGACGGCGGGGAGCTGGTCGGGGCGCACGAGCGTCTCGAGCACGCGGCCCGACGCCGCGAGGCCCTCGCAGAGCGCGTCGAGGCCCGCGACGTCGGACAGGTCCGCGGCGCCGCCCGGGACGGCGAGCCGCAGGCCCGCGACGGGGACGCCGTCGTCGATCAGCGCCTGCGCCATCCCGGCCCAGGCGTGCGGGTCGTCGGGGCGGGCGTCGTACTGCAGCACGACCGGTCCGGGCAGCGGGGCGTGCGACGCGGCCTGCCGTGCGAGCCAGCGCGCCTCGCCCTCCGTGTCCGCGGCCTGCACGGCCACCGCGGCGCGGACGGGTACCGGCGACGTCGCGACGGCGCGGGCCAGGTCGTCGGGCCCGACCCGCGCGGGCAGGCCCAGGCCGTCCCGGAACCACGAGACCCGCACGGCCGCCGTGTCCCACAGGTGCACGTGCGCGTCCACGACCCCGTCAGCCCTCTCGCCGAGCAGGCGGTTGACGCCGTCATGCGGTGCCATGCGACCCGATCACGGTGTCGACCGCCTGCTCGGCAGCGTTCGCGATCGCGTCGAGCTCCGTCCACAGGCGGTCGGGGACGACGGCGTCGGCGGCGTCGGCGAACACGTCCACCTCGGCGGGGGTGCGCGCCCCCACGACGACGGCCTCCACGCCCGGCACGCGCAGCGGCCAGCGGACGGCGGCGGTGGGCAGGTCGATCCCCTCGCGGTGGCACGCGGCCGCCATCCGCAGGGCACGGTCGACCTGGTCCGGCGACGCGGGGTGGTAGTCGAAGAACGGCGCCGCGACCGGGTCGGCGAGCACGCCGGAGTTGTAGACCCCCGCCGCGACGACGCCGACGCCGCGCTCGCGGGCGGCGGGCAGCAGGTCGTCCAGGGCGGTGCGGTCGATCAGCGTCACCCGCCCGGCGGGCATGACGACGTCCAGCGCGCCGGCGGCCTCGCGGACCAGGCGCGCCACGGGGGCGTTGCGCCCTATCCCGACGCCCACGGCCCGCACCACGCCCTGGTCCCGCAGCTCCAGCATCGCGGGCAGGGCGCCCCGCAGCGCCTCGTCCACGTCCCCCGGGTCGTGCAGGTACAGCAGGTCGACGCGGTCGGTGCCGAGCCGCGCGAGGCTGCCCTCCAGCGATCGCAGCACACCGTCGCGGCTGAGGTCGCCGACCGTGGTCCCCCCGGGGCCGCCGGTGCCGCCCGAGGGCACGGGCGCGCCGGCGGCGTCGACGATCACGCGGCCCACCTTGGTGGCGATGACGACGGCGTCCCGGTCGACGTCGGCCAGGGCGTGCCCGAGCCGCAGCTCGCTGACACCCTCGCCGTAGTGCGGCGCCGTGTCGAAGAAGCGGATTCCGCGCTCGAGCGCGCGGCCGACCGTCGCCTCGGCGTCCGCCTCCGCCACGGGGGTGAAGAGGTTGCCGATCGGCGCGCAGCCGAGGCCGAACGACGACGCGGCGATGCCGCTCGGGACGGACGCGCCGCCGTCGCCCGGGGTCAGCGGGCGGAGCCCTGCGCGGAACGCCATGCCTCGAACTCCCCTCGGGTGTCGGGGGTCAGCGGGTAGTAGTCGCTGAGGCGTGCGCCCTCGTCGAGCCGGCGGCGGCTGAAGACCTCCCACTCCTCGTGGTCCTGCGCGGACGCCACCACCTGGTCGGCCATCGCGCGCGGCACGATGACGGGGCCGTCGTCGTCCGCCACGACGAGGTCGCCCGGCATGCACAGCACGCCGCCGACGGCGACGGGCACGTCGTAGGCCCAGGGGAACAGCTCGGACTGCGAGGCGTAGTGCGGGGTGACGCCGGTGGACCACACGGGCAGGCCGAGGTCGGCGATCTTGCCCGAGTCGCGGATGCGGCCGTCGACGACCATGCCCGCGCCGCCCTTGCGCTGGAAGTAGCGCGCGAGGATGTCGCCCACGCAGCCGGAGAACCGGCTCCCGTACGCCTGGACGACGAGCACGTCGCCGGGCTGCACCGCCTCGAGCACGTGCCACAGGGCCGTGTGCCGCTCCACGTACTCCTGCTCGTCGCCCGCGGCGAGGTCCTCGCGCTGCGGCATGAACTGCAGGGTGAGCGCGGAGCCCACGACGCGGTACCCGGGCCTGAGCGGCCGCGGGCCCTCGACGAACGAGTGCCGGATGCCGAGGCCGTGCAGCTTGGCGCAGGCCGTCGCCGCCGATACCTGGCCGAGCCGCTCGAGGGCCTCCGCGTCCGCCCGCTCGTACGCTCCTCCGCGCACGGGCAGGGAGATCTCGGGCCGCACGAGGCCGTCGCCGGTGGTCAGGGTGTCGACGGGCAAGGTGTCGACGGGCGACCCGTCGGTGAGAGCGTCGGTCATGGTCGGGCTCCTTCGTGGTGCTGGTGGTGACGTGGCGCGCTGCCGGCGGGTGCGGTGAGCAGCACGACGTCGGCGCGGTGGTTCGGCGGCAGCTCGACGAGCAGGTCGGGGGCGTCGAGCGGGACGGTCGCGGCGGTCCGCGTGCCGGCACGGCCGGCCGACGCCGTGGACCGGCCGGGCCAGACGCCGCCGTCCTCGCCGCGCACGACGACGCCGGTCAGGCGCTCCTCGCCGAACCGCGAGGGCCGCACGCGCACGCGCCGGGCGCGGGTGGGGGAGAGGTTGACGAGGCTGAGCTCGACGCGGCCGGAGCCGTCGGCGTCGCGGTCGAGGCCGGAGACCAGGGCGGCGACGTCGGGCGGCAGGCCGGGGCGCTGCCGGTCGGCGTCGGTGTACGCGACGGCGGCGAACGGCAGCCCGCCGTTGTACAGCGTCTGCGGCGTGCCGGTGACCAGCTGCCCCAGCACCTCCGTGACGACCGGGTTGGCGCGCTGCCAGAAGTGGAGGTGCACGGTCTCGGGGTCCACGGGCTCGGCGTCCATCACCGCCACGCGGCGGGCGAGCTGGCCGAGCGCCATCGACAGCGCGCGCTCCGGGTAGTCCGGCAGCGAGCCGTCGAGGAACGCGAGCCACGGGCCCTCGTGCCCGGCCTCCACCTTGTCGCGGAACGGCCGCACCTCGTCCGAGCCCGGGATGCCGTCGAGCACCCGGTCCAGCCGCTTGCGGTCGGCGTCGTCGCGCGTCCACCACCACAGCCAGGTGGGCAGGTCGAGCTGGAGCGGTCCGTAGTCGAACCAGCCGTCGGCGCCGAACCGGTACGGCACGAGCGTGGCGGGCTCGGCGGCGTGCGGCCCGAGCCGCTCGATCCAGCTGCCGCGCAGGCTGAACGGCGTCTCGGTGACGGGCGCGGTGATCGCGTGCTCCAGCGCCGTGTCGAGCATGGTGCGCACGAGGTCGAGCGCCCCCTCGTCGCGCGGCCCGGAGGCCCCGGAGACGAACGACGCGTTGAGCGCGCCGATCAGCGTGCTCATGCCCACCGAGTGCAGGCCGTGCGGCCACGTCCAGCCGTAGTGGCCGCCGTACCAGGCGCCGTCGTGCAGGCCGCCGACGACGCCGTCGGGCGCCACGTTGTCGGGCATGAGGCCGCCCGCCGCGGCGGCGCGCTCCCGCCAGCCGTCGACGTACCGCGCCACCCACGCGGCGGACGCGGCGTCGCCGTCGTACAGCCACCGGTTGGTGACCAGGGACGTCGCGGCGAGGTTGACGGCCGTGTCACCCGCCGCCCGGCGCTGGAGCTCGTCGCCCATGAGCCGGGCGTGGGCCGGGTCTTCCAGGTCGGACCACCGCGTGATGCCGGGCAGCCCGTGCAGCGGCAGGCCGTACGCCTCCATGTAGTCCAGGGACGCCGGGTAGGTGAGCCACTCGGTGCCCAGGCCTTCCAGAGGTCCCTGCGCGCCGTTGTGCGGCGCCGTGATCAGGTTCCGCCGAGGGTCGTAGTTGCCGTGCGCCGGGTCCGTGTACAGGGCGGCGAACCGGCGGGCGCGCTCGGCGAACCGCTCGTCGCCTGGGTCCGCCGCGCACAGGCCGTAGAAGAACAGCAGCGACTCGCCCTGGTGGAACCAGTCGTACCCGTTCTCGTACTCGCCCGTGAGCATGCCGCCCTCGGTGAGCTGCGCCGTCACGCCCTCGAAGTGGCGCTTCGCCGCGGCGAGGATCTCGTCGCTGCCGCCCAGGGCGTAGAACGCGGGCCAGTTGAAGAACGGCTCGTACAGGTCGTCCACGCCGTCGCGGTGCTCGAAGCCGCCCGCGTGCAGGATGCGGCCGTCGGGCCCGGTGTAGCGGTCGGAGAACAGCCGCCAGGCCTCCTCCGTCGCGTCGAACAGGCGGCGCTCCAGCACGGCCCAGGCCGGGACCTCGTGCAGGGGGGTGGTGGGGATGCGGGGATCGCTTGTCTCGCTCATGGTCGGCGTGCTCAGCCCTTCGTGGCGCCGGCGACGAGGCCGCCGATGATGTGCCGCTGCATGAGCACGAAGAACAGGATCGCCGGGCTCACCGCGAGCAGCAGCGTCGGGAAGACGGTCGTGTAGTCGGTGGAGAACTCGCCGACGGCCGCGTACACGCCCGTCGTGACGGTGTAGATGCCGGAGCTCGGGCCCAGGATGATCTGCGGGCTCACGAAGTCGTTCCAGACGCTGATCGAGTTCAGCACGACGATCGTCGCGACCACCGGCTTCATGATCGGGAAGATGCACGACCAGAAGGCCCGGATCTTGCCCGCGCCGTCCAGCGCGGCCGCCTCGTCGATGTCGCGCGGCACGGTGCGCAGGTAGGCGGCGAACAGGAAGATCGTCACCGGCAGCGTCGCCGCCGTCTCGAACAGGATGAAGCCCGGGATCGTGTTGATGAGCCCCAGCACCCGCAGCACGAAGACGACGGGGATCAGCGTCACCTGGCCCGGGATGAACAGGCCGGACACGAAGAGCAGCAGCAGGCCCAGGTGCCACTTCGACCGGCCGCGCGCGATGACGTACGCGACCGGCGCGGCGAGCGCGATGCCGCACACGTTGACCAGCGCGACGAACAGCAGCGTGACGCCGTACGCGCGCACCACGTTGAACTTCTCGCTGGTGAGCGCCGCCTGCAGGTACTCCAGGCTGAACGTGTCCGGGCCGATCGCCAGCGGCGAGGAGATGATCGCGTCCTGCGGCTTGAAGGCGTTGATCACCATGATGTACAGCGGCACCACCATGACCAGCGCCACCAGGCCCAGCACCACCCACTTGAGGACGGTGCCCACGCCCGGCACGCGGCGGCGCCGGGCGCGCGACGTCGGTCCCGCCGCGGGCGCCGGGGGAGCGGCCGGCGGGGTCACGGGGGTCGTCGGGTGCGTCGTCGTCGCCATCAGTCGGCCACCTTCTTCTCCGCGCCGCGTCGCGCGAACGTCACCGCGAGGCCGAGCACGGCCGTGACGATCAGCAGGATCACGGACTGCGCCGCGCCGAACCCGAGCTCGGACTGGCCGAACGAGTCCCGCAGGATCTGGTACACGATCGTCTGGGTCGAGCCGGCGGGGCCGCCGTCGGTCAGGGCCAGCACGACGTCGTAGACCTTGAGCAGGCCCACCAGCGTGAGCACGAGGTTCACCGTGAACACCGGGGCGATGAGGGGCAGCGTCACGTTGCGGAACTGCTGCCACTTCGAGGCGCCGTCGACGGTGGCGGCCTCGTAGAACTCGGTGGGCACCGACTTGATGCCCGCGAGGAACAGGATCATGTTGAAGCCGAAGTGCGCCCACACGATCGTGAGGATCACGCTGGCCTTGGCGAACGTCACCTCGGTGAGGAAGGGCAGCGGCGCGACGCCGAGGTGACCCAGCAGGCCGTTGACCGCGCCCTCGGGGGACAGCATCGCGGACCAGAGGAACCCGATGATCAGCGAGCTGATGATGTACGGGTAGAAGAAGATCGTGCGGAGCAGGGTGTTCGCGCGGCTGTTGCCGGCGATGAGCGCGGCGATGAACAGCCCGACCGCGTTGCACAGCACCGTGCCGCAGAAGGCGACGACGGCGGTGAAGATGGCCGCGTCCACGGTGCGCGGGTTGCGGAACGCCTCCGTGTAGTTGTCGAAGCCGATGAACGTGAAGTTCAGGCTGTAGCCGTTCCAGTCGGTCAGGCTCAGCACGAACGCCAGGAACATCGGCACGATGAACATCGCCAGGAAGACCAGGACGGCGGGGCCGCCCATGACGATGCCGGGCAGGCGGTCGCGCCACACGCGCGCCGCCGGGCGGCGACGCGCGCGGGCGAGGGGGACGGTGGTCGCCATCGTCAGCCGATCGTGGCGGCGAACCAGTCGTCCATCGCGGAGTCGACCTTGTCGGCCGAGGTGCCGCCGATGAGCGCCTGCGTCTGCGCGTTGATCTCGTCCGAGTAGCCGGTGGGCAGCGTGCGCTCGCCGTAGCCCTGGCCGGTCGGCGTGTACGACTCGGCGGGGGTGTCCGCGACGATCTGCAGCAGCTCCTTGCCCAGGTCGTCCATCTCGTACTCGTAGCCGTCGCGGAAGTTGCCGTCGACCTCGAGCTGGCTGGCCACCGCGTCCTGGTCCGTCACGAGGAACTCGACGAGCTTGGCGGCCGCGTCCTGGTCCTCGCTGGTCTTGAGGATCGAGTACGGGCTGGCGATGTTCGCGCCCATGGCGGGGCTGGCCACGCCGTCGACGGCGGGGGCGCGGAAGACGCCGATCTCGGCCTTCTCCTCCGCCTTCGCCTCGGTGCCGGCGAACCAGCTGCCCATCGGGTAGATCGCGCTCTTGCCGGAGAGGAACGCCTGCTCGGCGTCCGGGTACTTGATGCCCAGCGCGTCCTTGGGGACGTAGCCCTTCGCGACCCAGTCGGCGTAGGTGGCGACCGAGTCGCCGTACGTGTCGGAGAAGGTGGCCTCGCCCGAGCTCATGTGGGCGTACCACTCCGGGTCCTGGCCGACGATCGACGGGAGGCCGAGGGCCTGGAGCGAGTGGCTGGTCATCCAGTCGCCGCCGGTCTGCAGCGGCGTCCAGCCCGCGTCCTTGAGCTTGCCGAGGGCCGTGGTGAGCTCCTCGACCGTGGTCGGGGTCTCCGTGATCCCGGCCTCCTCGAACGCCGTCTTGTTGTAGAAGAAGAGGCTCTGCAGCTGGAACCCGATGCCGGCCATGTAGTACTTGCCGTCGATCGAGTACTGGTCGGCGAGCGGGCCGGACGTCGCCCAGTCGTACTGGGACAGGTCGACGAGCTCGGGGGCGAGGTCCGTGGTCGGCGGCAGCGACTGGACGACGTCGGGCGCGTCGCCCGCGGTGAGCAGGCGGGGGAGGGCGGCGGCCACGCCCTCGGCACCCGGGTTCTGGACGACGACGTCGATGCCGGGGTTCGCGTCCTCGAACGGCTTGACCAGCTCGTTCCAGTACTCCTCGGTGAGGTTCGGCGTGACGTTGACGAGCATGCTCACCTCGGTGGTGCCGCCGGAGCCGCCGTCGTCGTCGGAGCCGGCGCAGCCGGTGAGCGCGAGGGCGGCGACCGTGAGCGTGCCCACGCTCGCCAGGGTGCGGTGCTTGATCATCGTTGATCCTCTCGGGTTGCCGCCCCGCCGGGACGCTGCTTCGCGTGCCCGGAGTTCGGCCTTGCGGCTGTGGATGACGTCCGGTGTGGAGGGACGACTGGGACACTAATCGATAATCGTTGGATTGGGAAGAAGGTGCCCCACGGCAGGTGATCTCACACCCGGGTCGTCCCGGGGCGCCGCCCACCGCCCATAGGCTGGACGGGTGACCTCCGCAGCCCCCGCCGTGCAGCGGCCGGGCGGTACCCCGAGCGTGCCGCCGCGCCCCTGGTGGCTCGTCGCCGCCGGGCCCGCAGCCGTCCTCGTCGCCGTCCTCGCCGTGCTGTGCGGCGGAGCCTACTCGGGGGCGTTCCAGGCCCTCAGCGGCTTCACCGACCCGGGCGCGATCGTGCGCTACGGCCTGCCCGTCACGACCGTGCTCACCGAGCTCAGCGTCTCGGTGACGGTCGGCGCGCTGCTCGTCGCGGCCTGCCTGGTGCCGCCGGGCCGCACCCAGGCGCGGGTGCTCACGACGGCCGGCGCCGCCAGCGCCGTGTGGGCGGTGGCCGCCGTCCTCCAGCTCGTGCTGCGGTACGCGAACATCTCCGGGACCTCGCCGGCCTCGCCCGCGTTCGGGCAGGGCCTCGCGCAGTTCGTCACCGACCTCGACCTCGGCCGGCTCTACCTCGCGATCATCGTCGTCGCCGCGCTCACGTCCGCGCTCGCGATGGCGGTGCGCGGACCTGTCGGCGCCCTGTGGACGACGCTGCTGCCGCTCGCCGCCCTCGCCATGCAGTCGACCACCGGCCACGCGTCGGGCGCCGCGAACCACGAGCTCGCCGTCGGCGCGATGCTGCTGCACCTGGTCGGCGCCGCCGTGTGGGTGGGCGGCCTGGGCGCGCTGCTCGTCACCGTGCTCACGCGGGACGAGGCACGCGACGACGGGCGCACCGCGGCGGCCGCCGTCGCGCGCTTCTCCCCGGTCGCCGGGTGGTGCTTCGCCGCGGTCGGGGTCTCCGGCATCCTCAACGCGTGGCTCCGCATGGAGTCCTGGGGCGACCTGCTCACCCCGTACGGCGTGCTCCTGCTCGTCAAGGCGCTGCTCATGGTGGCGCTCGGCGGGTTCGGGTTCGCGCACCGGATGTGGGTCGTGGACCGGCTCGGCCGCGCCGGCTCCGCGGGCGCCGTCCGACGCCTGTTCTGGCGGCTGCTCGCCGTCGAGCTGCTCGTGATCGGCGCCGTCTCCGGCGTCGCCGTGGCGCTCGGCTCCACCGCCCCGCCCGTCCCGGACGAGGTGCCGGTCGACGTCACGCCCGCCTTCCAGCTCACCGGCCAGGCGCTGCCGCCCGAGCCGACCATGGCCCGCTGGTTCACCGAGTGGAGCCTCGACCCGCTGCTCGCGTTCGCGTGCGTGGCCGGGCTCGTGGTCTACCTGCGCTGGGTGCGGCGGCTCGCGCGGCGCGGCGATGCGTGGCCCGTGGGGCGCACGGTGTCGTGGTGCCTGGGCATGGTCGTGATGTTCTGGGTGACCAGCGGCGGCCCGGCCGTGTACGGGCACGTGATCTTCAGCGGCCACATGGTGCAGCACATGATCCTGGCGATGCTGGTGCCGCTGTTCCTCGTGCTGGCCGCCCCCGTCACGCTGCTGCTGCGCGCCATCCCGGCCCGCAAGGACGGCAGCCGCGGGCCGCGCGAGTGGGTGCTCGGCCTGGTGCACTCCCGGTTCGGCCAGTTCATCGCCCGCCCCGTGGTGGCCGCGGTGCTCTTCGCCGGCGGCATGATCGCGTTCTACTACACGCCCGCGTTCGAGTTCGCGCTGCGCAACCACGCCGGGCACGTGTGGATGATCGTGCACTTCACGCTCGTGGGGTACCTGTTCGCCAACGCGCTCGTGGGCATCGACCCGGGCCCCAGGCGCCCCCCGTACCCGCAGCGCCTGCTGCTGCTCTTCGCGACGATGGCGTTCCACGCGTTCTTCGGCGTCGTGCTCACGTCGGGCACCTCGCTGCTCGTCGCCGACTGGTTCGGCAACATGGGCCGGCCCTGGGGCCTGCCCGCCATCGAGGACCAGCAGCGCGGCGGCGGGGTCGCGTGGGGGATCGGCGAGCTGCCGACGCTCGCGCTCGCCATCGCCGTCGCGATCCAGTGGACGACGTCCGACGAGCGCGAGGCGCGCCGCCGCGACCGCAAGGCCGACCGCGACGGCGACGCCGAGCTCGAGGAGTACAACGCCATGCTCGCCAAGATGGCCGAGCGCGACGACGAGACCCCGCCGAGGTAGTACGAGACCCCGCGAGGTAGTACGGATCCCGCCGAGGGAGTACGGGTAGCGCGCCAGGTCAGGCGGGCTGCGGCACCGGGAGCCGGGACGGGCCCGCCAGCGCGGCGACGTGCGCCGGGACCGGCTCGCGCGTGTCGGCGTCGGGGACCGCGGCGCCCACGACGCGACGCACCGGGACGTGCCCGCCCCAGCCGCCCGCGGCGACGTCGGCCGGGTCGTCGACGGGCGCGCCGGCGCGGGCCTTCATCGACGCCTCGCGCAGCGGCACGGCCAGCACCGCCGTCGCGGCGAGCTCCTTGCGGGTGGCGGGGCGCAGGGTCGCGGACCGGCCGGGCGCCATGTGGTCGACGACGGCGTCCAGCGCGCGGACGCGCTCGGCGTCGTCCGTGACGAGGCGGGCCGTGCCGATCACGACCGCCGACCGGTAGTTCATCGAGTGGTGGAAGCCGGACCGCGCCAGCACCAGGCCGTCGAGCTCGGTGACCGTGACGCAGACGGTCGCGTCCGTGGCCCCGACCAGCCAGCGCGCCGCCACCGAGCCGTGCACGTACAGCGTGCCGCCGTCGTCGGGACCGTCGAGGTCGACGGCGTAGGCACAGGGCAGCACGACCGGGTGCCGGTCCGCGCCCTCGCCGACGTCGACGCCGAGGTGGGCGACGAGCCCGTCGGCGAGCAGGGCGTGCAGCGCGTCCCGGTCGGCGACGGCGCGGTTCCGGCCGCGCCGCACGGTGGACCGAGGTGTGGGGGAGAGGGCGTCGTCCATGGCACTACCGTGGACCTCGGGTGGCCTGTCGTCACGAGCCATTTCCTGACGGAATTGGCAGGCCACTTCACCCGCCGGTCCGGTAGGCCGCCTCGGTCGTGCCGCCCGGTCCCGTCATCCAGGAGTCCCGATGCCCGCGCTCCCCGTCCGCCTCGACCGCGGCGCCCGCGACCCGCTCGGCGCGCAGCTGTCCGGCCAGGTCCGCGACCTGGTGTCCCGCGGCACGCTGCGCCGCGGCGACCGGCTCCCCAGCACGCGTGCGCTCGCCGCGGACCTCGGCGTCGCGCGCTCCGTGGCCGAGCACGCGTACGACCAGCTGATGGCCGAGGGATGGCTGACCGCGCGCCGCGGGGCGGGCACGTACGTCGCGGCCGACGCCGTACCCCGTCCCGCGCCCGGGCCGCGCCGGGCCGCGGGCCCGGGCAGCGGCCTCGTACGGCTGAGCGCCGGCGAGCCGTGGATCGATCCGCGCCACCGCGCGGGGTGGCGGCGGGCGTGGCGGGAGGTGTCGGCGACGACGCCTCCGCGGGGCTACGACGACCCGTGCGGCCTGCCCGCGCTGCGGGCGGCGCTCGCGGAGCGGCTCGCTCGCACCCGTGGCCTCGTCGTCGACGCCGACGAGGTGGTGGTCACCGCCGGGACGACCGCCGGGTTCCGCGACCTGCTCGGCGTGCTGCCCACGGGGCCCGTGGGCATCGAGGACCCGGGCTACCGCGCCGCCGTCGCGACCGCGCACGCCACGGGCCGCGCCGTCGTCGACCTGCCGGCGGAGGCCCGCCACGACGAGGTCGCCCTGCGCGGGCTGGCCGCCGCGTATGTGACGCCCGCGCACCAGCACCCGCTCGGGCGGGTGATGCCGGCGGACGACCGGCGCGCGCTGCTCGCCGCGTCGCGCGCCACGGGAGCCGTCGTCGCCGAGGACGACTACGACTCCGAGCTGCGCTACGACGTGGCCCCCGTGCCGGCCCTGGCGGCGCTCGGCCGGGACCGGGTGGCCTACCTCGGCTCGGCGTCGAAGTCCGCGCCGCCCGGGCTGCGGGTCGGGTGGCTGGTGCCGCCTCCGGCGCTGCTCGACGACGTGGTCCGGCAGCGCGCCGTCGTGCATGACGTCGCGGCGTGGCCCACGCAGCGGGCCCTGCTGACCCTGCTGCGGGACGGCTGGCTCGACGCCGTCCTGCGCACGGCGCGGCGCGTGTACGCCGAGCGGGCGGCCCGCGTCGCCGCGGTCCTGGAGCCGCACGCGGAGCCGGCCGCGACGTCCGCCGGCATGTACTCGACCTGGCTGCTGCCGCAGGAGGCCGCGCTGTCCGCGCGCGACGCTGCGCGGCGGGCGGGCTTCGACCTGCCGCTGCTGTCCGACGTCTGCCGCGCCTCCCCGCTCACCGGTGTCGTCGTCGGGTTCGGCGGCGTGGACGACGCCGAGCTCGACCGCGCGCTCGCCGCGATCCGGGGCGGGCTGGGCGGGTGACGTAGCGATCGGTCGCCGTCGGGCGCGCGGACGACGACCGGTCGCTACGTCACCAAGGGCTACAGCAGGCCGTCGACGACCTTCGCCGCGAGGCCGAACGCCGTCGTCGTGCCCAGCCCGTCCGCGATGGTCACGGTGGTGACGCCGGGCGCCGGGTCAGCGACGACGAACGGCGTACCGGCGAACGGACCGCGGCGCGGGCGCGGCACCGCGAGATCGGGCACCGACCAGCGCCGCCGCACCTCGACCGGCCGGCCGAGCAGGGCCTCGGCCTCGCGCAGCAGCAGGGTGTCGGCGGCCTCGGAGCGCTCGGGGTCCCGGTCGAGGCCCCCGTCGTCGCGCCGGTCGGCGTCCGTGCGGCGGGCCTCGCCGAGGAGCAGCGTGTCGCCGTGCGGGGTGAATGCGAGACGGACGCCCGCGTCGAGCAGCTCGGGGGCGTGCGTGCGCAGCCGCTCGCGCACGTCCGCGAGTGCGGGGGAGTGCGCCGTGGCGGCGTCGCGCAGCAGGCTCGTGCCGCCCAGCACGGCCGGGCCGGCGGCGTCGTGCCGGCGGCCCGGTGTCGCGACCCGCAGCACCTGCCGCACGTCGGGGCGCAGCCCGGCGTGCGCCGCCTCGTCGGGGAAGAACCGGTCCAGGTCGGGCCCGACGGCGAGCAGCACGCGGCGTGCCACGACCTCGCCGCGCGACGTCCGCACCAGCGTGCGGCCCGTGCCGGCCTCGAAGGTGAGCGCCGTCGTCGACCAGGCGACGTCGGCCCGCGGCCGGGAGTCGAGCGCGGCGGCGAGCGCCCGGAGGGCGTCGCGCGGCTCGACGCGCAGGTCGAGCGGGAGGAACGCGCCGCCGACGACGTCACCCGCGCTCGTCAGCCCGGCGCGCTCGGCGGCCTGCGCGGCGTCGAGGAGCAGCGCGTCGCCGTCGCGGGCGGCCACGAGGTCGTCCAGCACGGCGAGCTCGTCGGCGGAGCGCGCGACGACGACGGCGCCCGTGTCCTTGACCCAGAAGCCCGCCTCCCGGCCGAGCTTCAGCCAGCGCTCGCGCGACGCCAGCGCGCAGGACAGGGTCGCGGCGTCCTGCGTGGTGACGGCGACGTGCCCGCTGCGCCGGGCGGACGCGCCGTCGGGCCGAGGGTCGCGTTCCACCACCAGCACCGAGTGCCCGCGGGCGTGCGCCTCCAGGGCGTGCGCGAGCCCGACGATGCCCGCCCCGACCACGACCAGGTCGGCGGTGGAGGGCAGCGGCGGCAGGTGGGCGGCGCGGGGCGACGGCGGTCTCACGACCAGACCGTGCCCGATCGCGCGACGTGCGCTCAACCGCAGGGGACGCCGTCGCGAACAAGTTCAGCGAACGTTCATCCCGTGTTCCCCGTGCGCCCGTCTGCGCACGGGCTGTGGTAGACCGGGCGCGTGAGCAGCGACGCCCCCACGCCCTTCGACGACCTCGACCGCTACCTGGAGCTCCCGCGCGTCGGCGAGCTCGCGCTGAGCCCGGACGGCACGCGCCTCGTCACCACCGTCCAGACGCTCGACGCGAAGCGCACCGGCTGGACGACCGCCGTCTGGGAGGTGGACCCCGCCGGCGTCGCCCCGGCGCGGCGGCTGACGCGCAGCCGCAAGGGCGAGTCGTCGGCGGTGTTCGCGGCGTCGGGCGACGTGCTGTTCACGTCGGCCCGCCCGGACCCGGACGCGGACCAGGGCGACGAGGAGCCGAAGGCGGCGCTGTGGCTGCTGCCCGCGGGCGGCGGGGAGGCGCGCGTCGTCGCGACGGCGCCCGGCGGGGTCGGCGGGGTGCTCGCGGCCCGGGACGCCGACGTGGTGTCCGTCTCCGCGCCGGTGCTGCCGGGCGCGGCGGGGCTCGCCGAGGACGAGGCGCTGCGCAAGGAGCGCACCGACCGCAAGCTCTCGGCGATCCTGCACACCGGCTACCCGGTGCGGTACTGGGACCACGACCTGGGTCCCGACCAGGAGCGCCGGTTCGTCGGCTCCCTCGGCACGACCGACCCGGACGCGCGGCTCGCGCTGCGCCAGCTGACGGGGCCGGGGCGCCAGCTCGACGAGCACGAGGCGGGCCTGGCTCCTGACGGCGCCACGCTCGTCACCACCTGGGCGGTGCCCGACCCGGGCGCGGCACGCCGGGTCGTGCTGGTGGCGGTGGACACCGCGACCGGGGAGCGCCGCACGCTGGTCGACGACCCGGACGCGGACGTCTTCGCCCCGGCGGTGTCGCCGGACGGGCGGTGGGTCGCGTTCGGCTCCGAGACGATCACGACGCCGGAGCAGGCGCCGGTCGTGCGGCTGGGACTGGTCCCGCTCGGCGTGGGCGACGCCGAACCGGAGATCCTCGCGGACGACTGGGACCGCTGGCCGTCGTCGGTCGCGTGGCTGCCCGACGGCTCGGGGCTGGTCGTCACGGCCGACGAGGACGGCCGCGGCCCGGTGTTCCTGCTGACGTTCGGCACCGGCGGACCGGGTGCGGGCGAGCCGGTCACGGTGGAGCGCGTGACGAGCGACGACGCGACGTTCAGCGACGTCCGCGTCGCGCCCGACGGGTCCGCGCTGTACGCCCTGCGCAGCAGCTACGCCGCGCCGGCCGAGCCGGTGCGGATCGACCTCGCCGCCTTCGCCGCGACGGGCGCGGCGGGCGAGCGCGCGCCCGTCGCCGCGGACGCGCTCCGCGGGCCCGTGCCCGCCCCGGCGCTGCCCGGCACGCTCACCGAGGTCGAGACGACGGCGGCGGACGGCGCGCGCGTGCGCGCCTGGCTCGCGCTGCCCGAGGGGGCGTCGTCGGGCGGCCCGGCGCCGCTGCTGCTGTGGATCCACGGCGGCCCGCTGAGCACCTGGAGCGCGTGGAGCTGGCGCTGGAACCCGTGGCTGATGGTGGCGCGCGGCTACGCCGTCCTGCTGCCCGACCCGGCGCTGTCCACCGGGTACGGACAGGACTTCGTGCAGCGCGGCTGGGGCGCGTGGGGCGGAGCGCCGTTCACCGACCTCATGGCGATCACCGACGCCGTCGAGGCCCTGCCGGAGATCGACGCGACCCGCACCGCCGCGATGGGCGGGTCGTTCGGCGGGTACATGGCGAACTGGGTGGCCGGGCACACGGACCGGTTCCGAGCGATCGTCACGCACGCCAGCCTGTGGGCGCTCGACCAGTTCGGCCCCACCACCGACGCGGCCTACTACTGGCTGCGCGAGATGACGCCGGAGATGGCGGAGGCGAACAGCCCGCACCGCGCCGTCGCCGACATCCGCACCCCGATGCTCGTCGTGCACGGTGACAAGGACTACCGCGTGCCCGTCGGGGAGGGCCTGAGGCTGTGGCGCGACCTGCTCACGGAGTCCGGCCTGCCCGCGGACGACGACGGCAGCACCGTGCACCGCTTCCTGTACTTCCCCGACGAGAACCACTGGGTGCTCGCTCCCCAGCACGCGAAGGTCTGGTACCAGACGGTGCTGGCGTTCCTCGGCGAGCACGTGCGGGGCGACGAGCCGGAGCTGCCCGCGTACCTCTGAGCGTCGACCGCCTGTGCGGCAGGGGCGGAGGTCAGGCGGGCGTGACGATGAGGTCCACGAGGATCTCGAGCATGGCGCTGGCGTCCTTGCGGGCGGTCTCGGCGGGGAGCATCGCCGCGCGCTGACCGGCCTCGTGCGCGCCCAGCAGCAGGTCGATGGCGACGTGCTCGTCGACGGCGAAGCGGAGGCCGAGGGCGGACATGACGCGGTTCAGCGCGGCGATCATCTCCCCGCGGAGCACCTGCTGCTGGTCCACGTAGCGCTGGGCGATCTGCGGGTCGCGCAGCGCGAGCAGCTCGAACTCGAGCTCCATGACGCACCAGGAGGCCTTCGCGGCCTGGTCGGGCAGCACCGACGCGATGACCTCGCGCACGGTGGCGCGGAACCCCTCCGGCGTCTGCAGGGCGGCGGGGTCGACCGTGGTGACCGCCTGCTCGAGGGCGCCGAGGTGGCCGCGCGCCTCGCGCTCCGTGAGGGCCAGGAACAGCTCCTCCTTGCTCGCGAAGTTCGAGTAGAACGCGCCCCGGGTGAAACCGGCGGCCTCGCACACGGCCTCGATCGACGCGGCCTGGACGCCCACCTGCGCGAACACCTCGAACGCGGCGTCGAGCAGACGCTCGCGGGTGCGCTCGCGCCGGGGCGAGCGCTCGGGGGCGACCGTAGCCTCGTCGGGGGTCGCGCTCTCGGTGGTCAGGGGGTCCTCCTCGGGATGCTGCCGGTACCGGCCCGGTGCGGGCGCCGCGCCCGGCCGGGCCCACTCTAGCCAATACAGCGGCGTATCGGATACGTTCGTGCATCGGATACAGTGCCGTATCGAACCCCTGCTCCGTCGTCCTGGGAGAGCCTGTGTCCTCCGTCCTGTACTCCCTCGGCCGTTGGGCTGCCCGGGCCCGGCGGCTCGTCGTCATCGGCTGGGTGCTGGTGCTCGCCGTCGTCGGCGGCGCGGCCGGCCTGCTCTACCAGGGCTTCGACAACTCCGTGACCATCCCGGGCACCGAGTCGCAGGACGCGCTCGACAGCCTGTCCGCCACGTTCCCGCAGGTCAGCGGGTCGTCCGCGCAGATCATCGTCGTCGCGCCCGAGGGCTCCACGATCGACGACGACGCGATGCGCGGGCCCATCGAGGACACGGTCGACGACCTCGGCGAGCTCGACCAGGTGGCCGCCGTCACCTCCCCGTACGACGACCAGATGGCAGCGTCGGTCAACGACGACGACACGGCCACGTTGCTGACGATCCAGCTCGACGGCGACCAGTCCGTCATCACCGAGGACACCAAGGACGCGCTGCGCACCGCGAGCGACGACCTCGCCGCCGCACTCCCGGCCGGGTCCCAGGCCAGCCTGGGCGGCGAGCTGTTCAGCGTCGAGTTCCCGGCCCTGAGCATCATCGAGGCGATCGGCGTCGTCGTCGCGCTCGTGGTCCTCATCATCACGCTCGGCTCGTTCGTCGCGGCGGGCCTGCCGCTGGTCAACGCGCTCATGGGCGTGGGCGTGTCGATGCTCCTGCTCCTCACGGCCACCGTGTTCGGGCCGATCAACTCCACGACGCCGATGCTGGGCCTCATGCTCGGCCTCGCGGTCGGCATCGACTACGCGCTGTTCATCGTGTCCCGGCACCGCGAGCAGCTCGCGGCCGGGCTCGAGGTGGACGAGTCGATCGCGCGCGCCACCGCGACGGCGGGCTCGGCCGTGATCTTCGCGGGCCTCACGGTGATGATCGCCCTCGTGGGCCTCGGGGTCGCGGGCATCCCGTTCCTCACCGTGATGGGCATCGCCGCCGCCGTGGCGGTCGGCATCGCCGTCCTCGTCTCGCTCACGCTGCTGCCCGCGCTGCTGTCGTTCTCGGGGGAGCGGCTGCGGCCGCGCGCCCCGCGCGCCGCCCGCAAGGCGAAGGGGAGGGCCAAGCGGGCCGCCGCGCCGGCCGACGGCGTCCACCGCAACCGGTTCTTCGACGGCTGGGTGCGGGGCGCCACCCGCTTCCCGGTCCTCACGATCGTGCTCGTCGTGGGTGCCATCGCCGCCCTCGCCTGGCCGGCCACGAACCTCCGCCTCGCGCTGCCGGACGCCGGCACCCTGCCGGAGGACAACAGCGCCCGCGTCACCTACGACCTGGTGGGTGAGGAGTTCGGCGAGGGCTTCAACGGCCCGCTGATCGTCACGGGCTCGATCGTCACCAGCAACGACCCCGTGGCCCTCATGGACGACCTCGGCGACGAGATCGCCGACCTGCCCGGCGTCGCCGACGTCCCGCTGTCCACGCCGAACCCGTCCGCCGACACCGGCATCATCCAGGTGATCCCCGAGGGGGGCCCGACGTCGCAGGAGACCAAGGACCTCGTCAACGAGATCCGCGACCAGCACGACCACTACCTGGAGAAGTACGGCGTCGACCTGTCCGTCACCGGCTTCGCCGCGGTCGGCATCGACGTCTCCGACAAGCTCGGTGCCGCGCTGCTGCCGTTCGGCCTCGTCGTCGTGGGCCTGTCGCTCGTGCTGCTGACGATGGTGTTCCGCTCGATCTGGGTGCCGATCAAGGCCTCGCTCGGCTACCTGCTGTCCGTCGGCGCGGCCTTCGGCGTGGTGACCCTCGTGTTCGAGAACGGCGTCCTGGCGGACGCCCTCAACGTCACCAAGCTGGGCCCCGTCATCAGCTTCATGCCGATCATCCTCATGGGCGTGCTGTTCGGCCTGGCGATGGACTACGAGGTCTTCCTCGTGTCCCGCATCCGGGAGGACTACGTGCACGGCGGCGACGCGCGCCGCGCGGTGCGCTCGGGCTTCCTCGGCTCGGCCAAGGTGGTCACGGCCGCGGCGGTGATCATGTTCGCCGTCTTCGTCGCGTTCGTGCCCGAGGGCGACATGACCCTCAAACCCATCGCTCTCGGCCTCGCCGTCGGTGTGCTCGTGGACGCGTTCGTCGTGCGCATGACGCTCGTGCCCGCCGTGCTCCATCTCCTGGGCGACCGGGCCTGGCACATGCCGCGCTGGCTCGACCGCATCCTGCCCACGTTCGACGTCGAGGGCGAGGGCCTCACGAAGGAGCTGCGGCTCGCGTCGTGGCCCGAGCCGGACGCGACGGACGCCGTCGCCGCGCGCGACCTCGAGGTCGCGGGGCCCGACGGCTCGCCGGCCCCGGTGGTCGGCCCTGTCAGCGTGCGCGTCCCCGAGGGCGGCGCCCTGTGCGTGCACGGCGACGCGGCGGCCCCCGTGTCCGCGCTGCTGCTCGCCCTCGCCGGGCGGATGGCGCCCGACGCGGGCGCCGTGAAGGTCACCGGCCTGGTGCTGCCCGAGCGCGCGATGACGGTGCGCGGCCGCGTCGCCGTCGTCGACGCCCTCGCGGAGCACGGCCGCCCCGCCGCGACGGTCGACGCCGCGGTGCGCGACGGCGCCCGGGTCGTGGTCGTGGACCGCACCGACGCCGTCGCCGACCGCTCGGCCCGCGAGGCGCTCGCCGCCGCGCTCGCCCGGGCGCAGCGCGGCGGGACGGCGGTGCTGCTGGGTGCCAGCGGCGTCGCCGCGACCGACCTGCTCGACGACGGCACCGGCCGCGAGGTCGCCGTGCTCGACGTCGGCGCCGGCTGGGGCGCGCCGAGCGCGCTCACCGGGGCGGACGTGCCGCCTCCCGCGCCCGACGACGAGCACACCCCCGTGCCCGCGGGACCCCACCCCGCGGCCACCGACGAGATCGACGAGGACACCCACGTGCAGGAGGTGCGGGCATGACCGCCCCGACCATCGCCACCCGGGCGCGCCGCGACCCTTGGCGGATCGCCGCCGTCGCGCTGCTGCCGATCATGGTGCTCGGGCTGCTGCTCGCCGCGCTGTGGAACCCGCAGGACCGGCTCGACCAGGTGCCGGCCGCCATCGTCAACCTCGACGAGCCGGTCGAGGTCCAGGGGCAGACCGTGCCGCTGGGCCGCCAGCTCGCGTCCGGCCTGGTCAGCGGCGGCGAGACCGCCGAGGGCGCGAAGGCCGCGCAGCCTGCCGAGGACGCGACGAACTTCGACTGGACGATCACCGACGAGGAGTCGGCGGCCGACGGCCTCGCGAACGGCACCTATGCCGCCGTCGTGACCATCCCGGAGGACTTCTCCGCGGCCGCCACGTCGTACGGCAACGACGACCCGTCCGAGGCGCGCCAGGCCACCATCGACGTCAGCACCCCGCCCGGCGGCCGCGTGGCCGACGACGCGCTCGCCCGCGTGGTCGCCGCCACCGCGACGTCCGTCATGTCGAGCACGCTCACCGAGACGTACGTCGACAACGTGCTCGTCGGCTTCAACGACCTCTCCGACGGCATCGGCCAGGCGCAGGACGGCGCCGTGCAGCTCGCCGACGGCGCGGGCCAGACGCAGGACGGTGCCGACCAGCTGGCGGACGGCGCGGGCCAGCTCGCCGACGGCGCGGACGAGGCCGCCGACGGCGCGGGCCAGCTCGCCGACGGCGCGGGCCAGCTCGCTGACGGCGCGTCCAGCGCGGCCTCCGGGGCGTCGGACCTTGCCGGCGGTGCAGGACAGGTCGCCGAGGGCTCCCGAGGCATCGCCCGGGGAATCGGTGAGAGCGCGGGCGGCGCCGACGACCTTGCGAAGGGCGGCGACGACCTCGCGGCCGGAGCGACCCAGGTCGCGGAGGGGAACCGCCAGCTCGCCGACGGCGTCGCCGAGATCAACGAGGACGTGCCCGACGTGGCCGCGATCAAGAAGTCGCTGGCCGACGCCCAGGCTCGTTCGGAGGAGTTCGCCGCGGCCGCGGGCGCCGCTCTCGGCTGCGACGTCAATCCGTCCTCGGAGGCCTGCAAGGCGCTGAACGACGTGCTGACCGAGCTGCAGACGAACTCGTCGGCGGTGCAGGACACGGTCGACGGCGTCGTCTCCGCGCGCGAGCAGCTCGACGCGCTCGCGACCCAGACCGACAAGCTCGCCACCGGCGCGGAGGGTGTCGCCACCGGCGTGGCGGGCATCGCGGACGGCAACCGTGATCTCGCCGAGGGTCTGCGCCAGCTCCAGGGCGGGGCGTCGCAGGTCGCGGATGGCGCGGACGGTGTGGCGTCCGGAGCCGGTGAGCTCTCCTCGGGTGTGGGCCAGCTCGCGACCGGAGCGTCCGGCGTGGCGTCGGGGGCGTCGGACCTGTCCTCGGGGGTGGGCCGGCTCGCGACCGGCACCGAGGGCATCGCCTCCGGCGCCGGCGACCTGGCGGGCGGCGTGGGCCAGCTCGCGTCGGGCGCGGACGACCTGGCCTCCGGCCTCGACGACGCGAAGAACCAGATCCCGACGTACACGGACGACGAGCGCAAGACGCTCTCGTCGGTGGTCGCGGAGCCGGTGGCGGCGCCGTCGGCGTCGGGCATCAGCACCGGGGCGTCGGGCCCGCTGTTCGCTGTCGTGGCGCTGTGGCTGGGTGCGCTCGCCCTCATGACGGTGTTCCCGCCGGTCATGGCGCGGGCCCTGGGCTCCACGCGCGACTCGGTGCGTCTCGCGCTGTCGGCGTTCTGGCTGCCGGCCGCGGTCGGCGCCGGGACGGGCGCGCTGATCGGCGTGATCCTCGCGGCGGTCGAGAAGCTCGACGCCGGGGGCTGGGTCGGGTCGATCCTCGTGGGGGCGGTCGCGTCGGTGGCGTTCGTCGCCGTGCACCAGGGCTTCCTCGGCTGGCTCGGCAACCTGGGGCGCGGCATCAGCCTGCTGATCGCCGTCCTGCTCATCGCGACGGGCATCGTCGCGACCGTGCCTGCCGCGCTGCAGGGACTCGTCGACGCGCTGCCGATCGGGGCCGCGCGCGACGCCCTGACGGCGGTGGTGGTGCCCGCGGCCGGCGGCCTCGGGATGAGCGTGACCCTGCTGGTGCTGTGGGGGCTGGGCGGTCTGGCGCTGGCGGCGCTCGTCACCGCCCGGGGTCGACGGCTCGGCGTCGGGCGCCTGCTGCGCGCCTGACCGGCCGCGCAGGACCGCCCGGCGGCGTCAGCCCGGCAGCCCCGGGCAGCGGGCTGCGGCGCGCTGCCAGCGCAGCACGAGGAGGGCGTCGGCGCGCCGCCGGGCGGCCTTGCCGAGGTGGGCGACCTGGCGGTGCTCGAGGAGCGCGTGGAGGTCGTGGTCCAGCGCCCAGGCGAGGGCGCGTCGGACGTCGTCGAAGTCGGGCGCGAGCAGGGTTGGTGCGGGTCTCACGTCGGGGAGAGATGTCCGACTCGCCGGTTTGTGACATCGAGGTGTGTCACAGGTCTGCACCAGACTCGCCGCATGGACCTCACCCAGGCGCGCGAGACCAAGGCACAGCTCAGCGACTTCGCCCGTGACCTGGCCGAACGGCACGGCGTGCCCGCCAGCCCGTACGCGGTCGGCGACGACGCGACCCCCGCGGACGTGGTGCGCGCGCCCACCCTGTCGCTGGGCCTCGCGCCCCACGGCGACGGGGGCTTCGGCATCGCGGTGCGCTACCGGCTCGGGGTCCCGACGGCACGGTCGTTCGTGCGCAGGCTGGCCGCCGAGGCGGGCGACGCCGTCGACGTCCGGCGTACCGGACGCATCCGGACGCTCGCCGCGCAGGTCCGCCCGCCCGTCGCCACGGCGCGCGCCCTCGGGGAGACGGACAGGGTGCGGCCCCTGCGGCCCGGGGTCTCGATCGCGCACGTGGACGTCACCGCGGGCACGCTCGGCGCGTTCGTGGTCAAGGCCGGCGAGGAGGGCGCGCGCTACGTGCTGTCCAACTTCCACGTGCTCGCGGGGTCGCCGTCCGCGCAGGTCGGCGACGTGGTCGTGCAGCCGGGCCCGGCCGACGGCGGTCGCGCGCCCGGGGACCGTGTCGGCACCCTCGCGCAGGTGGTGCCGCTGACGCCCGGCGAGCCGGCCACGGTGGACGCGGCCCTCGCCCTCCTGGACGAGGGGATCGAGATCGACCCGACCTACCCGGTGGGAGCGGTGACCACCACGGCCGTGGCGGCGGGCGGCGAGGTGGTCGCGAAGATCGGGCGCACCACGGCGCACACGCAGGGCCGGGTCACGGCCATCGAGATGGACGACGTCGTCGTCGGGTACGGGGACGAGCTCGGTGCGCTCTCCTTCGACAACCAGATCGAGGTGGAGGGCACCGGCGGCGCGTTCTCGCGCGGCGGCGACTCCGGGTCGCTGGTCTACCGCGAGGACGGCGTCGCGCTCGGCCTGCTGTTCGCCGGCTCCGAGACGGGCGGCGCCGACGGCACGGGGCTGACGTACTGCAACCCCGTCGACGCCGTCCTCGAGGCCCTGGGCGTCACCCTCTCGCCGAGATAGAGAAGGCTGATTCGCGAGATAGAGAGGCTCGGACGAGGCCGCAACCCGTTGCGGCCTCGTCC
>NZ_JBHJVM010000030.1:0-36815 GCF_042264825.1 Isoptericola sp. NPDC056134
GAGATAGAGAGGGCACGGACCGTAGCCGGCTACGGTCCGTGCCCTCTCTATCTCGGCGAGGAGCCTTCTCTATCTCGGCAGGGTTCAGAGGGCGAGGTCGAGGCGGCCGTCGGGGGAGGAGCTGGCCAGCGCGCCCTCGCGGCGCGGGATGCGGCCGGCCCCGGCGGCGAGGCGGCCGGACTCGACGGCGAGGCGCATGGCGTGCGCCATGCGGACCGGGTCGGCGGCGCGCGTGACGGCGGTCGCGAGCAGCACGCCGTCGCAGCCGAGCTCCATCGCGAGGGCGGCGTCGGACGCCGTGCCCACCCCGGCGTCGAGGACGACGGGCACGCGTGCGGCACTCGCGATCGCCTCGATGTTGCGCGGGTTGAGCACGCCCAGCCCGGTGCCGATGGGGGCGCCGAGCGGCATGACGGCGGCGCACCCGACGTCCTCCAGCCGGCGCGCGAGGATCGGGTCGTCGTTCGTGTACGGCAGGACGACGAACCCGTCGCGCACGAGCCGGTCGGCCGCCTCGACGAGGCCGATCGGGTCGGGCAGCAGGGTGACGTCGTCGGCGACGACCTCGAGCTTGACCCAGTCGGTGCCGCACGCCTCGCGCGCGAGCTGGGCGGTGAGCACGGCCTCGGCGACCGAGAAGCAGCCCGCCGTGTTGGGCAGGGCGCGGATGCCGAGCCGCTCCAGCAGCCCCCAGATGCCGCCGTCCTCGGCGCCCGCGCCGCCCGGGCGCACCGCGACGCGGCGCATCGCCACCGTGGTGAGCCCGGTGCCCGACGCGACCAGCGCGTCCTCGAGCGTCATGAGGTTCGACGCGCCGCCCGTGCCCATGACGAGGCGCGAGCCGATCTCCGTGCCGGCGACCACCAGGGGGTCGACGAGCGGGTGCGCGAGCGGGCGGGACGTGGCCGCGGCGTGCGTGCTGGTCATGCTTCCTCCGTGCTTCGTGGTCAGGCTTCGTGGTCAGCCGCCCTGGACGGCGGTGACGATCTCGACCCGGTCGCCGGGAGCGATCCGGGTCCCGGCCCACAGGCCGCGGGGGACGACGGCGTCGTTCACGGCGACGGCGATGCCCTGCACGGAGCCGTCGGCGACGAACGCGGGCACGAGGGCTGCGACGACGGCCTCGACGCCGTCGCCGTGCGGCCCGTCGAGCGGGTAGGCCTCGCCGTTCACGACGGCGGTGCGGGTGGCGGGGGCGGCGGTCATCGGGCGGCTCCTTCGGGGAGACGGGCGGCGGGCGCGAAGCGGCGCGGGTCGGCGGCGGACAGCGCCGGGTCGGGGGGAGGCGCTCCGGTCAGCACGGCCACGACCGCGTCGGCGGTGAGCGGGGCGAGCAGCACCCCGTTGCGCCCGTGCCCGACGGCGGCGAGCAGGCCGGGCACCGCGGTCGCGCCGACGAGCGGCAGGTTGTCGGGGGTGGCCGGGCGGGCGCGCGGCGTGACGTCGACCAGCGCGGCCTCGTCGATGCCGGGCACGAGCGCGCGGGCGTCACGCAGCAGCGCGAACACGCCGCCCGCCTCGGCGCGGCGGTCGTCGGGGCGCTCCTCGCTGGTGGCGCCGACGACGATCTCCCGGTGGCTCGGCCCGGTGCCGGGCCCCGCGCCGGTACCGGGACCCCGCGGCACGACGTACACCGGCCGCCCCTGCACGGTGCCCCGCACCACGTGCTCGAGCGCGAGGCCCGGGCCGGCGTCCAGGCGCAGCGTGGCGCCCTTCACCGGCCGCACCGGGACACGCACGTCGGGCACGCCGTCGAGCAGCGACGCCGTCGCGACCGCGCCGGTCGCGACGACGACCGCGCCCGCGGCGTGGCGCGCGCCCGCGTCGTCGTGCACCGCGACGACGCGGCCCGCGCCGTCGCGCTCGAGCCGCGCCGCCGCGCGGCGCACGAGGGCGCCGCCGAGAGCCTGGACGAGCGCCGCGTGCGCCCCTCGCGGGTCCACGGCGAGGTCGCCCTCGACGACGGCCGCCCCGGCGAGCCGCGGCCCGAGGTACGGCTCGCGCCGCCGCGCGTCGGCCACGGAGACCTCGGCGGAGGCGAGGCCCCACTCCCGGTGCAGCGCCAGGACCCGGCGCAGCAGGGAGAGGTCGTCGGCGTCGTACGCGACGGCGAGCGACCCGGCGCGCAGCAGGGGGACGTCCCGCCCGGTCGCCGCGGCCAGGCGGGCGGCGAAGTCGGGCCAGAGCGCGGCCGAGGCGACGTTGAGGCGGGCGAGCTCCCGCTCGCCGAAGTCGGACTCGCTGACAGCCGCGAGCATCCCCGCCGCGGCGCGGGTGGCGCCCTCGCCGGGCGACGGGTCGAGCACGGTGACGGACAGACCGCTCGCTGCGGCGCGCCAGGCCACGGAGAGGCCGACGATCCCGCCGCCCACGACGACCATGTCGGACAGGGTGTCGGACAGGGTGTCGGACAGGGTGCCGGACAGGGCGTCGGACGGACTGCTGGGCGTGGGCATGTGCGCTCCCTTCGCTGGCATGACCCAGATCAGGTTCGACGGTCGGCTCCTACGCCCTCTCAGCCCCGAGCGGGGCTCCCGTGCGCGGCCACTGTAACCCGGGCCGTGGTTACCCTGACCGGCGTGACCACGACCGCGCCCGACCACGGTGCCGCCCCGGAGACCGCTCCCGACGCGCCCCGCGCCCGCCTCGCCGACGCCCGCCTGTACCTGTGCACCGACGCCCGCGAGGAGCGCGGCGACCTGGAGGACTTCCTCCACGCAGCGCTCGCGGGCGGCGTCGACGTCGTGCAGCTGCGGGACAAGACGCTCGACGTCGCGCGCGAGCTCGAGCTGCAGGAGGTGGTCGCCCGCGTCGCCGCGGAGCACGGCGCGCTCTGGGCGGTGAACGACCGGGCCGACGTCGCGCAGCTCACCGGGACGCCCGTGGTGCACATGGGGCAGCGCGACCTGCCGGTGCCCGCCGTGCGGTCGCTGCTGGGGCCGGCGCCGGTGCTCGGCCGGTCCACGCACTCCGCGGACCAGGCCGCCGCGGCGGAGGCCGACCCGGACGTCGACTACTTCTGCGTCGGCCCGCTGTGGGCCACGCCCACCAAGCCCGGCCGCGCGGCCGTCGGGCTCGACCTGCTGCGCGAGGTCGCGGCGACCCGCCCCACGACGCCGTGGTTCGCCATCGGAGGCGTCGACGCCGAGCGCCTCGACGCCGTGCTCGACGCCGGAGCGTCCCGCGTCGTCGTCGTGCGGGCGATCACGCAGGCGCCCGACCCCGAGCGCGCCGCCCGCGAGCTGCGCGAGCGGCTGGGCTGACCCGCCGGCCCATCCGGGCACGCCCCGGGATGGGGAGTGCTCCCCCTCGCGGGTGATACCCGGCGGGGGTGGCGTGTGCCACAGTGAGCTCGCCCCGCCTCGCGCCGGGGCGAGTCGCGCCCCCCGAGCCCTGGAGAAGTCGATGTCCCCTCGTGCCCGCACGTCCGCCCTGCTGCTCGCCGGCGCCCTGCTCGTCCTGTCCGGGTGCACGGGCGGGGGCGCCGAGGAGGAGGGCGGGACGTCTGGAGCGGCCGCATCGGCCACCCCGGAGGCCGAGGCGGCCGCGGATCCTGGCACGGCGTCCGTCGCCGACCAGGTGATGGCGGAGCAGAAGATCGCGACGCCGCACGGCTCGGACGCGGCCCTCGGCGGCGAGGTGACCGTGTCGCTGCGGGCGGTCGAGGTGGCCGGCGGCACGACGACGGTGCGCTGGGCGCTGCGCTGGGACGACGACGCGTCGCCCGCCGACGCGGGGGCGAGCTGGTACGACATGAGCTTGGAACCCAGCACGACCGTGACGGACCGGGCGGGTCTCAAGGCGTACCGGCCGTTCTGCACCGAGGGCGCCTGGCAGGAGGACACCGACGACTCGACGAAGGCGGCGGTCGCGCAGATCAAGTGCCGTGAGTCCATGCTCGTGTCCCCTCTCGAGAAGCACGCCTTCAAGTTCCCCAACCACGGCACCATCGAGGTGTCCGCCGTGCTGCCCGCGCCGGAGGGGGAGCCCGCGACGGTGGACGTCCTGCCCGCCGAGGGGCTGCCGCTGTTCACGGACGTGACGGTCACCTACGTCGACGGCGCCGCGAAGTGACGGCTCGACGGCAGCGGGGGACGGTGGTCGCGGCGCTCGCCGCGCTGCTCGCCGCGCTGCTCGCCCCGGGTGCTGCCGGCCCGGCCGTGGCGGGGACCGAGCCGAGCGCGTCGCCGAGCCCGTCGTCGGGCGCCGCTCCGACGGCCGACCCGGAGCTGATGCAGGAGGCGCGGGCAGCGCTCGCGGAGCAGGACGCGACCGTCGAGGCCGCGGAGACCACCGACGCGATGCGCACGGACGCCACGGTCGACCTGCGCGCGGGCGACTCGACGTTCGCCTTGGACGCCGCGGACTCCACCATCACTCTGGAGCAGAGGCAGGAGAAGAAGGACGACACGGTCGTCACGCTCACGTCCGACCTGCTGTTCGACTTCGGCAGGGCGACGCTGACGCCGGAGGCGGCGACGGCGGTCGCGAGGCTGGCGGCGGACATCCCGCAGGACGCGACGGTGCGCGTGGACGGGTACACCGACTCGATCGGCACGGACGCGAAGAACCTCACGCTCTCCCGGCAGCGCGCGAACGCGGTCGCCGACGTGCTCGCGGCGGAGCGGCCGGACCTCACGCTGAAGGTGGAGGGCCACGGCGAGGCGGACCCGGTCGCGGACAACGAGGTGGACGGCCAGGACAACCCCGCGGGGCGGGCGCTCAACCGCCGCGTCGAGGTGACCTACCCCACCGCGTGACCCGTGGGACGGGCCCGGGAGCGGGACCGTCCGGCGGCTACGATGGCTCGGTGACGTCTCCCGCCACCGACACCCCCACCACCGCCGACCTGGCGCCCACGCCGCGACCGGTCCTCGTCGTCGACTTCGGCGCCCAGTACGCGCAGCTCATCGCGCGCCGGGTGCGCGAGGCCCGCGTCTACTCCGAGATCGTGCCGCACACGTTCACCACCGAGCAGATGCTCGCCAAGAACCCGGCGGCCATCATCCTGTCGGGCGGCCCGTCGTCGGTGTACGCCACCGGCGCGCCGTTCGTGGACCCGGCGCTGTTCGAGGCCGGCGTGCCGGTGCTCGGCATCTGCTACGGCTTCCAGGCGATGGCGCAGGCGCTGGGCGGCACCGTCGCGCAGACGGGGCAGCGGGAGTACGGCGGCACCGAGGTCGAGGTGTGCGAGGCCGGCGTGCTGCTGGCGGGCACCCCCGACCACCAGACCACCTGGATGAGCCACGGCGACTCCGTGCACGCGGCGCCCGAGGGCTTCACGGTGCTCGCGACGTCGTCCGGCTCGCCCGTCGCGGCGATCGAGGACACCGGTCGCCGCCTGTACGGCGTGCAGTGGCACCCCGAGGTCAAGCACTCCGCGCACGGCCAGGCCGTGCTGGAGAAGTTCCTCTACGAGGGCGCGGGGCTCGCGCCCGACTGGACGGCCGGCAACGTCATCGCCGACCAGGTCGCCGCGATCCGCGCGCAGGTCGGCGACGCGCGCGTCATCTGCGCCCTGTCCGGCGGCGTGGACTCCGCCGTCGCCGCCGCGCTGGTGCAGCGCGCCGTCGGCGACCAGCTCACCTGCGTGCACGTGGACCACGGCCTGCTGCGCGAGGGCGAGGTCGAGCAGATCGAGCGCGACTTCGTCGCGTCCACGGGCGTGAAGCTGATCATCCGCGACGAGAAGGAGCGGTTCCTCACCGCCCTCGCGGGCGTGAGCGACCCCGAGACGAAGCGCAAGATCATCGGCCGCGAGTTCATCCGCGTCTTCGAGGACGCCCAGCGCGACATCGTCGCCGAGGCGGGCGCCCACGGCGAGGAGGTCAAGTTCCTCGTGCAGGGCACGCTCTACCCGGACGTCGTCGAGTCCGGTGGGGGCGAGGGCGCGGCCAACATCAAGAGCCACCACAACGTGGGTGGCCTGCCCGACGACCTGCAGTTCGAGCTGGTCGAGCCGCTGCGCACCCTGTTCAAGGACGAGGTCCGCGCGGTCGGCCGCGAGCTCGGGGTGCCGGAGGAGATCGTCTCCCGCCAGCCCTTCCCGGGCCCGGGCCTCGGCATCCGCATCGTCGGCGAGGTGACGGCGGAGCGCCTCGAGACGCTGCGCCAGGCGGACGCCATCGCGCGCGCCGAGCTCACCAAGGCCGGCCTGGACGACGAGATCTGGCAGTGCCCCGTCGTGCTGCTGGCCGACGTCCGCTCCGTCGGCGTGCAGGGCGACGGCCGCACCTACGGCCACCCGATCGTGCTGCGCCCCGTGTCCTCCGAGGACGCCATGACGGCAGACTGGACGCGCCTGCCCTACGACGTGCTGTCCGTCATCTCCACCCGCATCACCAACGAGGTGAGCGAGGTCAACCGCGTGGTGCTCGACGTGACGAGCAAGCCGCCGGGCACGATCGAGTGGGAATGAGGGAGGCGGGCGTGGTGCGCGGCGGTGTCGTTCGTTCGAATGATTCGCTCGTTCCTCGCTCGGCTCTCACGAACGACACCGCCGCGCACCACGCCCGCAGGTAGCGGCGGGAGCTGTCTCCCGTCGGTGGATGTGTCAGGAGATGCGGAACGAGTTCGCCCGGTCGTTGAAGCTGCCGAGGTAGCTGTCCTTGTCGATGAACCCGGTGTACGCCCCCGTCTTGTTGTTGCCGTTGTAGAGGCGCACGTCGCAGCCGTTGTAGGTCTTGACGGAGCTGATCCGGTTGGAGAGCGCGGTGCCGAGGTTGGCGCCGCCCTCGTTGTCCCCGGTGCCCGACGTGCAGCCGACCTTGTACTTCGGGTTGAACACGACGACCTGGAAGCCGCCGTAGTCCTTGTTCTGGTACAGCCGTGCGACGACCAGCCCGGTCCCCGGCTTCGCGTTCTTGCAGCCGAAGGTCCCGTCGAGGACGGCGCAGTAGTAGGTGGTGCTGGCAGCCGTGGCCGAGATCTTCAGGTCCTCGACCATGACCGGTGCGTCGCTGTCCACGCGCTGCACCTGGACCGGCGCCGGGTCGTCCGCGGGCGCGGCCGTCGCGGTCGGACCCGCGACCCCCAGCGCGGAGATCGCGGCGAGCCCGCCGACGACGGCGGCGAGCCGGGCGCGGACGTTGCGTCGTTGCGTCGTGATGGTCATCTTCGCTCCTCACGTCTGCCGGCGATCCCCTCGTCGCCGGTCACGGTGTGGGGGGAGCGCGGAGCGGGCGTCCTTGATACGCCCGAGCAACGACGTGCCCGTGACCTGCGGTGACGCCGCCTCGGTCAGCGGACGAGCGATGCGGCGCGCTCGTACGCGCGGTCGACGTCGGCGAGCACGCGCGGCCACGACGTCGCGAGCTCGGCGGAGCGGTTGTGGGCGATGATCGCGTCGAGCAGGGCGGGGTCGTCGGCGAGGCGGACGAGGGCGCCGGCCATCGCCGCGTCGTCGTCCACGAGGAGGGCGTCGCGCCCGTCGACCAGGCGCTCCGCGACCCCCGACTGCGACCGGCTGACGACGGCGAGTCCGGCGGCCTGGGCCTCGAGCGCCGCGATGCCGAACGCGTCCTGCACCGCGGGGGCGACGAAGACGTCGGCGCGCACGTAGAGGCGCTTGAGCTCGGTCGGGGTGAGGCGGCCGACGAGCCGCACCGTGTCGGCCAGCCCGTGCTCGCGCACCCAGCGGCGGGCGTCGGCGAGCTGCGGGCCGTCGCCGCCGATGGTCGCGACCAGGCGCCCGGGGGCCTTCTCCACCGCGGCGGCGATCGCCTCCAGCATCGGCAGCACCCGCTTGCGCGGCGCGAACCGGGTGGCGGACACGACGTGCACCTCGCGCCCTTCCGCCCGCTCGCCCCGCTCGACGCGCGGCAGCCGCCAGGCGTCGACGTCGATGCCGTTGCCCAGCACCGACACGCGACCCGCCGCCGCGTCGGGCGCGAGTCGTCGCCCGACGACACGGCGCAGGGGAGCGGCGGTCAGCTCGCTCACCGCGGACCACTGGACCGGCCACGACGACCACCGGGTCACGCGGTCGAGCGCGCCGAACGCGCGATCCCAGCCGCCCCACACGCTGTGCACGGTGAGCAGCGCCGGCAGCCCGAGCCGGGTCACCGGGCGGAGCGCCAGCTCGACCGTCGGGGCGAGCACGCCCATGTGCAGGTGCACGGCGTCCGGGCGCCGCCCGTCCCCCTCGAGCTCGCGCAGCCGCGCCAGCACGTGCGCCGTCGAGCGCGGGTGGACGGGGAAGCCCCCCGGCACGCGGGCGGCGACGCGGTGCACGACGACGCCGTCGCCGTCGGTCGACGTCGTCAGGCCGTGGTCGCCGGGGGCGGCCGGCGTCGTGGTGATGACCTCGACGTCGTGCCCGGCCTCCGCCTGCCGGCGCGCGAGCCGGGCCACCTGGGTCTCTATGCCGCCGAGCAGCGGCAGGTAGGAGTCGGAGACGTGGACGATGCGCACCGGCTCATCCTGCCATCGGCAGCGGCGCGGCCACCTGCGGCTTCGCCGAGCCGAGGGCGTGCGTTGGCGCTACCGTGCGAGGAGCGGGACCTCTGGCGCACGCGCCACGGCACACACCTGAGGAGAGGTGCGACATGTCGAGCACTGTCACCGTTCATCCGACCAAGGGCGTCCGCGGGATCGGGATGATCACCGTCATCGCGGGCATCGTCATGATCGTGCTCGGCGTGGGCGTCTGGGTGGTCGTCTCCCAGACCCTCTCCGCCGAGGAGATCACCGTCTCCGAGGACGCCAACATGTTCGCGGGCCAGCACGTCGCCGGACCGTTCACCGCGTACGCGCAGGCGGAGGTGATCGACAAGCACGCCACCGAGATGGCCGACGGGAAGACCTATGCCCAGCTCGACCAGGACGACCCCGTCCGCGACAGCGTGATGGACGCGTCGTTCCTGCGCGCGTCGCTGTTCACGTCGGTGGTGGCGTTCGGCGTCTGCGCCCTCGTCATCGGCCTGGGCATCGTGTTCATCCTGCTCGGGAGCGCGCTACGCAAGCTCGCCGGCGGGCCGCAGGTGGTGATCGACTCGCCCTCGCTCACGTCCGAGGGCGGGCTGTCGCACGCCGCGCACCGCGCCGACCCGGTCGAGCCCGACCGGCCGTCGGCCCCGACGACGCCCGCCGCGCCGCCCGAGCGGCCGAGCACGCGCACGGCTCCCGAGGCGCCCCCCGCCGGGACGTCGGCGCCTCCCTCGACGCCGCCGTCTGCGTCCCCCTCGACGCCGCCGGAGAACCCGCCGGCCGCGCCGCCGGCGGGGGGCAGCGGCTCGCCGTCGGCCTGAGGCCCGACCCGCACGACGACGCGGCGGTGACCTTCGGGTCACCGCCGCGTCGTCGTGCGCGTCAGCGGGTGGTCGTCGCGCGGCGTCGGCGGCGCACCGCGCTCACCACGGAGCCGATCACCAGCAGGGCGCCCGCCGCGGCGAGCAGCACGATCGCGGCCAGCTCGACGTCGATGTGCGCGCCCGCGGCGTTGGCCACCAGGCCCACGCCGAAGGCGACGACGAGGAAGCCCCACACGATCGTGCTCGCCCGCGGGCCGCTGCTGGCCGGCGGCTCGTCCACGGGGACGGGCGCCACCGGGGGCGCGGGCGCCGCCTCCGCCGGCTCGGACGAGGCCCACCCCGACGAGGCCGGCTCGAGCGTCGGCTCGGGCGCGGCGGCGCCGTAGCCGGGGGCGGGCGTCTCCGGCGCGGTCGCCGCCGGCTGGGTGGGCCCGTGCTCGGTGACGGCGGGTTCCGCGGGCCGCTCCGGCTGGTCGAAGATCGACAGCGGGTCGTCCGGCCCCGCCACCGGGAACGCGCGGGTGTCGCCCGAGGCGGGGTAGGCCTGGGTCTCGTCGGCCGCGCGCAGCGCCCGGGTGTCGTCGGCCGCAGGCAGGGCCTGCGTCTCGTCCGCGGCCGGCAGGGCCTGGGTCTCGTCCGGCTCGGGGCCGGGCGTGGTGGGCTTGTCGTCGCTCATCAGGACTCCTCGATGGTCAGGTTGCCGGCGCGCACGCCGACGTCGAGCAGCAGGCGGGCGCCATCGGCCTGGCGAGCCTCCTCGTTGGTGAACCGCACGGGACCGTTGGTGTAGGTGTTGACGGAGCGGTCCTGGCCGTCCACGAACCACTCGGCGTTGCCCGCGATGACCTCGACGTCGGCCTCCACGGCCGTGCCGTCGGGGATCAGGACGGTCGCGTTGCCGGCGGAGATCGTGACGGGGACGACGACGGGGTCGTCCAGCGGGACGTCGGACAGGTCGAGGTCGGTGAGGTCGACCGTGGCGTCGCCGAAGCGCACGTGCACGCCCTCCTCGGCCTCGGCGGTCGTCGTCGGGTGCAGGGTGCCGTCGCTGACGACCGCGGCCGCGCCGGACTGCTGCGGCGCGGCGTCCCAGAACTCCCAGGAGCTGCGGTCCCCGGCGAAGGGCCAGGTGAGGACGCCGGCGATCAGCGCGAGGATCGTGAGGAACGTCAGGCCGCCGCCACGCCGGCCGCGCAGGCCGGTCACGACGAGCCCGAGCCCGAGGACCACGATCGACGCGCCCAGCCAGGTGGGCCCGAGGGGCAGGTCGAGGTTCCCGGTGCGGTCCGCGACGAGGAGCAGCGCGCCACCGAGCAGCACGAGCCCGAGGACGATGCCGACCGCGGCGGCGCCGGGACCACGCCGCACGGGACGCGGGGGCCGCGGCGGGCGCGGTGCGACGACCGGGGCCGCCGGGGGAGCGGCGGGCGCGGAGGCCCAGGCGCCGGCCGGCGCGGCGGGCGCCGCGGCCCAGGAGCCGGAGGGGCTGGAGGGCTCGGTCGGCGGCTGCGGCGCCGGCGGCGTCGTCAGGTAGGGCGCCGGCGGCGCCGGGGTGAAGGAGCCCGTGGACGACGGCCCGCCCGTGGTGGGGTCGTCGGTCGTGCCCGGCGCGGGCGCGGCCGGGTACGGGGGAGCCGCGGGGTACGGCGGCGCGGGCGGGGCGCCGGGGCCGCCGTTCCGCGGGCGGCGGTCGCGGATCAGCTTGACGACCAGCCAGACGATCCCGACCCAGACGGCCACCCACAGGAGGGCGCCGATCCACTCGATCCCGAAGCCCCACCAGCTCAGGCCGTCGCCCCAGGCGAAGCCGACGATCAGGGCGACGACCGCCCCGAGGAGCGCGACGTCGAAGTCCCCGCGGAACGCCTGCTGCAGGTGGATGCGGCCGTCCCGCTCCGGGAGCAGCGCCCACGCGATCGCGTAGATGACGATGCCCGCGCCGGTGAGGAAGAAGCTGAGGATCAGCAGGCCGCGCACCAGCAGCGGGTCCAGGCCGAAGCGCTCGGCCACGCCGCCGGCGACGCCGCCGACCCACCGGTTGTCGGACCGGGTGACGCCCATGCGGCGGATGGAGTCGAAGAAGCCGTCGCCGGAGCGGCGCGGAGGGGTGCCGCCCGCGGCGGGGGCGCCGCCGGGTCCGGGCTGCGGCCCGGGCGGCTGGGGGAGGTCGTCGGTGCTCATGGCTCCATCCTGGCGATCGGGGAGCCCGCGCGGCATCGGGTGCTGCCCTGACGCGACCCTGAATCGACGGGTCGAGCCACCCTGAAACCTCGGGATCCCGCGCCCCGGGGCGCCCCTGACGTGCCAGGATCGGGAGCATGACCACCGAGCGACCCCCGCGCCTCCCGCTGCGCCGGCCCCCTCAGGGGCGGGTGCTCGCCGGCGTCGCCGCGGGCCTCGCCGCGCACCTGGGCCTCCCGGTCCTCGTGGTGCGCCTCGCTCTCCTCCTGCTCACGCTGGTGGCGGGCGCGGGCGCGGTGGCGTACGTGTTCTGGTGGGTGACCGTGCCGTCGGGCGACCCGCGGCAGGCCGCCGACACCACGCCCACGTCCATGCAACGGCTCGCGCCGCGGCTGCGCCTGCGGGGGCCGGTCGCGGCCCTGCCCGTGCGGGACGTCCTCATCGGGGCTGCGCTCATCGCGGGCGCCTTCGTCCTGGTCGCGATCCGCGCGGGGTGGGACGTCGGGGCGTCGTGGGTGCTGCCGGCGCTCGTCGCCGTGGGCGGCCTGGCCCTGGCGTGGAGCCAGCTCGACGCCGCCCAGCGCGGCCGCGCCGGGGACGCAGGCCCGGGTACCCGCCGCTCGACGCTGGTGCTGCGGCTCGTGGGTGGCGTCGTCCTCGTCATGGTGGGGGTGCTGCTGCTCATCGGCCAGGACGCCCCCGTGCCCGTGCTGCTGCAGGCGGCCGTGGCGTCGCTCGCCGTCCTCGCGGGCGCGGCGCTCATGCTGGCGCCCTGGTGGCTGCGGCTGGTGCGCGAGCTGGGCGACGAGCGCGCCGCCCGTGCGCGCGAGGCGGAGCGCGCCGACATCGCCGCCCACCTGCACGACTCCGTCCTGCAGACCCTCGCCCTCATCCGCTCGCGTGCCGACGACCCGGAGGCGGTGGCCCGTATGGCCCGCGCCCAGGAGCGGGAGCTGCGCGAGTGGCTGTACACCGACCGCACCGCACCGGGCACGTCGCTCGCGGCGGAGCTGCGCGCCCTCGTCGCGGAGGTCGAGGACGGCCGCGCCGTCGAGGTCGAGTCGGTGATGGTGGGCGACTGCGTCCCCACGGAGGAGACCTCGGCCCTGCTGCAGGCGTCGCGCGAGGCGCTCGTGAACGCCGTCGTGCACGGCCGCCCGCCGGTGACGGTCTACCTCGAGGTGACCGACGCCGCCGTGGAGGTGTTCGTCCGCGACCGCGGCGACGGGTTCGAGATGGACGACATCGCGCCGGACCGGTTCGGGGTGCGGGAGTCCATCCTCGGGCGCGTGCACCGGCGCGGCGGCACCGCCGACGTCACCAGCCGGCCCGGCTGGGGCACCGAGGTGCGGCTGCGCATGCCGCGCGACGGGTCGGCCGCGCCGGCGGCGGAGCCTGCCGCCGGCCCCACCGCCGCCGGGCCCACCGACGAGAACGACCCGAGCACTGCCGACGAAGGAGCACGCACGTGACCACTCCCACCGACGCGACGCCGCAGCCGACGGGGCCGGTCCCCGTCGTGCTCGTCGACGACCACCACATGTTCCGCACCGGCGTGCGCGCCAGCCTGGACGGCCGGGTGCAGGTGGTGGGCGAGGCGGCGGACGTCGACCAGGCCGTGGCCGTGGTGCACGAGCACCGCCCGCCCGTCGTGCTGCTCGACGTGCACCTGCCGGGAGGCAACGGCGGCGGCGGGGCGGAGGTGGTACGGCGCTGCGCGGACCTGCTCGGCGAGACGAAGTTCCTCGCGCTGTCCGTCTCCGACGCCGCGGAGGACGTCGTGGCCGTCATCCGCGCCGGGGCGCGCGGCTACGTCACCAAGAACATCTCGGCGTCCGACCTCTCGGGCGCCGTGGTCCGCGTGGCCGGCGGGGACGCCGTCTTCTCGCCGCGGCTCGCGGGCTTCGTCCTCGACGCGTTCGGCACCTCCGCGGGCGACGTCGCCGTCGCGGACGACGAGCTGGACCGGCTGTCCAAGCGGGAGCAGGAGGTCATGCGGCTCATCGCGCGCGGCTACTCCTACCGCGAGGTGGCGAGCGAGCTGTTCATCTCCATCAAGACGGTCGAGACCCACGTGTCCGCCGTGCTGCGCAAGCTGCAGCTCTCCAGCCGCTACGAGCTCACGCGGTGGGCCGCGGCGCGCCGGCTGCTGTGAGCGGGCCGGCTCGACCAGCGGCGCGGTAGCGCTCGACGACGACGTCCACGAGCTCGGCGGGCGCGTCCTCGTGGGCGACCAGGAGCGGTGCGGTCGTGACGTCCCCGCCCGCCCGCGCGGCGAGGTCGGCGAAGAACCCCGGCGCGAGCAGGTAGGACGCGACGACGACGCGACGGCCCGGGTGCTGGGCCCGGGCGGCGTCGACCACCTCGTGCACGCGCGGGGTGGCGTTCGCGATGTACCCGACGGCGACCGGGCGGCCCAGGCGCCCGGCCAGGCGGGCGGCCGTGGTCTCGCAGTCGGCGACGGCGCGCGCGTCGCTCGACCCGGCGGCGGCCAGGACCACGGTGTCGTCGTCGCGCAGGCCTGCCTCGGCGAGGCGCTGCTCGAGCACGTCGACCAGGCGGTCGTCGGGCCCGAGCGCCCCGCCGAGCGTGACGTCGTCGCCGCCCGCGACGGCGGCGTCGACGTCGTCGCGCAGGTCGACGTGCACGTGGTACCCCGCCGACAGCAGCAGCGGCACCACGACGCTCGGCGCCCGGAGGCCACGCAGCCCGGTCAGGCAGGTCGGGACGTCGGGCTGCTGCACGTCGACGAAGCCGGCGTGCACGGGGACGCCGGGGAGGCGGGCGGCCACGGCCTCGACGAGGGTCGCGACGGCGCCGGCTCCGGTCGCGGACGCCGTCCCGTGCGAGACGGCGAGGAGCGCTGGGACGGTCATGCCGCGACCCTAGGGCGGGCGGCGTCCTGCGACGTTGCGCCCGCGTGAACGGTCGTCACGACGACCTCACCGCCGGCGCTGCGACAGTGTGAGCGGAGCCGTGGGAGGACGCCGGCCCCGTCCACGCCGGGCTGCGTCGCACGACGTCGCCCACGACGGTCACGGCCGGCGCCTGCACGCCCACGGCACGCGCCCGGTCGGCGATGTCGGCGAGGGTGCCGACGGTGGTGCGCTGACGGGCGCCGAACCCGTCCTCCACGACGGCGACGGGCGTGTCCGCCGGACGTCCCGCCGCGACGAGGGCGCGGGCGGTGTCCGCGAGCCGGGTGACGCCCATGAGCAGCACGAGCGTGTGGTCGGTACCGCCCGGGACCTGGCCGACGTCGTCGTGCCCGGTGAGCACGCTGAACCCGCGGGCGAGACCCCGGTGCGTGACCGGGATGCCGGCCGCCGCCGGCACGGAGACGGCCGACGTCACGCCGGGCACGACCTCCACCTCGATCCCGGCGGCGCGGCAGGCGTCCAGCTCCTCGCCGCCGCGGCCGAAGACGTACGGGTCTCCGCCCTTGAGGCGCACCACATCGCGTCCGGCGAGCGCGTGCCGCACCAGCAGCGCGGTGATCTCCTCCTGCGGCACGGGATGGTGCCCGGACGTCTTGCCGACGTCGACCACCTCGACGTCGTCGGCCAGCCCGGCCAGCAGGGAGCGCGGTGCCAGGCGGTCGACGACGACGACGTGCGCCGCGGCGAGCAGCCGCCGCCCGTGCACGGTGATGAGGCCCGCGTCCCCGGGGCCGCCGCCCACGAGCGCGACGCGGCCCGGGCGCGTCGCGCGTCCGTCGTCGCCCGCGGGGCGCACGGCACGCAACGGCAGGCTGCCGTCGTCGAGCCCGGCCACGACGGCGTCGCGCACCCGCACGGCGCGGCGCGGGTCGCGCCCCGCGGTGACGGCCACGGCGAGGTCGCCCGCGGGCCGGCCGGCGGCGTCCGTCACGGGGGTGCGCGCCACGGCGGGCACCCACGCGGAGCCGAGCTCGGCGTCGCCCGCGGTGACGCAGAAGGTCCGCAGCAGCTCGGCGTCGCCGGCCACGCGGGCGTCCACGTCGGGGTCGCCGGTGGCGGTGTGCACCAGCCACGCGCCGTCGAGGTCGCCGTCGCAGTACCCGCGGGTGATCCGTTCGATCGCGCCCGCGGAGACGAGCGAGGCGAGCTCGGGCACGACGTCGGGCGCGATCACGCGCACGCGGGCCCCCGCGGCGAGCAGTCCGCGCACGCGGCGCAGCGCCACGGGGCCGCCGCCCACGACGATGACGAGGCGGCCACCGACCCGCAGGCCCAGCGGGTACGTGTCGTGCGGCGGGGCGGGGCGGGCGGAGCGCGACCCGTTCGAGGACGTCCTGCGGCGGCTCATACGTGCAGCCCGCACTCGTCCTTGTCCCGGCCGGCCCAGCGACCGGCGCGGGCGTCCTGCCCGGCCTCGACCCGCTGGGTGCAGGGCTCGCAGCCCACGGACGGGTACCCGTCGCTGAGCAGCGGGTTCACCACCACGCCGTGCGTCCGGGCGTACTCCTGGACCTCCTCGTCGGTCCAGGCGGCGAGGGGGTTGATCTTCACGACGCCGTTGCGCTCGTCGAACGAGACCAGGGGCGCGTTCGCGCGGGCCGCGGTCTCGCCGCGGCGGACGCCGGTCGCCCAGGCCTCGTAGCCCTGCAGGGCCTGCCGCATGGGAGCCACCTTACGCATGGCGCAGCAGGCCTCGGGGTCCCGGTCGTGCAGGCGGGGGCCGTGCTGCGCGTCCTGCTCGGCGACGGTGAGCGCGGGGCGGACGTCGACCACGTCCACGTCCATCTCGATCTCGACGGCGCCGCGCGTGCCGAGCGTCTCCGCGAAGTGGTAGCCGGTGTCGCCGAACAGCACGTCGACGAACGGGAGCTGCCGGGAGACCAGGTGGGCGAGCACGAGGTCCTGCATCGACGACGCGACCGCGAGGTACGGGCCGAACTCGCGCACCGCCCAGGCGACGACCTCCACGGCCGTGGCCTCGGGGCGGTCGCCGTCGGCGTGCAGCTGCGCCTGACCGCGCTCGACGACGTGGCGCAGCTCCTCGACCGAGCGCCGGTGCCGGGACGCACGCGCGCGCTGCCTGGCCTGGCGCGACTCCTCGCGCGCCGCCGCCCGGGCCCGCACCTCGGCGAGCCGGCCGCCGCCGGCCGGGGACGCGAGCAGCGTCACCGGGGAGGAGATCTCGACGGCGGTCACCGCAAGGCCTCCTCGTCGGCCCGGTGCGCCCACTGGGCGAACGTCTCGCCGCCGTCGTGCTCGGCGTCGTACCGCCGTACGACGCGCTCCACGTAGTCGCCGACCTCCGACGCCGGCACCTTGAGGCCGCGCACCGTGCGGCCCAGCCCGCCGGCGTCGCGCCCCTCGCCGACCAGGCCGCCGCCCAGGTGCACCTGGAAGCCGGGCATCTGCTCGCCGTCGACCGTGATGATCTGGCCCTTCAGCCCGATGTCGGCGGTCTGGATGCGGGCGCAGGAGTTGGGGCAGCCGTTGACGTTGAGCTCGATGGGCCGGTCGAGACGCCCGGTGACGTCGCCCAGCCGGTCCTCGAGCTCGCCGATCACGCGCGCCGCCGTGTCCTTGGTGTCGACGATGGCGAGCTTGCAGAACTCGATGCCGGTGCAGGCGATCGTCGAGCGGCGGAACAGGCTCGGTCGGGCGGTGAGGCCCAGCGGCTCCAGCCCGTCCAGCAGCTCGTCGACGCGGTCGGCGGGCACGCCCAGGATCACGACCTTCTGGTGCGCGGTGAGCCGGGCGGAGTCCGCGCCGACCCGCTCGATGAGGTCGGCCAGCCCGGTGAGGGTGTTGCCGCCGACCCGCCCGACGACGGGGGCCGCGCCCACGTAGAACCGGCCGTCCTTCTGCTCGTGCACGCCGACGTGGTCGCCGGGCCGGGTGGCCGGCGCGGGGGCCGGGCCGTCGGGCAGCGTGTACCCGAGGTACTCGCTCTCCAGCACCTCGCGGAACTTCTCCGTGCCCCAGTCGGCGAGGAGGAACTTCAGGCGGGCCTTGTTGCGCAGCCGCCGGTAGCCGTAGTCGCGGAAGATGCGGATGACGCCGTGCCAGACGTCGGGCGCCTGCTCCTCGGTGACGAAGACGCCGAGCCGCTCGCCGAGCCGCGGCGTGGTGGACAGCGCGCCGCCCACCCACAGGTCGTAGCCGGGGCCGAGCTCGGGGTGCACGACGCCGACCAGCGAGATGTCGTTGATCTCGTGCACCACGTCGAGGCTCGGGTGGCCGGTGATCGCCGTCTTGAACTTGCGGGGCAGGTTGGCCAGCTCCGGGTCGCCGATGTAGCGGCGCTTGATCTCGAGGATCACGGGGGTGGGGTCGATGATCTCGTCGGCCGCGATGCCCGCCACCGGGCTGCCGAGGAAGCCGCGGGGGGAGTCGCCGCAGGCCGTGGTGGTCTCCAGGCCCACGGTGTCGAGGCGGCGCCAGATCTCCGGCATGCTCTCGATCTCGATCCAGTGGTACTGGATGTTCTGCCGGTCGGTGATGTCGGCAGAGCCGCGCCCGAAGTCGGCCGAGATGCCGCCGAGCACCCGCAGGGCGGCGGGCGACAGGGGCTGGCCGTCCGAGCGGACGCGGAGCATGAAGTACCGGTCCTCGAGCTCGTGCGGCTCGAGCGTCGCGGTGCGGCCGCCGTCGATCCCGGGCTTGCGCTGCGTGTACAGGCCCCACCAGCGGAAGCGGCCGTGCAGGTCGTCGTCGGTGATCGAGTCGAAGCCCTCGCGCGCATAGGTCGACTCGATGCGCTCGCGGACGCCGAGCGGTGCCGCCTCCTGCTTGAAGACCTCGTTGTGGTTGAGGGGATCGGTGCCGTCGACCTTCCACTGCCCGTTCGGCCGCGTCGCGCGCGGGGGGCGGACGCGGGCGGGGGCGTCGTCGCTGGTCGGGGCGGGTGCGGTGGTCTGCGTCGTCATCTGGGGGAGTTCCTCGGGTCCTCGGGGGCGGGACGCGCGACGACGAGCGACTCAGCGGGGGTGGGCCGAGGACCGACGGCGCGCGCCGGTGCTCAGGAGCCGCGGGTCCGCGGCGGGGCTGAGGTAGGGCGCGATCAGCGACAGCAGCACAGACAGCTGCGCATGCTGCGACGCACGCACGCCGGCATCTCGTGACGAGTCGTCACGAGGAGGCGGTGCGCGGCCGTGGTCATGGGGATGACCGTAACCGCTCCGGGCGCCGTCGCGCGAGACGAGGTCCACATGGTGGGACCACATGGTGGGACGATGCGGGGCCGGCTTGCGGAGGTCTGTCCGGGTGTGATGTGTGACCGGTTGCGGACACCGGTGTCAGATCCCGCTCCGCGCGCGGCTAGGCTGCCCGCATGGAGTTCCTCTACCACGTCTTCGTCGCGCTCCACTTCGTGGGCTGGGCGATCGTCCTCGGTGGCTACATCGCGTCGATCAAGAGCCCCGGCCTCTACCGCGGGGTCTTCCACGGCGCCGCGACCGCCCTCGTCGCCGGCATCCTCATGGTCGGCATCGCCGAGATGGGCGACCTGTGGGCCGACGGAGGCCCCAGCATGGCCAAGATCGGCGTCAAGCTCGTGATCGCGCTGATCATCGCCGTGCTCGCGTTCGTCGCCAAGCGGCAGGGCTCGAAGGGCGACAACGGCACGGGTGCCGTGGCCCCCGGCCTCAAGCACTCGATCGGCGCCCTGACGCTGGTCAACATCCTGGTCGCCGTCTTCTGGTGACCGTCCACGTGGCCCCGGGTCGGTCGCGATGAGCGTCCTGGGGGAGGTGCTGGTCGGGCTGGCGATCGCCGTCGGCCTGGTCGGCATCGTCGTCCAGGTGCTCCCCGGCAACGTGCTCGTGCTGGGGAGCATCCTCGTGTGGGCGTGGGTCACCGGCGGCACGACGGCGTGGGTGTGCTTCGCCGTCGCCGCCCTGGCGGTCGTGGCCGCCGAGACCGGTCAGTGGCTGCTCGCGGGGCGTCACATGCGCCGGGCCGACGTGCCCTGGGGCACGCTCGCGCTGGCGGGCGTCGCGGGGGTGGTCGGGTTCTTCGTGGTGCCCGTGGTCGGGCTCTTCCTCTTCTTCGCCGGGGCCGTCTTCCTCGTGGAGCTGGCCCGACGGCGCGACGCGGCCGTCGCCTGGACCGCCACGCGCGCGGCGCTCAAGGCCACGCTCATCACGATCGGCGTGCAGCTCGCGGGCGGCGTCGTGGCCACTCTCGCGTGGGTGGTCGGGCTCGTCCTCGCCTGAGCCGGCGCGCGACTCCCGTGCCGCGACCCGGCGTGGCGGCTCACGCGACGCCGTGACGTGGGGCGTACATGATCACCGCGACGCCGGCGAGGCAGAGCAGCGCACCGGTGACGTCCCAGCGGTCGGGCCGGAACCCGTCGACGACCATGCCCCAGACGAGCGACCCGGCCACGAAGACCCCGCCGTACGCGGCGAGGATGCGGCCGAAGCTCGCGTCCGGCTGCAGGCTCGCGAAGAAGCCGTACGCGCCGAGGGCGACGACGCCCGCGCCGATCCAGATCCAGCCGCGGTGCTCGCGCACCCCCTGCCACACGAGCCAGGCGCCCCCGATCTCGAAGACGGCGGCGGCGAGGAAGAGCAGGATCGAGCGCAGCACGGTCATGCGCAGGAGTCTCGCGCGCCGACGGGCCCCGCCGCGAGCCCGCGCCGGTCAGGCTGCCGAGCTCTCGGTGACGTACAGCGTGTTGCCGTCCGGGTCCCGGAACTCGAACATCGGCGGCGCCTGCTCCCACAGCAGGAGGTCCCCGACGTCGGCCCCCGCGTCGGTCAGGGCCTCGTGGGCGGCCCGGGCGTCCGGCGTGACGAGGCGGATCCCGGTGTCGACGCCGGCGGGCAGCGCGTCGCCCGCCCGCACCAGCGCGAGCGACGTCGCGGCGCCCGGCGCGGCGACGTCGACCCACCGGAAGCCGGGCTGCAGCTCGGCGTCGAAGCGGACCTCGAACCCCAGCGGCCCGGTGTAGAAGGCGAGCGCGGCGTCCTGGTCGCGGACGGGGACCGCGACGGTGTGGACCCCGGTGAATCGTGCTGCGGCCACGGTGGTTCCTCCTCGGGCGACGACCCGGCGCCGGTCGCGCCCGGGTGCGGTACGGGTGGGACGGCCGCCGGGGGCGGATCTCATCGGCGCGCGGCTTAGGGTGTCGGGCGGCAGGCACGGCAGCTCGGAGGAACCATGACCCAGCAGGACGCCCGGCAGCGGCACGACGACCGGTGGACGGTGCGCGTCGCGACGCTCGACGAGCTGGACGCGCGGACCGCGTACGCGGCGTGGCGGCTGCGGCAGGACGTGTTCGTCGTCGAGCAGGAGTGCGCGTACCCCGACCTGGACGGCCGGGACGCCGAGCCCACGGCGCGGCACGTCGTCCTGCTCGACCGCGACGGGGGCGGCCGCGTCGTCGCGACGGCGCGGGTGCTCGACGACGGCGACGTGCAGCGCATCGGCCGCGTCGTGTGCCACCCGGACGTGCGCGGCTCGGGGGCGTCGGGCGTGCTCATGCGCGCCGCGGTGGAGGTCGCCACCGCCGCCGCACCGGAGGCCGACGTCGTCCTCGGCGCGCAGTCGCCGCTGACCGGCTTCTACGGGCGGTTCGGTTTCGCCCCCGACGGGCCCGAGTACCTGGAGGACGACATCCCGCACACGCCGATGCGGCTGCGTCGGTAGGGCCGCCCGCACCAGGCGGACATCGCCTCGGCGAGCCCGTCCGTCGCGCCCTCGCCGACCCAGGCGACATGGCCGTCCGGGCGCACCAGGACGCCGCTCGGCGCGGGCACCTCGCCGAGCAACGGCAGCACCCACGGGCCGGTGGTCGTGGCCCGGACGTGCCGGACCCGGTCGGCCCACGCGCCGACGTCGAGCGGCGGGCCGCCGAGCTCCAGGAGCACGGGCCGGGCCGGGTGCAGCAGCTCGAACACCCGGGCTGCCGGAGCGATCCCCGCCAGGTCCAGGTCCGGCACCCGCCGCCCCAGCAGCGGGTGTCCCTCGCCGAGGTCGTAGGCCACGTCCAGCCCGGTGACGAGTCCCGTGACGGGTGCGCCGGCGCCGTCCACGGCGAGGACGGCGTCGAGCAGGTCGCGCAGCGCCTCCTGCCGCGGGTCGGCGCGCTGGAACAGGGACTGCGCCATCGTGTAGCCGAGCGCGCGGGCGCCCGCGGGGTGCCGCTCCGCGTGATACGAGTCGAGGAGCGCGTCGTCCGACACCCCACGGACCACCTGGCCGAGCTTCCAGCCGAGGTTCACGGCGTCCTGGAGGCCGAGCCCGATACCCTGCCCGCCCGTCGGGGAGTGCACGTGTGCCGCGTCGCCCGCGAGCAGCACGCGGCCCGCGCGGTACGACGCGGCCTGGCGGGTGGCGTCGGTGAACCTCGACAGCCACGTGGGGTCGCGCACGCCGAAGTCCGTGCCGAACACCTCGACCAGGCCCCGCCGCAGGTCGTCGAGGGTGGGCTCGTCGGTCGACGGCGCCGCCTCGGTCAGCACCACGCGCACGGTGCCGTCGTCCGTCCGGTGGAGGCCGTGCGGGCCGCGCTCGTCGACGGTCCCGGTGCGCTGCAGGTCCCCGTCCACCTGGACGTCGGCGATGAGGGTGGTGCGGGTCGCGTCCGGACCGACGAGGTCGATGCCGACGGCCCTCCGCACGACGCTGCGACCGCCGTCGGCGCCCACGACGTATCGCGCCCGCACCGGGTCGCCGGCACGGAGCAGCACGTCGACGCCGTCGTCGTCCTGCACCACGCCCTCGACCTCGACGCCGCGCCGGACCGGGACGCCCACCTCCTGGGCCCACGCGAGGAGCAGCCGCTCGATGCGGTTCTGGAACAGCGCCAGCGTGTACGGGTGGCGCGTGGGCAGGCCCGCCAGGGAGAGGCGCGTGCCGCCGAACGTCACCGCGGTGATCGTGGTCCCCTCGGCGAGGAACCGGTCGGCGATGCCGCGCTGGTCGAGCAGCTCGATCGTGCGGGCGTGGATCCCGCCGCCGCGCGAGCCGACGAGGTCCTGCGACTCGCGTCGCTCGAGGACGACGACGTCCGCCCCCGCGAGGCGCAGCTCGCCCGCCAGCATGAGCCCCGTCGGGCCGCCGCCGGTCACCGCCACGTCGTGCATCGTGAACCCCCTGCGTCGCTCGCCTGACGGGTCAGTCTCGGGCGCGACGGGGGCCTTGCGGCAAGCCCCCCGCGCGGTTCTATGGTGAGCGGCGGGCAGGGCGCGCCCGTTCTCGGGTGTCGGCCGCGGAGCCTAGGCTTGGTCCACGATGACCTCCCTGTTCGACAGCCTGTCCCTGCCCGGGTTCGACCATGCCGCGAAGGACGACACGGCACGCCTGCCGTCCACCGCCCCGCGCTGGGACGACGACGCCGCCGACCCGGCGTCGGGCGCGCCCGCCTGGGTGCGCGACGCCGCGGCCGAGGCCCACGACGGCGCCCACGACGGCGGGTCGGGCGAGGGTCGGCCGCGCTCGCGCGGGGCGTTCTCGCACCTGGACCCGGAGGCCCTGCTGGAGGGGCTGAACCCGCAGCAGCGGGCCGCCGTCGAGCACGCGGGCTCGCCCCTGCTCATCGTCGCGGGCGCCGGGTCGGGCAAGACGCGCGTGCTCACGCACCGCATCGCCTACCTGCTGGCCACCGGCCGGGCCCGGGCGGGGGAGATCCTCGCGATCACGTTCACCAACAAGGCCGCGGCGGAGATGCGCGAGCGCGTCGAGCACCTGGTGGGCCCGGCGGGCGGGCGGATGTGGGTCTCGACGTTCCACTCCGCGTGCGTCCGGATCCTCCGCAAGGAGGCCAAGACGCTCGGCCTGCGCTCCAGCTTCTCCATCTACGACGCGGCGGACAGCCAGCGCCTCATCACGCTGGTGACGCGCGAGCTCGACCTCGACGCGAAGAAGTACCCGGCGCGGTCGCTGGCGCACAAGATCAGCGACCTCAAGAACGAGCTGATCGACCCCGACGCGTACGCGCAGAGGACGGGCGCCGACGCCACGGAGGAGGGCTGGCGCGAGCGCGCGGCCCGCGCGGCGTCGTCGGGCTCGCTGCCGGCGCAGGCACCGGAGTTCGACACCGTGCTGGCGGACGTCTACCGGCGCTACCAGCAGCGGCTGGCGCAGGCGAACGCGCTCGACTTCGACGACATCATCATGACGACGGTGAACCTGCTGCAGGCGTTCCCGAACGTCGCGGAGCACTACCGCCGCCGGTTCCGGCACATCCTGGTGGACGAGTACCAGGACACCAACCACGCGCAGTACATGCTGGTGCGCGAGCTGGCCGGCGCGACGGTGGACGGGCCCGGCGTCGACGGCCTGGACCCGGCCGAGCTCACCGTCGTCGGCGACGCCGACCAGTCGATCTACGCGTTCCGCGGCGCCACGATCCGCAACATCGTGGAGTTCGAGGAGGACTACCCGGACGCCACGACGATCCTGCTGGAGCAGAACTACCGCTCCACCCAGACGATCCTCACGGCCGCGAACTCCGTCATCTCGCGCAACCCGGACCGCAAGCCCAAGCGGCTGTGGACCGACGCCGGCGCGGGGGAGAGGATCGTCGGCTACGTGGCCGACGACGAGCACGGCGAGGCGCGGTTCGTCGCCGAGGAGATCGACCGCCTCGGCGACAAGGACGGGGTGCGCCCCGGCGACGTCGCGGTGTTCTACCGCACCAACGCGCAGTCCCGCGCGCTGGAGGAGGTGCTGATCCGCGTCGGCCTGCCGTACAAGGTGGTGGGCGGCACCCGGTTCTACGAGCGCCGCGAGGTCAAGGACGCCGTCGCCTACCTGCGGGCGCTGGCGAACCCGGACGACGACGTGAACCTGCGCCGCGTGCTCAACGTGCCCAAGCGAGGGCTGGGGGACAAGGCGGAGTCGCTGGTGGCGTCGTTCGCCGATCGGGAGCGGATCTCGTTCGGGGCCGCGCTCGAGCGCGCCGACGAGATCGGCGGCATGACCTCCCGCACGTCCAAGCCGCTCACGGCGTTCCGCGACATGATGCGCGAGCTGCGCGCCCTCGTCGACGACGGTGAGCCGCCCGCCACGATCCTCGGCGCCGTCCTGGACCGCTCGGGCTACCTCGCGGAGCTGCGCGCGTCCGACGACCCGCAGGACGCGTCGCGCGTGGAGAACCTCGCCGAGCTGCACGCCGTCGCGGCGGAGTTCAGCGAGCTGGACCCGGAGGGCGACCTGGCCGACTTCCTCGAGCGCGTGTCGCTCGTGGCGGACGCCGACCAGATCCCCGACGAGGACGTGGCCGACGGCGAGGCCGAGCAGGAGCCCAAGGAGGACCAGGGCGTCGTCACGCTCATGACCCTGCACACCGCCAAGGGCCTCGAGTTCCCCGTCGTCTTCCTCACCGGCATGGAGGACGGCACGTTCCCGCACATGCGGTCGCTGCACGACGACTCCGAGCTCGCCGAGGAGCGGCGGCTGGCGTACGTCGGGATCACGCGCGCCCGGCAGCGGCTGTACATCTCCCGGTCGGCGGTGCGCTCCGCGTGGGGGGCGCCCAACGAGTTCCCGCCCAGCCGGTTCCTCGAGGAGGTCCCCGACGAGCTGTGGGACTGGCGGCGGCGCGAGTCGTCCACCCAGTACCTGCGCCGCGGCGGGTCCGCGTGGGGCGGTCAGGCACGGGGAGGGTCGGCGCGCGGCGGGGCCCGCGCCGGCTCGTCGGGCGGCACCTGGTCGCCGCAGCGGAAGTCGCCGTCCGAGGGCGTCGGGGGCCGGATCGGGCGCCCGAAGGACGCGGGCACGACGGCGGGCACGGGCGCGACCTTCGGATCGGCCACCCCGCGCAAGGACGCGGACGTGCCGTCGCTCGACGTCGGCGACAAGGTGACGCACGACGCGTACGGCCTCGGCACGGTCGTCTCGCTGGAGGGCAGCGGCCCGAACTCCGTCGCGCGGATCGACTTCGGCGCCGACGGCACCAAGCGGCTGCTGCTGCGCTACTCGCCGGTCACCAAGCTCTGACGGCCCTCGCGGGGTCGCCGCGCGGGCGGGGCGGTGCGCTGGCATCGTGACGGTGTGCTGCTCGACGCCAGGACGCTGCGCGGGCTCGCCGACGGGACGGTCTCGCACACCTACCGCCGGTGGTCCGTGGTGCGGGTGCGGCCGGGGTCGACGATGCGCACGCGCGTCGGCGTGGTCGAGGTGACGGCCGTCGACCCGGTGGGGCCGGAGGACGTCGACGACGACGCCGCCCGCGGCGCCGGGTTCCGGTCGGGGGCGGCCGCGCGGGCCTGGATCGAGCGCCGGGGCGAGGGCGAGCTGTACCGGGTGGGCCTGCGTCTGGCGGGCCCGGACCCGCGGGTCGCGCTGCGCGAGGACGACGATCTCGACGCCGCGGCCGTGGACGCGATCCGAGCCCGCCTCGCGCGGATGGACCGCGCCGCGCCCGAGCCGTGGACCCGCGCCTACCTGGAGCTGATCGCGGCGCGACCCGGCGTCGTCGCGCGCACCCTCGCCGAGGGCCTGGGCATGGAGCGCGACCCGTTCAAGATCCGCGTGCGCCGGCTCAAGGAGCTGGGCCTCACCGAGAGCCTCGAGGTCGGGTACCGCGTGTCGCCGCGCGGCCGCGCCTACCTGACCGCCACCGCCGAGCCGCGGGGCGCAGACCCGGTGCCGTGAGCGCTCGCGCGGGTCAGGCTGCGCGGGTCTCCTGCTCGGCGGCGGCGCGGAGGGTGGCGACGTCGCTGCCGGCGTCGTGGAGCGCGGACTCGAGGAGGCGGCCGCCGGGGCAGTCGGCACGCAGGACGCCGAGGAGCAGGTGGCGGTCGTCGATGCCCTTGTCGCCGAGGCGGATCGCCTCGCGCAGCGAGAGCTCGAGCGCCTTGCGGGCGTCGGCGGTGAACGGCCAGTGCTTGCGCCGTCGGGTGCTGCGCCGGGCGGCACGGTCGAGCGCTCCCGCGCCGAAGGTCTCGTCGGCGCGCCGGCTGACCGCGTCGAGATCGATCCCGACGGCCGAGAGGGCGTCGGTGTCGAGCACCTCGCCCCGTCGGACGGCGTCGCGGGCGAGCGCGGCGACGTCGTCGGGCCGGACGCCGCAGGCCTCCAGCGCGGCGGGCGCACGTCCTGCCCCCTCGGCGAGCGTGACCACCAGGTGCCGGGTGTCGATCGACTCGGAGCGCTCGCGCTCCGCGACCTCCACGGCGCCCTGCACCGCGGCGCGGGCGTCCTTCGTGAACCTCTCGAACATCAGATCCTCCTGCCGTGCTTCTTGTGGACCGCCTGCTTGCTCACGCCCAGCGCGTCCGCGACGTCCTGCCACGACCAGCCGAGCTGTCGCGCGCGCTCCACCTGGAGCGTCTCGAGCCGGTCCGCCAGGTCGCGCAGCGCGCGGACGGCGCGGAGCCCTTCCGTGGGGTCGTCGCCGGCGGCCGCGCCGACGAGCGTCTTCTCCGTCATGCCGTCAACTATGGTTGACGCCCCCCGCCTCTGTCAACCCCGGTTGACGCGCTCGGGCGGCGGCGTGTGGGATCGGTCACCTGCGGCGGGGGATTGCAGGGCCGCGGTTCCCGGCGTCGTGCGGGTCGGACTACCCTGTTCGGGGATGTCTTGATGTCGAGACAACCGTTCGTGCCGGCCTCTGCCGACCCAGGGGCACCACCGATGGAAGGACGCAGCAGGGTGGACCTGTTCGAATACCAGGCTCGCGACATCTTCGAGAAGCACGGCGTGCCCGTGCTCGGCGGCGTCGTCGCGACGACGCCCGAAGAGGCTCGCGCGGGTGCAGAGAAGCTCGGCGGCGGGACCGTCGTCGTCAAGGCCCAGGTGAAGACCGGTGGCCGTGGCAAGGCCGGCGGCGTCAAGCTCGCCCACTCCCCGGCGGAGGCCGAGGAGAAGGCCGGCGAGATCCTCGGGATGGACATCAAGGGCCACACGGTCCACCGCGTGATGATCGCGCAGGGTGCCAAGATCGCCGAGGAGTTCTACTTCTCCGTGCTGCTGGACCGCGCGAACCGCAACTACCTCGCCATGTGCTCCGTCGAGGGCGGCATGGAGATCGAGCAGCTCGCCGTCGAGCGGCCCGAGGCCCTCGCCCGCGTCGCCGTCGACCCGATCGTGGGCATCGACGCGGACAAGGCCCGCGAGATCGTCGACGCCGCGAACTTCGCCGAGGACTTCAAGGCCCCGGTCGCCGACGTCATCCAGAAGCTCTGGACGGTCTTCACGGCCGAGGACGCCACGCTCGTCGAGGTGAACCCGCTGGTCCGCACCGAGGACGGCTCGATCGTCGCCCTCGACGGCAAGGTCTCGCTCGACGACAACGCCTCCGAGGTGCGTCACCCGGACCACGAGGCGCTCGAGGACAAGGCCGCGGCGGACCCGCTGGAGGCCAAGGCCAAGGAGAACGGCCTCAACTACGTCAAGCTCGACGGCGAGGTCGGCATCATCGGCAACGGCGCGGGGCTCGTCATGAGCACCCTCGACGTCGTCGCCTACGCCGGCGAGGAGCACGGCGGCGTGAAGCCGGCGAACTTCCTCGACATCGGCGGCGGCGCCAACGCCCAGGTCATGGCCAACGGCCTCGACGTCATCCTCAACGACCCGCAGGTCAAGAGCGTGTTCGTCAACGTGTTCGGCGGCATCACCGCCTGCGACGAGGTCGCCAAGGGCATCGTCGGCGCGCTGGAGATCCTCGGCGACGAGGCCACCAAGCCGTTGGTCGTGCGCCTCGACGGCAACAACGTGGACCTCGGCCGCGCCATCCTGCGCGAGGCGAACCACCCGCTGGTCACCCTGGCCGAGACCATGGACGGCGGCGCGGCCAAGGCCGCCGAGCTCGCCCACCTCTGAGCGCCCCGCCGACGTCGAAAGCAGAGATTCGAGAACAATGTCGATCTACCTGAACAAGGACAGCAAGATCATCGTCCAGGGCATCACCGGCGGGATGGGTGCCAAGCACACCGCCCTGATGCTCGACTCCGGCGCGCAGATCGTGGGCGGCGTGAACGCCCGCAAGGCCGGCACCACCGTGACCCACAAGGACCACGAGGGCAACGACGTCACGCTGCCCGTCTTCGGCACCGTCAAGGAGGCCATGGCGGAGACCGGCGCGAACGTGTCGGTCCTGTTCGTGCCCCCGGCGTTCACGAAGGACGCGGCCATCGAGGCCGTCGACGCCGAGATGCCGCTGATCGTCGTCATCACCGAGGGTGTCCCGGTGCAGGACTCGGCCGAGGTCTTCGCCTACCTCCAGGGCAAGAAGACCCGCATGATCGGCCCGAACTGCCCCGGCATCATCACGCCGGGCGAGTCGCTGGCCGGCATCACGCCGCACACCATCACGGGCAAGGGCCCGATCGGCCTCGTGTCGAAGTCGGGCACCCTGACCTACCAGATGATGTACGAGCTGAAGGACCTCGGGTTCTCGACCGCCATCGGCATCGGCGGCGACCCGGTCATCGGCACCACGCACATCGACGCGCTCGAGGCCTTCGAGAACGACCCGGAGACCCAGGCGATCGTCATGATCGGCGAGATCGGCGGCGACGCCGAGGAGCGTGCGGCCGCGTACATCAAGGAGCACGTGACGAAGCCGGTCGTCGGCTACGTCGCCGGCTTCACCGCCCCCGAGGGCAAGACCATGGGCCACGCCGGCGCCATCGTCTCCGGCTCGGCGGGCACCGCGCAGGCCAAGAAGGAGGCCCTCGAGGCCGTGGGCGTGAAGGTCGGCAAGACGCCGTCCGAGACCGCCGAGCTCATGCGCGAGATCCTCAAGTCGCTCTGACCTGAGGGCGCTCCGGCGCCGCGCACGACACACAGACGGCGCCCGTCCCCCCACCGGGGCGGGCGCCGTCTGTGTGTCTGCCGGGTTCTGCCCGGCGCGCGGGTGACGATGGGCCGGTGAGCGCACCACCCGGCACCCGACCCCGCACCGCCCGGACCGTCGACGGCGACGGCCCCGCGCGGCGCCTCGGCCGCGGGGGCGAGCGCTTCGCCGCGGCCACCTCGGGCGCGTGGGCCACCGTGCAGGGCGTCGTGCTGTCCGGAGCGGTCGTCGTGCTGCTCGCGGTCGTCGGGGTGCTCGGCGGGTCGCCGGACTCCGCCTGGACCGGGGCGGTCGGCGTCGCCACGGGGCTGTGGCTGCTGGGGCACGGCGTGCCGATCGACGCGGGCGGCGGCGTGATCACGCTCGTGCCGCTCGGCATCGGCGCCCTCGCCGTGTTCACGACCTACGTGTCCGTCAAGCGCTCTGCGCTGCCCATGCCGTCCGCCTGGGTCGCGGCGACCGTGACCTACGCGGCGGCGACCGTCGCCCTCGCCGCCGCGACCGCCGGCGTGGCGGGTGGCGAGGGGCTCGCGGCCGCCGCCCCCCGGCTCGGCCTCGCGGCGCTCGGCGGCGCCGTCGTGGGCGGGGCGGGAGCCGCGCTCGGCATCCTCGTCCCGCCGGACCGGCCCGAGGTCGTCGTCCCCGGCGGTCTGCTCGACCGCGCGGTGCCCGACGTCGCGCGGCTCGGCCTGCGGGCGGGCACGGTCGCGCTCGCCGCGCTGACCGGGCTGGGGGCCGCGCTCACCCTCGTGTGGGTCGTGGCGGGGCGGGCGACGTCGGAGGACGTGGTGACCGGCCTCGACCCGGGCTGGATCGGCGGCATCGTGTTCGCCGTCGCGCAGCTCGCGCTGCTGCCCAACCTGGTGCTGTGGGCGACGTCGTGGCTGGCCGGGCCGGGGTTCGCCGTCGGGCAGGACACCGTGTTCGCCCCGGGCGGGACCGAGGCGGGCCCGCTCCCGGCCGTGCCCCTGCTCGGCGCGCTGCCCGGCCCCGACTGGTCCGGCCCGACGGCCGCGGTCGCCGGCCCGCTCGCCGTCGTGGCATGCGGCGCGCTCGCGGGCTGGTACGCGTGGCGGCGGCTCGACCCCGAGCGGGTCCGCTGGGCCGACCTGGCCCAGGTGCTCGCGGGCGTGGTGCTGCTCGCGGGCGTCACGACCGGGCTGCTGCAGCACTGGGCCGGGGGAGCGGTCGGTGCCGGACGCCTGGCGCACGTGGGCGCGGACCCCCTGCTCACCGGCGCGATGGTGGCCGTCGAGGTCGGCGTCGGGGCGGCGGTCGTGCTGGCGTGCGCGCACCTGCAGGTCGGTGCGCGGCTGCGGCGGGAGTAGGCCGCGGCCTCCTTCCGGGCGCGACGGACGGCGGGGACGCGCGGGTAGGGTGACGTCGTGCAGACCCCGTCCGGCCACCCCGTCGCGTCCACGTCCGCCCAGGGCACGGCCCAGGCCAGGCTCGTGGTCCTGGCCTCCGGCGGCGGCTCCAACCTCGCGGCGCTGCTCGCCGCCCACGACGACCCGGCCTACGGCGCCCGCGTCGTCGGCGTCGTCTCCGACAAGCCCGGTGCCGGGGCGCTCGACCTGGCCCGCGACGCAGGCGTGGCGTCCGTCGTCGTCGCCCCGCAGGACTTCGAGGACCGCCCCGCGTGGAACGTCGGCGTGGCCGAGGCCGTCGCCGTCTTCCGGCCCGACTACGTGGTGCTCGCCGGGTTCATGCGGATCCTCGCGCCCTCGTTCGTCGAGCGCTTCGCGGGGCGGATCGTCAACACCCACCCCGCGCTGCTGCCGTCGTTCCCCGGCGCGCACGGCGTGCGGGACGCCCTCGCCTACGGCGTGAAGGTCACCGGCTGCACCGTGCACGTCGTCGACGCCGGCGTCGACACCGGGCCGATCCTGGCGCAGGCCGTCGTCCCCGTGCTCGACGGCGACGACGAGTCCGCCCTGCACGAGCGGATCAAGGTCGCGGAGCGTGCGCTGCTCGTCGAGACCGTCGGTCGCGTCGCCCGCGAGGGGCTGCGCGTCGACGGGCGCCGCGCGCTCGTCGGCTGACGACGGCCGTCGACCGCGGGGACGTCAGACGGTCGGCTCGCGGGCGGTCTCGCCGCTGACGTCGTCGCGCGGGCCGAAGGCGCTCAGCACCTGGTAGACCTCCCGGGCGACGCCGGGCTCGTCGCGCGCCTCCTGGTGGCTCCGGTCGGCCCAGCGGCTCAGCAGCTCGGCGACCTCGAGCGCCATCTGGTCGGCCTGCTCCTTCGTGAGCAGCATGGTCAGGAGCATGAACTGCCGCTTGGCGTCGTCGTCGTCGCCGTCGTGGTGCGCGAAGACGTCGGCGGTCCACTGCAGCGCGGGGCGGACGATCGCCTCCCCGGCGCCGGGGGAGTCCGACTTCACGCGGTAGCTCTGCGCCACGTTGGTCCAGACCCGGTCGCGCTTGTCGCGCGCGTGCTCGGGCGCCTCGACGATCATCCCGGCCTTGGCGAGCACGCGGAGGTGGAAGCTCACCGAGTTGGCGGGCTGCCCGATCGCCTCGGCGAGGTCGGCGGCGCGGGCGTGCTCGAGCACCGAGAGCTGCATGAGGATCCGCTGCCGCACGGGGTGGGCGAGAGCGCGGAGCGCCTCCGGCTCGGTGATCTCCATCGTCTCCTGCACGTGCGCGAGCCTAGCAAGATCCCGCAGGATTCAGTGCGCAATGACTATTGCGCAATAGATGTTGCGGGATTACGGTCGTGCCCATGACGCAGACCACGGCGGCCGCGGAGCCGCTTCCCTCGAGTGAGACGCCCCACGTCGGAACCGCGGCTGGCGCCGCCGAGGGCCCGGCGCCGCTGCGCCGCAACCGCCCGTACGTCCTGCTGATGTCCGGCCTCACGACCCAGTCGCTCGGCGGCAGCGTCGCCCGGTTCGCCGTGCCGCTGCTCGCGCTCGGGCTCACCGGCTCGGCGGCTGCCGCGGGCACGATCGCCGCGGTGGGCCAGGCCGGTGCGCTCCTCGCCACGCTGCCGGCGGGGGTCGTCGCGGACCGGACGGACCGTCGTCGGCTGGTCGTCGCCGCTGCCTCGGTGGCGGCCGTGCTGTGGGCGTCCGCGGTCGTCGCCGCGGCCCTCGGCGGCCTGACGGCGTGGCACCTCGCGGCGGTCCTGTGCGGGTCCGCCGTCGCGGCGGCCTTCCTCGACCCGGCGATCAGCGGCGCGTTCCGGGCGGTGGTGCCGACCGCACAGCTGCCGACCGCCTACGCGACGGCCCAGGGCCGCGACGCCGTCGCGGGGATCGCCGGCGGCCCGGTCGGCGGCCTGCTCTACGGCGTCGCGGCGGCGCTGCCGCTGGTGGGCGCGGTGGTCGGGCACGCCGCGACGGCCCTGTGCGCGTGGTTCGTGCGCGCCCCGCTCAACGACGACGTGATCGAGGCGCGTGCGACGCGGCCGCTCGCCGCGCTGCGCGAGGGGCTGAGGTACGTCTGGGCGGTGCCGCTGTTCCGGGCGAGCCTCGGCCTGTTCGTCGCGGTGAACGTCGCCGTCAACGGGATGCTCGTCGGGATCAACCTCGAGCTCGCGCGCACGGGCACGCCCCCGGTCCTCATCGGCGTCGTCGGCACCGTGGCCGCCGGCTCGATGCTGCTGGGCGCTCTCGCGGCCCCGGCCCTGGTCGCGCGGCTGCGCCTCGGCGTCCTCACGGTGCTGGCGCTCGTCCCGGTCGTGCTCGCCTTCGTGGGCATGGCCCTGCTCCAGACCTACGTCGCGTACGTGGTGCTGGTCGGGATCGGGATGCTCCTGGTCCCCGCGGTGAACTCGGCCATGGCGGGCTACACGGCCGCGATCACCCCCGACCGGATGCAGGGTCGTCTCGCGTCCGTGCTCGGGCTCAGCGGGGTGGCGGCGATGCCGCTCGCCCCGCTGGTCGGCGGCACCCTGCTCGAGGCCGGTGGCATCGGCGTCGTGCTGTGGACGCTGGTGGCGCTGCTCGCCGCGACCGTCGTCGGGCTGGCCCTGGTGCGGTCGCTGTGGCGGGTCGGCACCCCCGACACCTGGGCCGACGACGTCCTCCCGATGCCCGCCGAGTGACCTCGAGGGCCGTCAGGGCCACGTGGGTACCGGTACCCGCGTGGCTCTGACGGGTCGGGGTCAGACGGCGGACCAGCCGCCGTCCGACGCGAGGATCGCGCCGTTGAGGTTCACCGCGTCGGTGGACAGCAGGAACGTGATCGACGCGGCGAGGTGCTCCGCCGTCGCGATGCCGGGGATGTTGCCCATGTAGCGGCCCAGCCGCGCGCCGCCGAACTCGGCCTGCGCGGGCACCTGGATGCCGGTGGCGACGCCGCCGGGCGCGACGGCGTTCACCTGCACGCCCGTGCCGGCGTACATCACGGCGGAGGACCTGGTGAGCCCGACGACGGCGTGCTTGGACGCCGTGTACGCGGCGCCCGCGGCGGACCCGCGCAGGCCGGCCTCCGAGGCGACGTTGACGATGCGGCCGCGGCCCGCGGCGAGCATCCCGGGCAGGACGGCGCGCATGAGGCGCATCGTGCCGTCGACGTTCACGCGCATCACGCGCTCCCAGGTCGCGTCGGTGAGCTCGTGCACGGCGCCCATGTCGTCCATGATCCCGGCGACGTTGGCGAGGGCGTCGACGCGCTCGCCGGCGGCGCGCACGATCTCCTCGACCGACTCGGCCGACGTGATGTCGCCCGCGACGGTGACGACCTCGGCGCCAGGCACGACGCCGGCCAGGGACGCCGCGAGCTCGTCCAGCTTCTCCTTCGCCAGGTCGACGGCGACGACGCGGCCGCCCTCGCGCGCCACGCGGGACGCGACGGCGCGGCCGATGCCCGAGGCCGCTCCCGTGACGACGACGGTCTGGCCGGCGAAGCGCCCCGGCGTGACCTGCTCGGCCCAGGGCGCGGGGGCGGCGGAGCCGCCGTCCGCGCGGTCGGCGCCGGTGTCGTCGGGCGCCTGCTCGCGGTACGCGGCGACGAGGCCGTCGACCATCTCGGCGGGGAACTGCCCGTTCGACAGCGCCACGAGCTGCTCGAGCGGCAGGTTGCGCGCCGGGGCGAGCGCCTCGGCCGACGCGCCGGCCTGCTCGAGGACGGCGCCGAGGATGCGGCCTCCGACGGGGTGGTCGAGCCACTCGCCGACGGTCGAGGATGCGGACAGGGCCATGGTGCTCTCCTTGCTGGCTGGTCCCTCACGGGCTCTCGTACTAACCGGACAACACTGTCCGGTTGTTAGTCTATTCCGGTGCCCACCGCCCGGAGCAACCCGCGCCCGTCCACCCGGAGCAACCCCGGCCCCGCGGCGGCGGCCCGCAACCGCGCGGCGCTCCTGGAGGCGGCGCACGCCGTCTTCGCCGAGTCCGGCACGGCCGCACCGCTCAGCTCGGTCGCGCGACGCGCCGGCGTCGGGCAGGGCAGCCTCTACCGGCACTTCCCGGACCGCGTCTCCCTCGTGGCCGCCGTCGTCGAGGAGAACGTGGACGCGCTGGAGGCGGCGTCGGCCGCCGGCGCCGCGCTGCCGGAGCTCCTCGGCCTCGTGACGCGGCACGCCATCGAGTCCGTCGGGGTGGTCGACCTGCTGGTCGAGGACCGGCCGGGGCGCATGCTCGAGCTGCGCGACCGTGTCGCCGCCGTGCTCGCCGCGCACCGCGACGCGGCGCTCGCGGCCGGCCAGGTGCCCGCCGGCACCTCCGTCGAGGACCTCATGCTCGGCGTCGAGCTCGTGGCCGGAGCCCTCACCCGACGCCCCGCGGCGGACCGGGCGGACACCGCGGCCCGGGCCTGGCACCTGCTCGGCATGGACGTCGCTCTGCCGTGACCGCGCTCCGTGACCGCGCTTCGTGACCGCTGCAGTGACCGGTCCCGACGACGTTCGGTAGACTCGCCGCGGCCGTGACTGGCGAGGGTGGGTCACCACCGGGGAGCGGCCGACACGTCCCGCCATGCGCGCCGCCCGCCTGGGTGCGAGGGTCTTTCCGCGAGAGAACCCGCCCGAGGAGAACACACTCATGTCCGGAGCACACTCCGCCGCCCACGTCACCGCCCCCGACGTCCAGCTCGCCGACGACGCCCAGCGTCCCGTGCGCCGTGCGCTGCTCAGCGTCTACGACAAGACCGGCCTGACCGAGCTCGCCACCGCCCTGCACGCCGCGGGCGTGGAGCTCGTCTCCACCGGCTCCACCGCCACGACGATCGCCGACGCCGGCGTCCCCGTCACGCGCGTCGAGGAGCTCACCGGCTTCCCCGAGTGCCTCGAGGGCCGCGTCAAGACGCTGCACCCGCGCGTGCACGCCGGGATCCTGGCCGACACCCGCAAGGCCGACCACCTCGCCCAGCTCGCCGACCTCGGCATCGAGACGTTCGAGCTCGTCGTCGTGAACCTGTACCCGTTCGCGGCGACGGTCGCGTCCGGCGCCGGCCCGGACGAGGTCGTCGAGCAGATCGACATCGGCGGGCCGTCGATGGTCCGCGCTGCGGCGAAAAACCACCCGAGCGTCGCCGTCGTCGTCGACCCGGCGCGCTACGACGACGTCGTGTCCGCGGTCCAGGGCGGCGGCTTCACCTTCGCGCAGCGCAAGCGCCTCGCGGCCGCCGCGTTCGCGCACACCGCGCAGTACGACGTCGCCGTGGCCTCCTGGTTCGCCAGCGTCTACGCGCCCGACGAGACCGCCCTCGAGTCGCACATGCCCGACGTCGCCGGCGCGGCGTTCGAGCGCGCCGCGGTGCTCCGCTACGGCGAGAACCCGCACCAGAAGGCCGCGCTGTACACGCGGACCGACGGCGGCACCGGCCTCGCCCAGGCGACCCAGCTGCACGGCAAGGCCATGAGCTACAACAACTACGTGGACGCCGACGCCGCCTGGCGCGCCGCGCACGACCACGAGGGCCCCGCGGTGGCGGTCATCAAGCACGCCAACCCGTGCGGCATCGCCGTCGGCGACGACGTCGCGCAGGCCCACGCCCGCGCGCACGCCACCGACCCGGTGTCGGCGTACGGCGGCGTCATCGCGGCCAACCGGGTCATCACGAAGGCCGCGGCCGAGGGGATCGCGCCGATCTTCACCGAGGTCGTCGTCGCACCGGGATTCGAGCCCGAGGCGCTCGAGATCCTGCAGAAGAAGAAGAACGTGCGCCTGCTCGTCGTCGACACCCCGCCGCACGCCGTCGCCGAGAACCGCCCGATCTCCGGCGGCATGCTCGTCCAGGAGGTCGACCGGTTCCAGGCCGAGGGCGACGACCCCGCGTCGTGGACCCTCGCCGCCGGCGAGGCCGCCGACGAGGCCACGCTCGCCGACCTCGCGTTCGCGTGGAAGGCCGTCCGCGCCGCCAAGTCCAACGCGATCCTCCTCGCCGCCGACGGTGCCGCCGTCGGCATCGGCATGGGCCAGGTCAACCGCGTCGACTCCTGCCGCCTGTCCGTCGAGCGCGCGAACACGCTCGCCGACGGGGCGGAGCGGGCGCGCGGCGCGGTCGCCGCGTCCGACGCGTTCTTCCCCTTCGCCGACGGCCTGCAGGTGCTGCTCGACGCCGGCGTCCGCGCCGTCGTGCAGCCCGGCGGGTCCATCCGCGACGCCGAGGTGATCGAGGCCGCTCAGGCCGCCGGCGTGACGATGTACCTCACCGGGACGCGCCACTTCGCGCACTGACCCCGCGAGATAGAGAACCCCGGACCGCGAGATAGAGAGGCTCGGTCGGGACCGCACCCGGGTGCGGTCC
>NZ_JBHJVM010000031.1:0-36030 GCF_042264825.1 Isoptericola sp. NPDC056134
ACGCGCGCTCCACACTCCGCACGACCTTCGTCCCGTCACCCATCCCAACACCCCTCACCAGATCAGGTGTTGCGACGACCGCTTGAACCCGCCGCCCCAGCACTTGTCGCGGGGAGCGCTACCTCGTCGCGACGTCCCGCCGGCGGAAGCCGACGAACGCCAGCACGACCAGCACCAGCGCGACGGCGCACAGCCCGCCGACGTGGCCCCGGTCGACGTCGCCGGAGAGCGAGTCCGGCACCCACCAGAACGGCGAGATCTTCTGCGCCCACTCGGGGATGTGGAACAGGCCCGCGAACAGCGCGACGACGATCGCCCACTCGAGCAGCACCCACGAGACCGAGGCCGCCCGCGGAGCCCACGCGTACACCGCCGCGGTGAAGCCGACGAACACGGCGAGCGCCGGCAGGTACAGCAGGCCAGCCCCGAGGATGGCGCCGAAGGACGGGTCCGACAGCCCGGTGAACACCGCGCCCGCCGCGCCCGCGGCGACGCCCACGACGAGGACGACCACGGTGGCGGCCGAGCTGATGCCGAGCGTGGCGCCGAACCACCGGCCCCGCGCGACCGGTGTCGCGAGCACGTACTCGGCACGACCGGCGTCCTCCTCCGCCTTGGCGCGCAGCATCGCGACGATGCCGTACACGGCCGCGCCGAGGGCGGCGTAGAGCACGATGATGCGCAGGAACCCGGCGACGGGGTCGCCGGCGCCGAGGACGGACGCGTAGACGGGGTTGTCCTGGAGGGTCTTGGTCAGCTCGGGCACGTCGGACGCGACGGTCCCCATCGCGAGCCACATGATCCCCAGACCGAGCCCTGTCCACAGCAGCGCCATGCGCTGCTGCACCCAGGCGAGCGCGCCGGGCGAGCGCAGGCTGTCCAGGGCGTCCGCACGCCCGGGGCGGTCGGGCACGAGCCCGGCCCCGAAGTCGCGCCGCGACGCGAGGGACGACGCCGCGAGCAGGAGGAGGACGATCACGACCACGCCGATCGCCGCCGGCCACCACCGCAGGTCGACGAAGGCGCGCATCTGCTGCGCCCATCCGATGGGCGACAGCCAGGACAGCCAGGTGCCGCCCGGCTCCTGCATGTTGCCGACGGTGCCCACGGTGAAGGTCGCGCCGAGGACGGCCATGGACAGGCCGGTGGCCCCCCGCGAGTGCTCGGTGACCTGGGCCGCCACGAGCGCGACGGCGCCGTAGGTCAGCGCGGCGACGGCGATGCCGCCCGTCATGCCGAGCGCGTCGGTGAGGTCGAGGTCGGCGGCGGCGAGCACGGCGGCGGACAGCACCGCGATGACGGCGTTGACGACCAGCACGACGAACAGCGCCGCGACCACCGCGGCGTGCCTCCCCACCGCGGCGGCGCGCACCAGCTCGGACCTGCTGGACTCCTCCTCGGCGCGGGTGTGCCGCACCACCTGCAGGATGCTCATGACGGCGAGCGCGATCACCACCCACAGGGTGAGCTCGTTCGCGAGCGCCGGGCCGACCGTGTAGTCGTCCGTGCCGTACCCGGGTCCGGTCATCGCGACCATCGCCGGCGACGACACCAGCGCGGCCCGGACGGCCTGCCCCTCGGAGTCGTCCAGCATGGTGGTGTACTCCGGCAGCGACCCCAGGTACAGCAGCGGGATCCCGAGGCTCCAGACCACCAGCCGCACGCGGTCGCGGCGCAGGATGAAGCGCACCAGGCTCCACGTGCCGGTGAGCGTGGTGCCGCCGCGCACGGGTTCGGCCCGGTGCAGCGGAGGGGCGGCGGTGACGGCGCTCATCGCGCGCCCGCCTTGCTGCGGGAGCCCTCGACCTGGACGCCGTCGGCGGCGAGCTCGTCGCCGTAGTGCCGCATGAACAGCTCCTCCAGGGACGGCGGCTGCGCGGTGAACGAGTGCACGCCGAGGGCGGAGACGGCGGGCAGGACGCGCCCCATCTCGGAGTTGTCGACGTCGAACGTCACGCGGGTGCCCTCGCCGTCCGTCGTCGTGGCGAGGTCGTGCACGCCGGCCATCGCGGCGATCGACGAGGGGTCGCCGGCGACGACGGCGGTGACGGCCGAGCGCGTGAGGTGGCGCAGGTCGTCGAGGGTGCCGGACTCCACCGCCCGGCCGTTCCGGATGATCGTCACGGTGTCGCAGACCTTCTCGACCTCGGACAGGATGTGGCTGCTGAGCAGCACCGACGTGCCCGCGGCCTTGGCCTGCCGGACCTGCTCGGTGAACACGGCCTCCATCAGGGGGTCGAGACCGGAGGTGGGCTCGTCGAGCACGAGCAGGTCGACCTGGGACACGAACGCCGCGACGAGCGCGACCTTCTGCCGGTTGCCCTTGGAGTACGTGCGGGCCTTCTTCGTGGGGTCGAGCTCGAACCGCTCGAGCAGCTCGGCCTTGCGCCTCTTGTCGGGCTTGCCGCGCAGGCGGGCGAGGTAGTCGATGGCCTCGCCGCCGGTGAGGTTCGGCCACAGGGACACGTCGCCCGGCACATAGGCCAGACGGCGGTGCAGCGCGACGGCGTCGCGCCAGGGGTCGCCCCCGAGCAGGCGGGCGCTGCCGGAGTCGGAGCGCAGCAGGCCGAGCAGCACGCGGATGGTGGTGGACTTCCCGGCGCCGTTGGGGCCGAGGAAGCCGGCCACCTGCCCGGCCTCGACGGTCAGGTCGAGCCCGTCGAGGGCCAGGACGGAGCCGAAGGCCTTGCGCAGGTCGTGGATCTCGACCGCGGGCGTGGCCGCGGTCCCGGCAGCCGAGGTGGCTGAAGCCGTGGTGGTCATGGTTCCTCTTCGTGGTCGTGGGGGGTTCCGTCGGTGGGGGCCTGCGCCCCGCCCGGCGGGTCCGGCACGTACAGGAGGTAGTCGTCGAGCATGCGACGGGTGGTGAGGAAGCCCTCGGTGAAGAGCTCGAGCATCGGCAGGTACAGCTCGTCCATGAAGCGGCGCATCGCCGCCGTGACGTCCTCGGCGTCCTGCGGCGGGTCGAGCGTGACGGAGAGCAGCATCGCGCCGAGCGCGGAGTAGACGAGGTAGCGCACCCGCGCCGCCTCGTCGCGGCTGGGCCGCACGACCCCGTCGCGCACCGCCTCGGACGTGTACACCTCGGCGTCGGCGATCATGTGCTCGGTGAACTCTCGGCCGACCGCGCCGCCCGCCTGCAGCGAGCGCAGCACGTAGCCCACGAGCGGGGCGTACTGGTCCGCCGCCGAGAGCACCTGCAGCAGGTTGCCGCCGGCGGCGCGCCCGATGGAGTCTCGCTTGACGTCGCGGATCCACGCGAGCACGTACTCGTCGCACGCGGCGTGCAGCTTGTCCTTGGACCCGAAGTGGTGGATGACGAGCGCCGGGCTCACCCCGGCGTCCGCGGCGATGGCTCGCACGGACGCGCCGAATCCGGACCGGGCGAAGCGGCGCATCGCGACGTCGAGGATCCGGCCGCGCGTGCTGCCGTCGGGCGCCGGCACGAGCGGCCCGCGGCCCGCCGTCGGGTCCGTCGTCGGCTCCTCGGGCGCGGCATCGACTGAACGCATGTTCAACAGACTAAACACGTGTTCAATCGGCGCGCAAGATCCCCTGTCGGCGGCCTGCACGGCACGATCGACCCGTGACCGAGCTCGCGCGCCGCCTCACCACCACCGACGCCGTCGTGATCGGCCTGTCGTCGATGATCGGGGCCGGCGTCTTCGCCGCCTTCTCCCCCGCCGCCGCGGCCGTGCTTCCCGCCGGCACGGGCGCGGCGCTGCTGCTCGCCCTCGCCGTCGCGGCGGTCGTCGCGTACGGCAACGCGACGTCGTCCGCGCAGCTCGCGGCGCAGTACCCCGCCTCGGGCGGCACGTACGTGTACGGGCGCGAGCGGCTCGGCCCGTGGTGGGGGTTCCTCGCCGGGTGGGGGTTCGTGATCGGCAAGACGGCGAGCTGCGCGGCGATGGCGCTGACGTTCGCCGCGTACGCCGCCCCGCCCGGGTGGGAGCGGCCCGTGGCAGCGCTCGCCGTCGTCGCGCTGGCGGCCGTCAGCTATCGCGGCGTCACGCGCACCGCGCGGCTGGCCCGGTGGATCGTGGTCGTGGTGCTGCTCTCGCTGGCGGTGACCGTCGCCGTGGCCCTCGCCGGCGGCCCGGCGGACGCCCCCGGCCCGACGGCGACGCTGGTCGCGACGGTCCCCGCCAGCACCGGCACGGTGCTTTACGGCGTCCTCCAGGCCGCGGGGCTGCTCTTCTTCGCGTTCGCCGGGTACGCGCGCGTCGCGACGCTCGGCGAGGAGGTGCGCGACCCGGCCCGCACCATCCCCCGCGCGATCGTCGGAGCCCTGGGCGGCGCCGTCGTGGTCTACGCGACCGTGGCGGTCACGCTGCTCGCGGCGCTCGGGCTCGCGGGGACGGCGGCCGCGCCCGCACCCCTGGCCGCCGCGGTGGACGGGGTGCCGTGGGCGGGGGTCGTCGTGCGCGTCGGCGCGGCCGCCGCGTCGCTCGGCGCGCTGCTCGCCCTCGTCGCCGGCGTGGGCCGGACGACGCTCGCCATGGCGCGCGAGGACGACCTGCCGCGGCCGCTCGCCGCCGTCCATCCCCGGTTCCGGGTACCGCACCGGGCCGAGGTGGCCGTCGCCGTCGTCGTGGTCGCCCTGGTGCTCACGGTGGACCTGCGCGGTGCGATCGGCTTCTCCTCGTTCGGCGTGCTGGCGTACTACGCGGTGGCGAACCTCGCCGCCTGGACGCAGACCGGCGCGCACCGCCGCTACCCGCGGGCGCTGCAGGCCGTGGGGCTGGTCGGATGCGTGCTGCTGGGCGCGACGCTGCCGCCGGCCGCGGTGCTCACGGGCGCCGGGGTGCTCGCCGTCGGGCTGCTCGTGCGGTGGGTGCGCGTGTCACGATGACCGGTGCGCCTCCGGCCGGATCATCGACGCGCCCGGCGACGCCCGCCCGCGGGTGCCCCGGATCCCGGTGCCCGACGGGCAGCTGGAGCTCAGAGCCAGCCCAGGCTGGCGGCGATGAGCAGCTGCGTCACCAGGAAGCCGGTGACGAGGTTGAGCCACAGGAAGCGTCGCCACCCGGCGTGCGCCTCCTCGCAGCGGTCGTCGGGCAGGTTCCGGAACGGCGCGACGCTCACGACGTACGGCACGACGAGCACGGCGGCGAGGGCCGCCGGCCAGCCCGCCAGGAGCAGCACGACTCCGGCGGCGAGGTAGGCCGCCATCGCCCCGCGCACCGTGCGCGCCGCGCCGAGCCACGTGGCCACCGAGCCGATCCCGGCGGCGCGGTCCGCCTCGACGTCCTGCACCGCGCCGAACGCCTGGGACGCCATCCCCCAGAGGAAGAACGCCCCCAGCACGGCGACGACGGTGCCGGTGACCGTGCCGCCCGCCAGCGCCAGGCCGAAGGCGGCGGGGCTGACGAAGTGGGTCGCGGACGTCGCCGAGTCCAGCACCGGCCTCTCCTTGAACCGCAGCCCCGGCGCGGAGTACGCGACCACGGCGAACACGCTCACGGCGAGCACCGCGGTGGAGGCGGCATCCCCGACGAGGACCAGGTACGCGAGGAACGGGACGTTGCTGAGGACGGCGGCGCGCACCGTGAGGCGGTGCCACCGCCGCGACAGCACCACGCCCTCGATGCCACCCTTGCGCGGGTTGCGCAGGTCCGACTCGTAGTCCCAGACGTCGTTGAGCCCGTACATCAGCAGGTTGTACGGCACGAGGAAGTACAGCGTGCCGACCACCAGCTCCGCGACGCCGACGCGGCCGGCCCCGCCCGCCAGCAGGAACGCCGCGGCGAACGGGTACGCGGTGTTGATCCAGCTCACCGGGCGCGACGAGCCCACGACCTGTCGCAGCGCGGCCGCCGGCCCCACCGCCTGTCCCCCGGTCACGGGCGCCGTCATGCGTCGGCCCCCGCGCGCTCGTCGTCCCCCGCCAGCGCCCACAGGGCGGGCAGCAGCAGCACGGCGACGACCGGCCAGGCGAGGTCCTCCAGCGGCGTGAGCCACACGCGGACGCCCAGGAGCGCGGCATCGTCGTACCGGAACAGGTCGGCGGCGATCATCAGGCTGTCGAAGACGACGGTGAGCACCACGAGCACGACGGCGGCGAGCGCCGTCGCCGCCCACCACCGGGCGCCGAGGCGGCGGACGCGCGCCACGACCAGCGCGACGACGAGCGCGCCGGCGACGACGCCGACCGCGAGCCCGGCGTACGTCATCGCGCCTCCCGGACGGGGTCCGGTACCGCACGGAGCGCGCCGCGGCGGGCGGGCCCGCGGCGGGCGGGGCGCCGTCGGGCGACCGCGCGCCGCAGGAGCCCGTGCAGCACCAGCGTGAAATAGCAGAGGAACAGGATGAAGAACAGCTCCTCGAGCGGCAGGTGCGGCGCGAGCTCGACGCCCGTCATGGCGGCGCCGCCACGGGAGTAGAAGCCCGCCCCGATCGCCACGAGGTCCCACCCGAGGAACACCAGGGTGCCGACGGCGAGCACGGCGGCGCCGCGGCCCGGGTGCGCCGACCAGAGGACGAGGCGCGCGCGCCGGTCCACGAGGGCCATCGAGGCGAGGGCCCCGAGCAGCAGCGCGAGGTAGACGAAGGAGGTCCAGTGCAGGGCGATCACTCCCGGGAGGCGAGGGCCGGACGGGTCTCGGGGAACGGCTCGGCCAGCGGGTGGGCGGTCGTGTCGCCACGCACCCGCTTCACGGCGAGCTCCGCGCTGATGAGGCACATCGGCAGCCCGACGCCGGGGATGGTCGACCCGCCGGCGTGGAGCAGCCCCGCGACGCGCCGCGAGCGGTTGCCTGCACGGAACATCGCGCTCTGGCGCAGCGTGTGCGCCGGTCCGAGCATGCCACCCGACCACGACGAGAGGTCGGCGGCGAAGTCGCCCGGGCCCACGGTGCGCCGCACGACGACGCGCTCGCGCAGGTCGGGCACGCCGGCCCATTCGGCGACCCGGTCGATCGCGGCGTCCGCGATCGCCTCGACGGCGGCGTCGCCCGCGCCGTCCTCGCCGCCGCGCCCGAGGCCGGGGTCGGCGGGGACGGGGACGAGCAGGAACAGGTTCTCGTGCCCGGGAGGCGCCACGGTCGGGTCGGTGCGGGACGGCGCGCACACGTACAGCGACGCCGGGTCGGGCACGCGGCCCTCGGCGATGGCGCCGAAGTTCTCCCCCCAGTCCGCGGTGAAGAACAGGGAGTGGTGGGCGAGCTGCGGCACCCGCCCCCGCACGCCGAGCATCACCAGGACGCCGCCGGGGCCGGGGTCGTGCCGGTCCCACCACGCGGGCGACCGGTCGCGCAGGTCGGGCGGCAGCAGGTCCTGCTCCACGTGGTGCAGGTCGGCCGCGGTGACGACGACGTCGGCAGGCGCGTGGTGCTCCCGCCCGGAGTCGTCCACCCATCGCACGCCGGTGACCGCGGCCCGGGGACGGCGGGACCCGGGGGCGGGGAGCCGGGTCCGTGCCGCCCCCGGGCCGTTCCCGACGACGCTCCGCGTGAACGGGGTGGTCGTGATCGCGGTCGCGCGGGCGCGGGTGCGCAGGGTGACCCCTGCGTCCACCGCGAGCCCGGCGACCGCGTCGACCACACGCGCGAATCCCCCCTGTGGGTATCGCACGCCGCCGTCGAGGTCGAGGGCGCTCATCAGGTGGTACATGCTCGGCGCCCGGTCCGGCGACGAGCCGAGGAAGACCGCGGGGTACCCCAGCACCTGGCGCAGCCGCCGGTCCTGGAAGGCCGCCGCGACCCGGGAGCCGAGCGACCTGCCGAGCAGCGGCCCGAGCCGGTGCAGCCGCGTCGCGACGTCCCGGTGCGCGAACGGCCGCCACGACGCGAACGTCGTGTACAGGAAGTGCCGCAGCGCGAGGTCGTACGTGTCGTGCGCGGAGTCGAGGTAGCGCTCCAGCCGCTCCCCGGCGCCGGGCTCGATCGCCTCGAACGCCGCCGCGTTGGCGGCCCGGTCGGGCGAGACGTCCAGCGCGTCGTCGTGGCCCTCGAAGAACACCCGGTAGGCCGGGTCGAGCCCGACGAGGTCCAGCTCGCGGTCGGCGCTCGACCCCATCAGCCGGAACCAGTGGTCGAAGACCTCGGGCATGAGGTACCAGGACGGGCCGGTGTCGAAGCGGAAGCCCGCACGCTCCCACGAGCCGGCGCGGCCGCCCGGGGCGTCGTGCCGCTCGAGCACCTCGACCTCGTGGCCGTCGCGGGCGAGCAGCCCCGCCGTCGCCAGCCCGGCGATCCCCGCTCCCACGACGACCACCCTCATCGGAGCGCCTCCCTCGCCAGGGCCCCGGCCACCAGCCGCGCCTTGACCGGCCCCGGGACCCGGACCCGCTCCCGCCGGATCGTGGCAGCCGGGGTGGCCGCCAGCCGTCGGGAGAGCTCGGCGAACAGGTCGTGCGCCACGCGCACGGCGAGCCGCGAGCTGCGCGGCAGCTCGTCGATCGCGACGCGCGCGGCCGCCAGGTCCGCGTCGACGTCGGCGAGCAGCCGGTCGCGGTCGGCGTCGTCGAACGCGTCCACGTCCAGCCCCGGGAAGTACGACCGGCCGCGCAGGTCCACGTCCTCGGCCAGGTCGCGCAGGAAGTTGACCTTCTGGAACGCCGCCCCGAGGCGGGCCGCGCCCGGGGCCAGCCGCGCGTACGCGGCGTCGTCGGCGGCGACGAACACCCGCAGGCACATCAGGCCGACCACCTCGGCCGAGCCGTGCACGTACGTGGCGAAGCCGGCCTCGTCGTGGGCGGTGACCGTGAGGTCGGTCCGCATCGACGCGAAGAACGGCGCCACCAGGTCGTCCCCGATGCCGAACAGGCGCGCCGTACGCGCGAACGCGTGCACCACGAGGTTGCTGCTGCGCCCGCGTCCTCGCGCTCGCGCCACCTCCTGCTCGAGCTCGTCGAGCAGCTCGCCGCGCTCGGCGACGGAGAGCCCCGGCCGCGGGTCGTCGACGATCTCGTCGGCCACCCGGACCAGCGCGTAGACGCCGCGCACGTGGTCGCGCACGTCGTCGCCGAGCAGGCGGCACGCCCAGCCGAACGACGTGGAGTAGGCGCGCACGACCACCGCGGCGCTGCGCACGGCCGTGGCGTCGTACGTCGGGTCGACGCCGGCGACCGCGGCCCCGGCCCCGGCCACGGGCACGGGCACGGGCACGGCGGGGACCGCCCCGCTCGATGTCGTCGCGGCGTTCATGCGGCGCTCGACGCCCGGGTGAGGTGCGCCCCGGCCACGTTCTCGGCGAGCTCCCCCAGGCCCAGGGCGAGGCCGAGCGCCACGGCGTCCCGCTCGAGGTCCGCGGCGAGCGTCTCGACGGCGGCGCGCGCCCCGCAGGCCTCGAGGAGCTCGCGGGCCCTGCGCAGCTCGGCGTCCCCGGCGTCGGGGTCGCCGAGCAGGGTGCTCAGCTCGCCCCACGCCGAGGTCCCGTGCGCGAGGGCCACCAGCGGGGTGCACTTGCCCTCCCGCAGGTCGGAGGCGTTGCTCTTGCCGGTCTCGGCCGGGTCGCCGAACACGCCGTCGAGGTCGTCCCGCAGCTGGAACGCGAGCCCGAGGTCGCGACCCAGTCGCCGGACGCCCTCGTCCAGGTCCTCCCGGCCGGCCAGGATCATCGCGGCCCGCAGGGGGAGCTGGAAGGAGTAGACCGCGGTCTTGCGCTCCGCGGTCCGCAGCGTCTCGTCGAGGTCGGCGCACCCCCCGAGGCTGAGGCGGACGTCCGCGAGCTCGCCGTCCGCGGTGAGGTGCATGGCCTCGTCGACGACGTCGAGGAGCTGCTCGGTGGCCGCCGGGGACGCCCCACAGAGCGCGACCGCCCGCACGGCCGCCGCCAGGGCGAGGTCCCCGGCCAGGATGCCGGCGGCGGCGCCGTAGCCCTCGGCCTGCCGCGCGCTGGCCCCGGACTCCAGCGCCTGCGCGGCGTGCACCCCGGCCACGTTCGGACGGCCGCGGCGCGTGTCCGCGCCGTCGATCACGTCGTCGTGCACGAGGAACGCGTGGTGGAGGAGCTCGAGGGCGGCGGCGACGCGCACGGCGACGTCCCGCGGTTCTGGCGGCGCCGCGCCCGCGAGCGCGTCGTACGCATCGAGCAGGAGGCGGGGGCGCAGCCGCTTCCCGCCGCGGCTCGTGCCGCGCAAGGCGTGCCAGAGCCGGGTGTCGTCCGGGCGGTCACCGTCGTCGAGCAGCCGCTGGACCGCACCCTCCACGACACGGGCGACCGGGTCGTCGGGCGACGAACCTTGCACGCAACCCACCTCCTCGCTGGATGTCACTAGCTTGGCATATCGCTAGCCTAGAAAGATACTAGCCTCATGACGGGCCACTACGATGGGCGCGTGACCCAGGCACCCACGGGGGGCTCCTACTGGTACCAGGAGTCCGACGCGGAGGCCCGCCGCCTCCTGGAGGCCCTGCGGACCTTCCGCCGCGCTGACGAGGCGATGCGACGACGCGCCGGCCGCGACATGAAGATGAACCTCACCGACCTCCGCGCGCTCCAGCACGTCATCGCCTGCGAGGGGCACGGCGAGCCGACGACACCGCGCGGGCTCGCCGAGTACCTGGCGATCTCCACCGCCTCGACCACGAAGCTGCTCGACCGCCTCGTCGCCTCCGGCCATCTCGAGCGGCGCCCGCACCCGTCGGACCGCCGGTCCGTGGTCGTCGTCGCCTCCGACGAGGCGCACGCCGAGGTGCGCGAGCGGCTCGCCCCGGTGCACGCACGCATGCTCGAGATCGCGCGGGCCGTGCCGGCGCGCTCCCGCCCGGCCGTGCGAGACTTCCTGCTGGCCATGGCCGCGGAGGCCGAGCGGGAGCCTGACGACGTCGCGGGCACCGTCGTCGGCGACGCGTCGGCCTGATGTCCGGCTAGGCGCGCGGCGCGGCCCAGCCCGCGGTCCGCAGCTCCCGCACCTGCTCGACCATCCACGGGCTCACCGCCCAGGGAGCGAGGTCGACGAGCGCCGAGGCGTCGCGCGGCCGCACCCACCGCCAGTCCATGACCTCGTCCGGGTTCGGCACCGGGTCGCGGTCCACCGACGCGAAGAGCACCGGGCAGATCTCGTTCTCGACGACGCCGCCCGCGTCCACGGCGCGGTAGCGGAACGACGGGAGCACGGGCTCGCCGTCGGTCGCCACGTCCAGCCCGAGCTCGTGCCGGCCGTGCCGCAGGACGGCCTGCGCCAACGACTCGCCCCGGCGCGGGTGCCCGCAGAACGAGTTGGTCCAGACCCCCGGCCACGTCCGCTTCGACAGCGCCCGCCGCGTGAGCAGGAGCCCCCCGTCCGGGCGGAACAGGTAGCAGGAGAACCCGAGGTGCAGCGGGGTGTCGCGGGTGTGAACGGTGGCGCGCGGCGCGGTCCCCGCCGGGGCCCCCGCGTCGTCGAGCAGGACGACGTGGTCGTCGGCGGCCTCGGGCTCCGCACCGGGTCCGGCGTCGGCCCCGGTCACGACGCGCCCGCCTCGGCGACGGCGGGGGCGCGGAGGGCCCGCACGCGCAGCACCACCGCCGCGCCGAGCACGACGACGGCGGCGGCCACGGCGCTCGCCGCGGCCGGCGCCGAGGTCGGCTCGCCCCCGGACCTCGCGACGGCGACCCAGACCAGACCCCAGGCGATCGCCGCCGCGACGGCGAGCCGCCCGCGCCCGCGCACGGCGAGGGCGACGCCGATCGCGGCGACCGCCGACAGGATCCCCACGGCCCACCAGTCGGCCGCCACGCCCCCGCCGTCGAACCCCGCGGCCGTCAGGGCCGCCGCCACGTTCGCGACGGTCGCCACGCAGACCCAGCCCAGGTAGAGGCCGAGCGTGCCGTCCACCAGCACCCGCTCCGCGACGCCGCTCGCAGGGGTCCGGACCAGGATCACGAACGTCCGGGCGAGCATCACCAGGAGGGCCACGATGACCACGACGCTCCACCACAGCAGGCCCGCCTGGACGGTGAGGATCCAGGCCGCGTTGAGCAGCATCGTCGCCGCGACCGGCGCCCGCAGGCGGCGCTGCCGCTCGTCGAGCGCGTGCGCGGGGAGCCACTGGAAGACCGTGTACCCCGCGAGGCCGAGGTAGATGACGGTCCAGATCGAGAACGCGGGGGACGCCGGGGCCACGAGCGTCGCGTCGGCCGCGAGCGCGCCGCCCGCGGCCTCTTCGACCCGGGTGCCGCCGAAGACCCCGACGCCGATCATCGAGCCCACGACGCACACCAGCAGGCTCACGGTCACCACGACCTGCTGCAGCCGCGGGGACGGTGTCGTGTCGGTCATCGGTCCTCCTCGATCGTCAGAAGGCGCCGCGGGCGAGGCGCCGCGGGCACCCCTCCACCCTGCCATCCGTCGTCGGATATTGCTAGCCTGGCTAGCGACCTGACCGACGATGTCCCCCGACGACCCAGGAGCGACACCCATGCCGACCGACGCCCCGCTCGTGCTGGTCACCGGCGCCACCGGGTACATCGGCGGGCGGCTCGTGCCCGAGCTGCTCGCCGCCGGGTACCGGGTCCGCGTGCTCGCGCGCCATCCCGAGCGCCTCGCCGCGCGGGCCTGGGCGGACGACGTCGACGTCGTGACGGGCGACGCCCAGGAGCGCGCCGACCTGCGCCGCGCCCTGGAGGGCGTCGACGTCGCGTACTACCTCATCCACGCGCTCGGCTCCGGCTCCGGCTTCGCCGACACCGACCGCCGCACGGCCCGGGGGTTCGCGCAGGCGGCCGCCGAGGCGAGGCTGCGGCGCGTCGTCTACCTGGGCGGCCTCTACCCCGACACGGCGGACCTGTCGCCGCACCTCCGCTCCCGCCGTGAGGTGGAGGAGATCCTGCTCGACGGCGAGGTCCCGACCGTCGTGCTGCGCGCCGCGGTGATCCTCGGCTCGGGCAGCGCGTCGTTCGAGATGATGCGGTACCTCACCGAGCGCCTGCCGGTCATGGTGGCCCCGCGGTGGATCGAGAACCGCATCCAGCCGATCGCCGTCCGCGACGTGCTGCGCTACCTCGTCGGGGCGGCGGAGGTGCCGGGCGACGTCAGCCGCGGCTTCGACATCGGCGGCCCCGACGTGCTGACGTACCGCCGGATGATGCAGCGCTACGCCGCCGTCGCCGGGCTGCGGCCCCGGGTGATCCGCGCCGTGCCGGTGCTCACGCCGCGGCTGGCCAGCCTGTGGGTCGGGCTGGTGACCCCGGTGCCGCCGTCGATCGCCCGCCCCCTGGTGGGCTCGCTCGTGCACGAGGTCGTGGCGCGCGACCACGACATCGCGCGGTACGTCCCCGACCCGCCCGAGGGGCTCGTCGGCTTCGACGACGCGGTCGCCCTGGCGCTGGCCCGGATCCGCGACCTCGACGTGCGGACCAGCTGGAGCTCGGCCTCCACGCGGGGCGCGCCGTCCGACCCCCTGCCCGACGACCCGGACTGGGCCGGCGGCAGCCTGCTCGTGGACGACCGGTCGCGCGAGGTGGACACCACCCCGGAGTCGCTGTGGTCGGTGATCGAGGGCATCGGCGGCGCCCACGGCTGGTACTCGTGGCGCCTCGGCTGGGTGGCCCGCGGCCTGCTCGACCGCCTGTTCGGGGGCCCCGGGCTCCGGCGCGGGCGCCGCCACCCGCTCCGGCTGGAGCCCGGCGACGCGCTCGACTGGTGGCGCGTGGAGAAGGTGGTGCCCGGGCGGCTGCTCCGGCTGCGCGCCGAGATGCGGCTGCCGGGGCTGGCGTGGCTGGAGCTGGCGGTCGAGGACGGGCCGGGACCCCGACCCGTGTTCCGGCAGCGCGCGATCTTCTCCCCGCGCGGCCTGCCGGGGCAGCTCTACTGGTGGGCGATCAGCCCGTTCCACGGGATCGTGTTCGGCGGGATGCAGCGCAACATCGCCCGTGCGGCGCACGAGCACGCGGTGGCCGAGGGCCGCCGATGACGTCAGTGGCGGGCCCGGCGCGCGCCGAGCGGACCGCCGAAGACGAGCGAGATGCCGAGCACGTACCCGACGTCGTACCAGTTGCCGGTGTTGTGCACCTCGTACACGGACACCGTGTCCGTGAACAGGGAGGCGATGAACGTGATCGGCAGGATCATGCCCTGCCACAGGCCCCACCAGAACCCGTAGGGCCCGACGCCGCTGATCGTCGACGTGTCGACGGCCGGGTTCGGGCCCGCCGCGCACGCGCCCAGCAGCAGGAGCGCCGCGACGGCGAGCCCCGCCGTCGCCGCGCGTCGGGCGGCACGGCCTCGGTGCACGAGCTCCTTCTGCCGAGGTTCCATCCGTCCACGATGGCACCGGCCGGCGGCCGCCGCCCCGTGGGCGGCGTCCGGCGGCCCGGGTTCACCCCTCGCCGGGCCGCTGGCTCCCGACGGAGACCGGGATCCGCGCGGGCAGCGCCTCGAGCCGGTCGGCGGTCCCGGCCGCGCACGCCGCGAGCTCCCGCGCGATCTCGGTGCTCAGGCCCAGGTAGCCCGCCGGGTCGAGGAGGGCGCGCAGCTCGTCGTCGTCGAAGGCCTCGCTGACGACGGGGTCGCCGTGCAGCAGCTCGAGGAACGGGCGGCCGTCGGACGCGGTCGCCTGCGCGACGGCGAACACGACGTCGTGCGCCTTCTGCCGCCCGATCTTCTCGCCGAGGGCGAGCATGAGGGACTCGGAGCCGATCATGCCCTCGGACAGGCGGATGTTCGCGCGCATCCGGCCCGGGTCGAGCTCCAGTCCGTCCATCACCACCTCGAGGCGCGCGAGCATGTCGCCCGCCAGCACCGCGGCCGACGCCGAGACGTCCTCGAGCAGGGCAGTCATGGCGCCGTTCGCCTCCTGGTCGTGCAGCATCGACTCGAGCGCCGGGCCCGCGAGGGCGCGCAGCTCCGCCGACATCGTCTGCATGTCGAGGGCGAGCTGCGGGTTGCGCTTGTGCGGCATGGTCGAGCTGCCGACCGTGCCCTCGGGGACCGGCTCGAACGCCTCGGCGAACTCCGGCTGCATCAGCGTGTAGACGTCCCGCCCGATCTTCCCGATCGTGCCCGCGAGCTGCGCCAGCACCAGCACGAGCTCCACGATGCCGTCGTTGACCGACCGGGACGGCACGCGCATCGGGTGCAGCCCGAGCCGCCGCGCCACGCCCGCCTCGATCGCCCGGCCCGAGCCACCGAACGACGCGAACGTGCCCGCCGCGCCGCCCATGAGCACGCAGAACAGCCGCTCGTCGAGCCGCTCCAGCCGGTCGGCGTGCGCCGCGAGCTGGTCGATCCACACCGCCACCTTGAAGCCGAACGTCACGGGCACGGCGTGCTGGCTGTGCGTGCGGCCCGCCATCGGCAGCGCGGCGGACGACTCCGCGAGCCGGCCCGCCGAGCGCAGCACGCGGCCGAGCTGGCGCAGCACCGCGCGGTGGGCGTCGCGCAGCACCAGCACGTCGGCGGTCTGCGTGATGTTCTGCGTCGTCGCGCCCCAGTGCACCCAGCCGCCGTGCTTGGAGCCGACGGCGCGCGCGAACTCCTCGATGAGCGGCACCAGCGGGTGGCTCGCCTCGGCGGTCGCGGCGAGCACCCGCTTCACGTCGAGCTTCTCGATCCGCGCCGTGAGCGCGATGGCGCGGGCCGACTCCGCCGGGATCAGCCCGGCGTCGGCCTCCGCGAGCGCGAGCGCCGCCTCGACGTCGAGCCGCGCCTGCCAGCGGTTCTCCCGCGTGAACAGCCGCGCGATGCCCGGGTCGGGGACCCGGCCCTCGGTGAAGCGTCCGAACGGTGCGACGATCATGCGGCCCCCAGGGCGTCCGACGGCGGTGAGCAGCATGATCGCCCCGCCCGGCGCCGGTGTACAGCCCCGGCGCGCTGCGGGTGTCGGAGGTCCGCGGCACGCTGGGCCCCATGAGCGACGAGACGACGACGCGGGTCGCAGCCCTGGACGCGGTGGTCTTCGACGTCCCCGCACCACCGGTCGCGGCCGACTTCTGGCAGCGGCTCACGGGCGCCGAGGTCGAGCAGCAGGGGTACGGCGAGGACTGGATCACGCTGAACACCCCCGACGGCTGGTCGCTCGCCTTCCAACCCGCGCCCGACCTCGTGCCCCCGCGATGGCCCGGCCAGGAGCACCCGCAGCAGGCGCACCTCGACCTGCGCGTGCCGGACGTCGCGACCGCCGTCGAGCGGGCGGTGGGCCTGGGCGCCACCGTGCTGCGGGAGAACCCGGAGTGGACCACCCTGGCGGACCCGGCCGGCCACCCCTTCGACCTGTGCCACGCGCCCGACAACGACGGCCTGACGATCATGGGCCTCACCGTCGACGTGCCGGACGCCTCGGCCGCCGCCGCGTTCTGGTCCGGGGTCCTCGGCGCCCCCGTCGTCTACGACGCCGAGGGGATGGCCATGCTCGGCGGGGACAGGGCCCTGCTCTTCCAGCAGGTGGAGGGCTACTCGGCGCCGCGGTGGCCCGACCCGGAGTACCCGCAGCAGCTGCACCTCGACCTGCAGGTCGGCCCGCAGAGCCTGGACGAGGCCGAGGCGGCGGCGCTCGCCGTCGGGGCGCAGCGCCTGCCCGGCGGCGGCGAGACGTTCCGCGTCTTCGCCGACCCTGCCGGGCACCCGTTCTGCCTCTGCCGGGGCTGATCGCCGGCCCGGCGGCTCAGCCCGGCAGCACCAGCGCGGGGCGGTCGGGGTGGTCCACCCGCACCACGACGTCGGCGCGCCGCTCGGGCTGCGCCTCGCGGCGGTAGCGCCCGTACGCGGTGAGGGTCCACGCCTCGTCGAGCGGCGTGTTCCGCGTCTCCGTCGCGGGTCGCAGCGCGAGGTGGACGGCGAGGTCGACGTCGAGCCCGCGCCCCAGCGCGAGCGACCCGTCCAGCACGACGACGGTTCCCGACGGTGCGTCCTCGTACCCGGCGCGGGTCGAGCGGCCCGTGTCCGGGTCGCGCAGGCTCGGCAGCCACCGGCCCCGCGTCACGACCGAGCGCAGCACCTCCCGGTTGAGGCCGTCGACGTCGATCCACTCCTCGAGCAGCGCGTCGGCGTCCCGGCGGCCGCGCTCGAGCCGCAACGACCGGGCCCGCAGGAAGTCCCGGACGCGCACCCGCGCGACCGGGTGCCCCGCCGTGCGCAGCGGCTCGACCAGCGCGTCCGCGAGCGCCTCCGGGTGGGTGGACGGGTGCCCGTCGACGAGCACCCGCACCGGCCGGGTGTCGTCGTGGGCGAGGACCCGCCCGACGACGTGCGTCACCACACCCTCGAGGGTCACCGGCTCCACGCGCACGCCGCCATGCTGCCAGGTCGCGCCGCGCTGCCCTTCCTCGGAGCGGCAGTTCGCGCCCGGCGCGGCAGCTCGAGCTGCCGCCGTGAGCCGGACGTGCCGCGCCGAGCGTCGTCCGGTGCCGCTCAGCGCGCGTGCTCGACGCAGCGGGTGGCGGCGGGCCGCGCCTCCAGCCGCGCGGCGGGGATGGGCCGGCCGCACACCTCGCAGACGCCGTACGTCCCGGCGGCGACGCGGTCGAGCGCGGCGAGGAGCTGGTCCCGCTCGCGCTCCGCCTCGGCCGCGAGCGCCGCCGCCTGCTGCCGTTCCCACGCGAGCGTCGCGCCCTCGGGGTCGTGCTCGTCGTCGGCGTTGGAGTCGCGCGCGGACTCGACGATCCCGTCGACGGCGCGGCGCTGCGCCGCGAGGCGGTCGGTCACCTCGGCGAGGCGCGCCCGCAGGCGGCCCTCGGCATCCGCACGGTCGCTCATCCCGGAAGTCTTGCACCGGCACCGGAAGTTCTCCCGACGGTCACCGACGGGCCACGCGCCCGGCCCCGGACCGGACACCCGGCCCTCCTAGCGTGCCCGGCGACCCGCCACGAACCGCCAGGAGGACCACCATGACCGCCCGCCGCCGCACGCTGCTCGCCCCACCGGGCACCCGCACCGTCTCCGCCACGCTCGCGTTCGCCGTCGCCGCCGGGGTGTCCCTCGCCTCGTTCGGCGCGACGGTCGTCGCGCCGCCCGTCGCGACCGCCGCACCGCTCGCCGCCGCTCCTCTGTCCGGCGCGCCCGGCGACATCGTCTACGCCCAGGACTTCGACGACGTCGCGGACGGCTCGCTGCCCGACGGCTGGCGGGCCGGGTCGGGCGCGTGGGCCGTCCGGGACGGCCGCCTCGTGGGCGAGCCGGCGGCGATCGGGCGCGTGACGTTCGGACCGCACCTGGAGAACTACCGCCTCGAGGCCACGGTGCGCTTCGAGGCCGTGAACAACGCGGCGCGCTGGCTCGCGCCGATCCTCGACATCGACCCCGCCGGCGGCGTGCCGTGGTGGCAGGCCGCCATGCGCTCCACGACGACGGCGAGCAACGGCATCGAGCTGGCCGAGCGCACGGCGGGGAACGCGTGGAACGTGCCCGCCACGGCGTCCGCCCCGTCGGACGCCGGCGTCGGCAAGGACGTGCGGATCGCCGTCGAGGTGCAGGGCAACCACGCCACCTGGGTGTACGACGGCCAGGAGGTGCTGGAGGGCCGCATCGGCCGCACCGACGACGGCGTGCTCGGCTTCGCCGCCGACGGCGCACGCGTGAGCATCGACGACGTCGTCGTCACGGAGCTCGAGCCGAAGCCGGTCGTGAACGAGCCCGGCGACCTGCCCGTCACCGCGGCGCACCGCGGCTACTCGTCGGTCAACCCCGAGAACACGCTCGCCGCCTACGCCGCCGCCATGAAGGCGGGCGCCGAGTACGTCGAGATCGACGTGCACACCACCGCCGACGACGTCCCCGTCGTCCTGCACGACCAGACGGTCGACCGCACGACCGACGGGACGGGCGACGTCGAGTTCCTGCGGTCGCCGGACATCGGCTCCCTCGACGCGGGGTCCTGGTTCAGCCCCGCGTTCACGGGCGAGAAGGTGCCCACGTTCGCGCAGGTGCTCGACCTCATGGACACCGGCAGCTCCGACCTGCTGCTCGAGATCAAGGGGCCGGAGACCCGCGAGGAGGTGGACCGGACGGTCGACATGATCCTCGAGGCCGGCCTGGAGGACCGCGTGGTGCTGCAGTCGTTCGACGAGAAGGCGCTGGAGTACGCGTACGACCGGGCGCCGCAGATCCCGCTCGGCCTGCTGCGCGGCACTCTCGACGCCGACCCGGTCGCGACGGCGGAGCGCCTGCACGCCACGTACTACAACCCGTCCGGCGCGGCGCTGGCGACCCGGCCGTCCGTCGTCGAGGACCTCAACGCCGCCGGCGTCGGCGTCTTCGTGTGGACGGTCGACTCCCCCGCCGACTGGACCCGGTTCACCGACCTCGGCGTCGAGGGCATGATCACCAACCGCCCCGGCGCGTTCGTCGGCTGGAAGGCCGCGCAGGAGCAGGCCGACCCGGAGCCGGAGCCCGGCCCCGGCCTGCTCGCCCGCCTCGCCGCGCTCGACCTGTCCACCGGGCAGGCGCAGCAGCTGTTCTCCGCCCTCGCCCACGAGGACTGGGACCGGCTGGAGCGCGTCGTGACGAAGCATGTCGACGACGCCGAGCAGCGCGACGCCCTCCTGGCGGAGATCGCCGAGCTCCGCGGCTGACCGGCTCCCGGGCCGCCCACGCCCTCTGACCGTTCGGGGTCAGAGGGCGTGGTGCGTCCAGCGGCCCGCGACGAGCGTGCCGGCGACGGAGGTGGCGCGCAGCGCGTCGGCCAGCGCCACCGGGTCGTGCGACGCCAGGTCGTGCGACGCCGGGTCGTGCGACGCCGGCAGCGCGAGCGGGTCGCCGTCGAGCACGGCCAGGTCGGCCGGTCCGCCGACGGCGAGGTCCAGCGGCCGGCCGTCGACGGACGCCTCGAGCGCGGCGCGCACGTCGATCCGCTGCTCCGGGTGCCAGGGCGCGCGGCCGTCACGCGACCGGGTGACGGCGGAGGCGATCGCGACCCACGGGTCGAGCGGGGCGACGGGCGCGTCCGACCCGAGGGTCAGCGGCACGCCCGCGGCACGCAGCTCCGCCAGCGGGAACGCGCGCGCGGTACGACCGGGCCACAGCTCCTCGGCGACGTCGCGGTCGTCCATCGCGTGCTCGGGCTGCACGCTCGCGGTGACGCCCAGCGCGGCGAACCGCGCCACGTCGTCGGGGCGCAGCAGCTGCGCGTGCTCGACCGACCCGCGGGCTCCGGACGCCTCGAACGCGTCGAGGGCGAGGGAGTTCGCGCGGTCGCCGATGGCGTGGATCGCGCACCGCAGGCCGGCCGCGTGCGCGCGTGCCATGAGGGGCGCGAGGTGATCGGTCGCGATGTTGAGGATGCCGTGCGCGTCCGGGCCTGCCACGCCCGCGTACTCCTCGAAGCAGAACGCCGTGAGCGTGTTGAGCGACCCGTCGCTGATCACCTTGAGCGGGCCCTGCGTCACGAGGTCCGACCCCGCGGGCTCCCCGAGCGGGTCACCGTGCCGCAGCCCGGCGCCGAGCACCGCGTCCAGGTGCTGCTCCCACACGCCGGCGCGCACGCGCAGGCCGTCCCAGCCGCCGGCCACCCGGCGTCGCCACGCGGTGAGGTTGTCCGCCACCTCGAAGTCGACGACCCCGACGACGCCGCGCGCGGCGGCTGCGCGCGCCGCGTCCACCACCAGGGCGTCCGCCACGGCGTCGTCCACCGTGACGATGCGCGGGCTGGCGGGCATCCACTCCTCCTCGCGCAGCAGGCCGGTCGGGTGCTCCGCGATGCCGAGGAAGCGCAGGCCCGCCGTCGACGCCCACGCGCTGTGCAGGTCGCCGGACAGCAGGACGACCGGCACGTCGCCGGCAACCGCGTCGAGCACCGCCGCGGTCGGGTCGTCCGGCCAGGTGGCCCACCGGAAGCCGTAGCCGACGAGCGGCGTGCCGTCGGTGGGCGGCGCCGCCCGGTCGAGGCGGTCGCGCACCAGGGCCGCGGCGTGTGCCGCGCTCGTCGCCGCCGACACGTCGAGGCGCTGACGCACCATCGCCCACTGCGTGAGGTGCGTGTGCGCGTCCCACAGGCCGGGGACCACGGTGCGACCGTCGACGTCGACCCGCTCCGGTACCGCGCTCACCGGCACCGGGGCGGGGGCGCCCGCCGGCGTCACCGCGGCGATCCGGTCGCCGTCGAGCAGGACGTCGACGGGCCGGTCGGGCCGGTCGGCGAGGCGGGCGTTCGTCAGGAGCAGCGCAGGCACGGGGCCACCGTAGACGGCGGGCGTCGCGCCGGTCAGGCGCCGCCGGCGGCCTGCACGCGCAACGCCTCGACGACCAGCGCGTGGTCGTCCGCCTGCGCCAGACCGGACACGGTGACGACGCCGACGATCCCCACGCCCTCGACCCGCACGGGGAACGCGCCGCCGTGCGCGGCGTACTCCTGCAGGGGCAGCTGCTGCAGGGTGTTGAAGTCCTGGCCGCTCGCGCGGGCGCGCAGGCCCACCAGGAACGACGACGCCCCGAACCGCTCCACGACGCGCACCTTCCGCTGCACCCACGAGTCGTTGTTGGCGGTGGTTCCCTCGCGCGCCGCGTGGAACACCTGCTGGGTCCCCTTGCGGACGTCGACCGTCACGGCCAGGCCGCGCTCGGTGGCGAGCTCGACGAGGAGGCAGCCGAGCTGCCACGCGTCGTCGTGAGTGAACCGGGTGAGCACGAGCTCGCGCTCCTGCTGCTCGACCTCGGCGACCAGGGCTGCGACATCCTCCGTGTTCCCCATGGGCACAGCGTCCCACGCCCACCGCCCGGCGCCCGGCGGGTCGTGCACGGCGCGTCCGCGAGGGCCGGCCGGCACGGGTCGGTACCGTCGCCCGGGTGACCCGACTGGTGCTCGTCCACGGCCGTGACCTCGACGGACGCGACCCGGAGTCGCTCGAGGCGGAGTGGCTCGGCGCGCTCGGCGCGGGCCTCGCGGCCGCGGGCTCCCCGCTGCGGCCGACGGACGACGACGCGTCCTTCGTCTACTACGGCGACACCCTGGAGCGGCTGGTCGACGGCGGCACACCGCCCCCGGTGACGGTGCACGCGCTGGCGGCCGACCCGGCCGCGCTCCCCCGGCTGGTGCGCGCCCTGCCGGACGGCGAGCTGCGGTTCGTGCTCGACGTCGCGCGCGAGGTCCTCACGGCCGCCGGGCACCGGCCCGCCGGTCCGTCGTCGCCCGCCGGTCCGTCGCCCGCCCCACCAGCCGTCGAGGCGTCGGTCGTGGCGGAGGGGGTGGTCGGAGACGCCCTCGTCGAGGCCCTCGTCGCGACGCTGGCCCTCGTGGACCGCTACGTGCCCGGCGTCAGCGCCGCCGTCCTGCTCACGCTGACACGGGACGTGTACGCCTCTCTGCACGACGACGTCGTCCGGCGGGTGATCGACGCGGGCCTCGCCGACGCCCTGGCCGACGCGACGTCGGGCGACGAGCCCGCCGTCGTCGTCGCGCACTCGCTCGGCAGCGTCGTGGCGTACTCGGTGCTGACCGCCCGCACGGGCGGCCCGGACGTGCCGCTGCTGCTCACGCCGGGCTCGCCGCTCGGCATCCGGGCGGTCCGGGAGGCGGTGGAGTCCCGCGCGCCGCTGGCGTTCCCCGCGCGGGTGGGGCGCTGGGTGAGCCCCCGCGACCCGCGCGACCTGCTCGCGCTGCACGACCTCACACCCGACGTCTTCCCGCTCCCCGCCGGGTCGCCGACGATCGAGGCCTTGCGCGTGACCAACCGGGCCCCGGGGTTCCACGCCGCGGCCCACCGCCTCGACGACGGCGCCTGGGCGGGCTACCTGGCGCTGCCCGAGGTCGCCGGGCCGGTCGGCGCGGCGCTGACGTAGCGCTCGGTCGTCGTCGTCGCGCAGGACGACGACGAACCGCTACGTCGCGGCGCCCCGCCCGCGGTCCCGCCAGCCAGGGAGCACCCGCTCCAGCGCGTCGACGAGCTCGATCGAGCTGCCGTCCTTGCCGCCCGCGCCCAGGATCATCGGCGGGCGCTGCGGCGCGACGCGCGCGCCGCGCACCCGGTCGAGCAGCGTCAGCGGCGCGGTGAGCACGTAGAACGTGCCGTCGGACGTGACGGCGGCCGTGCGGTCGTGGCGCAGGTACCAGCCGCGCAGCGACGTGCGCGCCGTCCCGCGCCCGCCGTACCCCTTGACCTCGAGCGGCCCGGGCTCCAGCCCGGCGTCCGCCGCGGCCCGGACGAAGTCGCGCAGCAGCGCCTCCGCCTCAGTGTGCTCGGCGTCCTGCCGCGCGCGCAGACGCTCCGCCTGCACGCGTGCCGCCTCCGTGCGCTGCGCCGCCCAGTCGTCGCTCACCGGGGCATCCTCCCACCCTCGCGAGCTGTCAGAACCCTGCAGGGGTCGAGGCCGACGTGGCTCTGACAACTCGCGGGGCAGGGTGGGTCAGAGCTCGCGCTCCGCGTAGACGACGAGGGCGTCGCGCACGAACGTCGCCCCCTCGGTGCCGCCGTAGTTCTTCGCGAACCGCGGGTCGGCCACGTACATCTCCGCCAGGCCCACGACGTACTCCTTCGTCGGCCGTCCGCGGTCGGACCCCGGCGTGCCGGGGATGCCGCCGAGCCAGGCCGCGTGCCGGGCGGCGAGCGCCTGCGCCTCGTCGGACGTCGGGTCGACGCCGCGGCGGGCCGCCTCGCCCCAGGAGTCGGCGAGCTCCTTCGTGCGCGCCTGCCACTCCTTCTGCTTCTCTGCCCCGAGCCCGCGCCACCACGCGTCGCTCTTCGCGTACGCGTCCCCGCCCCAGCGCTCGGTCACCTCCTCCTCGTGCTGCGTGTGGTCGAAGCCGTCGAGCATGTCCTCGGCCATGAGCTGTTCTCCCTTCTCGATCGCGGTCACGGTCCGTTCCACCGACGCGATCCGCCTGGTCAGCCGGTCCTGCTCGGCGCGCAGCTGGTCGAGGTGCCGGCGCAGCGCGCGGGCCTCGTCCGCCTGCTCGTCGAGCACCCGGCCGATGTCGGTCAGCGGCAGGCCCAGGTCGCGCAGCAGCAGGATGCGCTGCAGGCGCCGGACCGCGGCGTCGTCGTAGTGGCGCAGCCCGCCGGTGCCGGTGCCCGACGGCGGCAGCAGACCGATCTGGTCGTAGTGCCGCAGGGTGCGGCTGCTGACTCCCGCGAGCCGGGCGACGTCCTGGATGGAACGGGTCATGACGTCGACGGTAGAGGTTGACGCCACGTCAACCGCAAGGCGGCAGATGAGGACCTTCTCCTCCGCATCTCATGCGGGGGTCACCGACCGCCCGGAGGATCGTCGTCATGAGCAACCGCACCGCACGCCGCCTCGCCGTCCCCGCCGCGCTCGCCCTGGCGCTCGGCCTCACCCTCACCGCCTGCGCCGACGACGACGGCGGTGCCCCCGCCGACGCGCCCGCGACCTCCGCCGCCGAGGACACCGCGACCGACGAGGGCGCGACCGACGACACCACGTCCCCGAGCGCGTCCGCCGCGCCGGAGCACCGCACGGCCGCCGGGCTGCTGGCGATCGCCACCGCGGAGAGGAAGGCGGGCGGCACCGCCTACGCCATCGACGACCCGGACCGCGACAACACCTGGGAGGTCGACGTCGCCACCGGCACGATCAGCGTCGAGGTCGAGGTCAGCGCCGACGGCACCGAGGTGGTCCGGACCCAGGAGGACGACCTCGACGCCGACGACCGCCGCGCGCTGGCCGACGCGACCGTCTTGATCACCCAGGCGATCGAGCGCACGGTCGCGAGGTCCGCCGGCGACCTCGACGACGCGGAGCTCGACGAGGACGACGGCCGCTACCACTGGTCGGTCACGGTGCTGGTGGACGGCGTCGAGACCGACTACCGCGTCGGCACCCAGGACGGGAAGGTCGTCCAGGAGCGCGGCGACGACTGACCCGCCGAGCGAACTGGGCACCGCCTGTCGCACGGCCTGTCGCACGGCCCGTCGCGCGGCCCGGGCGGGCGTCGCCCCGGGCACCCTCAATCACCCCCGGCGCCCGTTGACCGCCCGTGACGCCGGTGGGTCACTGGAGTCATGGCCACTGGAGCGATGGCCCGTTCGATCGACACCGACTACCTGGTCGTCGGCGCCGGGGCGGCCGGGATGGCGTTCGTCGACGCGATCGTCGACCACGACCCGACCGCGCACGCGACGCTCGTCGACCGGCGCACGGCCGCGGGCGGTCACTGGCTGGACGCGTACCCCTTCGTGCGCCTGCACCAGGCGTCGCAGTTCTACGGGGTCGCGTCCACCCGCCTGGGCTCCGGACGCGTCCAGGAGTCGGGTCCTGAGCGGGGGATGCACGAGCGCGCCACCGGCCCCGAGATCTGCGCCTACTTCGCCGGGGTGCTCGAGGAGCGCCTGCTGCCGACGGGGCGCGTCGAGCTGCTCCGCGGCGTCGAGTATCGCGACGGCCTGCTCGTCGACCTCGCGTCGGGGGACGTCGTCGAGCCGCGTGTGCGCCGGCGGGTGGTGGACGCCCGCTACCTCGCCCCGTCCATCCCCGCCGTCGGCCCGCCGCCGTTCGACGTCGACGACGACGCCCGCGTCGTCCCCGCGGGCGCGCTGCCCGACGTCGCGGACGCCGCCGCGTACGTCGTCGTCGGGTCGGGCAAGACGGCGACCGACGCCGTGGTGTGGCTGCTCGGGCGCGGCGTGGACCCGGACGCGATCCAGTGGGTGCGGCCGCGGGACCCGTGGATGCTCGACCGCGCCGCGGTGCAGCCCGACCCGGCCGTCTTCCTGGGCATGGCGGGGACCCTCATGGCCGCGGCCTGCGACGCCTCGTCCGCCGACGAGCTCTTCCTGCGCCTCGAGGACGCCGACGTGATGACGCGCATCGACCCGGCGGTGATGCCGACCATGGCCCGCACGCCGACGCTCGGGCGCTGGGAGCTCGAGCTGTTGCGGTCGGTGACCCGCGTGGTCCGCGACGGGCACCTGCGCCGCGTCGAGGCCCGGCGGCTGGTGCTCGACGGCGGCGAGGTCGCGGTGCCGCACGGCGCGGTCGTCGTGCACTGCGCGTCGTACGGCCTGCACGTGCGCCCGGCGCTGCCCATCTGGGGCGAACGGATCACGCTGCAGTCGGTGCGGGCGGGGTTCCCACCCTTCTGCGCGGCGCTGGTCGGCTACGTGGAGGGCACCCGACATAACCGACCGGATGCCGAGAAGAACGCCCTCTGCCCGCCGACGCCCTACTGGAGCACGCCCGCCGACTGGGCGGCCATGCAGGGCCGCGGCGCGCGGGCGGCGGCGACGTTCATGGCGGACCCGGACGTCGCCGTCTGGGCGCACTCCGTGCTGCTCAACCCCGCCCGCGTGCCGCCCGAGGAGTCCGCACGACCCGAGGTCCGCGCCGCCGTCGAGCGGTACCTCGAGTACGCCCCCGCGGGCATCGCCGGGCTGGAACGGATCGGCCGGGACGCCGGGGGGCGGGTCTGACGGGTCTCGCGGGTCCGACGGCGCGCTCGCCCTCAGCCGGCGAGCACCTCCCGCAGCCGGGCCGCGAAGGCCGCCGGGTCGTTGCCCGGCGACCACTCGTTGGACGCGAAGCCGCCGTGGTCGCCGGGGAAGAGGACGGCGTCGAGGCCGAGCGCCGCGGCCAGTGCCTCTCCCCCGCGGCGCGGCATCGTGCCGGGCCCCTGCTCGCCGACGGCGGGCACCAGCCGCACGGTGGTGCGACGCAGAGCGTCGAGGTCGGGCTCGAACCAGGGCAGGGCCTTCATGTTCCCGTTCAGCAGCAGGTCGTCGCGGGAGCCGTCGTCCGCGGTGGGCAGGCCGAACGCCGCCGGGTCCGGGGCGGGCTGCGCCAGGTAGTCCTCGGTGAGCGGCGCGTCCTGCATGGAGACCTGGATGAACTTCGCCATGGCGGGGCCGAACCCGTCCCGCTGGTACGTCTCGACGATGTCCTGGGTGACCCGGCGCTGCACGTCGCGGTCCTCCAGGAGCGCCCACAGCGGGGGCTCGTGCGCGACGACGGTGCCGAGCTCGCCGGGGTGGTCCGCGATCCACGGCAGCACGTCGACGGCGCCGCCGCTGGACGCGAACACGTCGACGGGCCCGTCCCCGATCAGCGGGCGGGCGGCGGCCACCACACGGTGGAAGTCGTCGGCGTGGAGCTCCACCGAGACCTCGCCGTCGGGGGCGAGCGTGCTCCGCTCCGTACCGCGCGGGTCGTACGTGACGACGGCGCGGTCGTCGAGGTGGCCCGCGAGCTGGACGAACCCCGACGCCGCCATCGGCGAGCCGAGCAGGAACAGCGGTGGGTGCCCGCCGGGGGCGTCGGGGAGTCGGACGTCGTAGGTGAGGACCGCGCCGGGCACGTCCACGGTGAAGGTCTGCTGAGAGCTCATGGGCATGCCTCCGTCGGCATCGAGGGACGCGGCGATCGTGCCGCACCCCTCTGACACGCGCGCGGCGGGAAACTCATCGGCCCCTTGTCAGCGACCTGCGTCGTCCGCCTGCCTGCCCTGCTCATCCCGCAGGACAGGACGGCGGCGCGAGCTGCCAGGGCTTGGAGGCTGCCCCCAGGATCGCGCCGTCCACAGGTGCGCGACCGGCGCATGCCCGCGGCAGCGGCGCGCCGCAGGCTCGGTCCCGGACGCCCGTCCCGCACCCGGAGCCCGAGGAGCCCGAATGCCCGTCGCGACCACACCGCCGCCCCCGCCGCCGGTACCCCGGCCTGCGCGGTTCGTCCCGCCCGAGCTCGTCGACCTGCGATCCGCCTGGAGGCGCGAGCGCGAGCTCGCGTCGCGCGAGGACCACGCGCACCACGGCACCCTCGGCGGGCCGTGCGCGGGCCGCCACGGGTGGTTGCTCGACGACGGGCTCGACGTACTGCTCGAGCCTGTGCTCACCGGCTCGACCACCCCGGGGTTCTACCCGTTCGTCGCGCTCGACGAGCGCACCGCCGCCGGCCTGCTGGAGCGGCTCGACGAGGTGGAGCTCGCGACCCAGCGGCAGAACCTCGGCCCCTCGCTCGGCGCCGTGCTGCGGGCCGTCGTGCGGCACCCCGGCCGGGTCCGTGCGCAGGGGTACGTCGTCGGGCCGCTGCGCTGCGACGAACGGATCACGGTAACGGGGGTGCTGCTCCGGCCGGGCCGGGACGTACGGCTCGAGCCGGGCGGGCCGGAGGACGACGGCGCCGACGTCCTGCGCGCCCTCGCCGGGCTGGGCATCGACGACATGCACGCACCCCCGGACGAGGTCGCGCCCTGGCGGGGGCGACGGCCGGACGACGGAGCGCCTGCGGGAACGGACGAGCCGTGGTTCCGCGCCTGGTGGGACTGACCGTCGGGTGCGGGGCCGTGCCGTGGCGGCGAGCCGCGCACCTCCCGGACCGACCCTGTGGATAACCCCGGGGCGGCCGGGCCCGTCGTCGTTAGCGTCGTCCCCGCGCCACGGCGCAGGCAGGGACGACCCGACGACGGACCAGGACAGGGACGGGATGACGCAGCTCGACCTCGAGACCACGACCCTCGCCGCGGCGGGCACCGACGTGCGCGGTGCCGCGCTGGCGCTCCACGACGTGTCCAGCGGCGTGCTGGTCGCGGCGGCGGCACCTGCCGCGACCGGCGACGCCGGACTGGGGGCCGCCCTGCAGGACCTGGCCGCGGCCTGGCGGGCCGCCCACGAGGCCCTCGGGGACGAGCTCGGGGCGCTCGCCGCCGTGCTCGCCCGTGCCTCCGAGGTCTTCGAGGGCGCGGAGCGCGCGACGACGCACGACCTGGCCGCGCTGCTCGGCGGACCCCGCCCAGGAGACGGCGCATGACGCCCGTCGGCCGGGAGGGCGACGGTCCCGGAGGTCGGCCGGCGCCGCCGGCCGGCGAGCTCTGCCCGCTGCCCGGGAGCCCGCCCGCCCTGGTCGACGCCGCCACCGCCGCGGGTCGCGCCGCGGCCGGTCTCGAGGACGCGCGCACCCGCCTGCTGCGGGTGCGATCGGCGCTCGACGGCCAGCGGAGCACGGCCGTCGAGCGGGCGCGCGAGCGGGTCACGGCAGCGGGCGACGCCGCCCGGACGAGCGGCGGCATGCTCGAGGCGGCGGCCGCCACCCTGCGGCGCCACGCCGCGGTCCTCGGCGACGCGCAGGCAGCGGCGCAGCGGGCGCTCGCCTTCCGTGCGGACGCGCTCGGCCGGGAGGCCCGGTGGCAGGCGGAGGCGGACGAGGCGCGTCGTTCCACGTGGAACATCGCCGCGGCCGGCGGTGCCGCGCCGGGTACCGGTGCGGCGGGCGCGGCGTGGTCCGGCGCACCGGCGCTGCCCGGCGATCCGGCGCACGCGCACCTGCGGCTCGCCGCTGCCGAGCGGGAGCTGGCGGCGGCGCGCGCGGACGTCGCGGCGGCGGAGGCACGCTGGCGCGCGGCCCGGGAGACGAAGGACGAGGCGTCGCGGCGGGCGGCTGCCGCGCTGGCGTCGCTCGCCGACGTCCGCGCGGTCCGCGCGATCACGGCGGCCGGTGCGGAACCGGCCGGCTTCCAGGCCTCCGGCGACGCCGCGCGGTCGGTCGTCGCGCTGCTGCCGCGGGCCACGTCCGGCGGGGACGCCGCGGCACGACGCGCCGTGCGCGACGACCTCCGACACGTCCTGACCGCGCACGCCGACGACCCTGCGTTCTGGGCAGTCTTCTGGGACGACGCCTCCCCCGCGCAGCTCTACGAGGCTCTGATCCCCCGCGGGCCGGGAGCCGCCGACGTCCCCGCCGCGCTCGGGGGCGGCCTCGGCCAGGCCCTGGACGGCGAGCTGGCGCGGGCGCTCGGCGAGGGCATCGGCCTGTGGGCGCAGACGGCGTCGCCCGAGGAGCAGGGCGACCTGGGGCGCCACCTGGTCCGCGACGTCGCGGCCGGCGCGGGTGAGCCGCTCACGCCGGCCGGCAGGGCGGAGGTCGCCGCCGCCCTGCTCCCCGCGTCGCTGCCGGCGGCCGTCCACGCCGGGGCCGACGACGCGCTCGACGCCTGGTGGAGCGAGCGTGCGCCCTTCGACGGGTCGTTCACCGTCCTGGCTCCGGTGGTCGTCGCGGTCGCCGCGGGCCTCGCCGCGCACCCGCGGCTGGCGTTCGACCGGCTCGCGCCCGCCGACGCGGGGCGCGTCGGCCCGTCGGTCTCGCGGTGGCTCGGCAGCGTGCCCCACGCCGGGTGGCCCGACGGCGGCCGCGCCGTCGCGCGCGCCTTCGCCACCGCCGTCGACGTCGGGACGGCGTCCCCCGACCGCGGCGACCAGGCGCGCGCGGCGCTCCTCGTCTCGCACGCGACGGAGGCGTTGCCGGTCGGCCTGCTCCGGACCCCGGGGCTGGCCGACGACGCGGCCGGGTCCGTCGCGCTCGCCTACGAGCCCTACGTCCCGGTCATCGGTGACGTCTCGCAGGCGCAGAGCCCCACGTCCGGCAAGGCCGGCGTCGAACCGGTCCCCGCGCCCGGGGTCGACCTCGACGCCGAGGTGGCGCCCGACCTCGGCGACCGTGTCCCGCTCGTCGTGCAGCCCGAGCTCGACGCCTTCGCCCTCCGCGACGTGATCGGGGCGACGTCCCGCACGCCGGGCGCGGCGGCGGCCTGGCTCGGGGTGACGGACCGCTACACGGAGTGGGTCCTCGAGCAGGCCACCTCGGAGGGCTTCGACGTGGACACGGGGCCTCGTGTCCCCCTGGTCCAGGAAGCCCTGTCCGACATCGGCGCCCTGACGGGCGGGATGCAGGCCGAGACCATCGACATGGCCCGGGCCCAGGTGGACACCCGCGAGACCGTGCTCGCCCTCGCCGGCACGGGCGTCGGCTACCTCAGGTTCGGCAGCAGGGTCGTGACGGAGGCCGTGGGGCTGGCGAGCGGGCCGGCGCTGTCGCTCTTCGACCCCGAGGCCCCGCTCGACGACGCCCGGGAGCGGATCTGGTCCACCGAGCACGGGCTGATCGACCGGTACGCCACCGACCTGTACGACGGCGTGGTCCAGCACGACCTCGGCCTCGGGCTGACCCCCGACGCCGCCGCGGAGCGCAGCTCCGGGCTCAAGCCGGACGGCAACGGCTCCGCTCCCGCCACGCTGTTCGACGCCCCCTTCGACCACCTGTCCGATCCCGCGGGGGACGACCGATGAGCACCGCGATGCGCCGCGTTCTCGCCAACCCCAGCGTGACCCCGCTCCTGGTCGTCACCCTCGTGGTGACGGGGCTGTTCCTCTGGTACCACCTCGGCCGGGACGCGTGGCGGGACTGGCAGCGCGACCGGGCGATCGCCGAGGCCGCCCACTGGAGCCCGGAGCCGTGGGGACTCACCGCGGACGAGTTCCCCGGTCACGACGCGACCGCGCTGCCGGTGGACACGACGCGGATGACGACGAGGCGGCAGCCGGGGTGGAGCGTCTCGGCGGTCATGCACGACCCGCTCGGGCCGCTGTTCGCCGGCGACCTCGCCGGCGTCCGGTTCGCGACCACGGGCGACCGGGTGCTCCCCTGGACGGACCGCGAGGACGGCCTCTACCCGGTGGACGCCACCTCCGGCGTCGACGTGGACGGCGTCCAGGTGATCACGTTCGTCACCGTCTCCCCGGACGGCCCGTACACGCTCGCTGACCAGGGCAGCACGGTGTGGCAGCTGCAGTACGAGGCGGAGAGCGCCGCCGAGCACGGGCTCCACGACGACTCGCTGGTCTGGAACCCGGGCGGCACGGTGCGGTCCGTCCAGTACGTCGGCCGGCTGCCCGACCCCGCCGAGCGGTACCGCATCGAGCTCGACGAGCTCGGGCCGGTCGGCCTCACCATCCAGCAGCGCGGCGCGGACGGCGAGGAGTTCCGCACCACGTCCCTCGCCACGGTCGCGGAGGGGGCGCTGGTGTCGGTCGGTGTGCTCGTGCCCGACGGCCTGGACCTTCCCGCCGACCTCGAGCCGGCGGTGCTGCTGGAGCGGCTGGCGGACGAGGTGCGCGCGGACCCGCCGTCGTTCCCCGCCACGGACGGGACGACCTCGGGCGCTCAGGCCGAGTCGCGCACCACGAGGGAGGTGGGCAGCGTGATCGCGGCGGGCTCCTGACCGTCGACGACCTCCAGCAGCAGCCGCACCATCTCGGCGCTGATGCGCTCGGACGGTACCCGCCACGCCCGAGGGCCAGGCGGCGGCGTTCCGCGCGGTGCAGGACACGGTCGCCGCCGACTGACCGACCGGGGGACGGCCCGTCAGCAGGTGGCGAGCAGCGCGGGCACCAGCGCCGTGCTGAGGTCGGACTCCAGCGACGTCAGGTCACGGCCGGTGAGGGCCACGGTCACCTGGCGCTCGGCGTCCGGCGACGTCAGCGTGATGCTGAGCGTGCCGAACGACGCGCCGTCGTGCCCGTACAGCCACGCGCCCTCCTCGCACGGGTCGGGCAGGCGGTACACGCCGAGGCCGTAGTCGGGCAGCGTCTGGCTGCCGACGGTGCGCGGCGTGAGGACGTCCGTCACGGTCTCCGGCTCGAGCAGGTCGCCCGTCACCAGCGCCTCGGTGAACCGCTGCAGGTCCGCCGTGGTGCTGGTGACGGCGCCGGCCGAGCCGAACAGGCTGGGGTCGAAGCCGTCGAGCCCGTACCACCCGGCACCGAGGTCACCGGTGTACGCGGCCTCGCGGAGGAACGGGCCGCGGTAGCCCGGGTCGTCGGGGTACGCGGAGTGCCACATCCCGGCAGGCTTGAACACGCGCTTCTCGAGGAGCCGCTCGACGTCCTGCCCGGTGGCGTGCTCGAGCGCGAGGCCCAGCAGCACGTAGCCGGCGTTCGAGTACGAGGCGTCGGCGCCGGGCTCGAACAGCCACGGCTGGTCGTCCATCGCGGCGAGGTGGTCCGCCGTCGTGTACTCCTCGCCGAGGACGGCGAAGAACTCGTCGTAGTCCTCCGGGTCGGTCATCCGGCTCGCGGCGAGCGCGCTGAGGTGGTCCGGCAGGCCCGAGCGGTGCGTGAGCAGCAGCTCGAGCGTGACGTCGTCCTCGATGGCGTCGGGGACGACGGCGGCCGCCTCGGGCACGACGTCGACCACCGGGGTGTCGAGCGTCCACGTGCCCCGCTCGACCTCCTGCAGCACGAGCGTCGAGACCATCATCTTGGTGTTGCTCGCCGCGCGGAACCGGTCCTGCGACCGCGCCGGGCCGTGCCCGTCCAGACGCCGCGTGCCGTCGGCGCCGCTCCAGTGCAGGCCCGGGGCGTCGACTCGCCCGACCACCCCGATCGGGACGCCCGCCGCCGTGTCCGCGAGCGCCTGGTCGAGCGCGTCCGTCACGGCGTCGTCCCCGCCCGACGTCCCGCTCGGCGCGCTGAACGTGCGGGCGCTCGCCCGCCGCTCCGCCTCCGCGACGGCGGCGGCGACCGCCCGCGCGACGGACGAGCGGTCCTCGTCGAGCGCGGCCGGCGGCGACGTCGGCGACGGTGGCTCCGGCAGCTCGTCCGCGCCGGCGGGCAGAGCGCCGAGGCCCAGTGCGAGCGCGGCGGCGGTCGTGACGGTCAGGGGCGTGCGCATGCGACGACGCATGGTGTCTCCTTCGTCCTGGGTGTGTCGGTGCTCCCACCCTCGCAGGGCGACCGCCCGGGCGGATCCGTCGGGCGACGGAGATCCGCCGTCGTCGACCTCCACCGTCCGCCGGACGCCGGGGTAGCACGCAAGGCGGCGAGGTAGTACGGGACCTGCCGAGGTAGTACGGGACCTGCCGAGGTAGTACGGGACCTGCCGAGGTAGTACGGGACCTGCCGAGGTAGTACGGGACGTGCCGAGGTAGTACTACCTCGCCCGGTTCAGTACTACCTCGCCCGGTTCGGTACTACCTCGGCGTCCGGGGTACTACCTCGGCGAGGCGGGCGGCGGCCTCGTCGCGGCGGCGGGTGGCGTCGGCGAGGGTGCGCTCGGCGCGCTGTCGGGCGACGACGGCGCCGCGCAGCTCGGCGTCGACGGTCGCGGCCTCCTCCTCCAGCTCGGCGAGGCGGCGGCGGACGGCGTCGCGCTCGGCATCGGTGCGGCGCGCGATCCCCTCGATGCGGCCGACCTCCGCGGCGGCGGCGCTGCCGGCGTCGCGCGCGGCGGCGACGTCGTCCTCGGCGTCGGCGAGCGCCTGCTCCGCCTCCCGCCGGGCCGCCTCCCGCGCGGCCTGCTCCTCGGCCGCCGAGTCGTCGTCCTTCCGTGACGCGGCCCGACGGCGGCCGCCGCGCGCCCCGCCCGGCAGGTCCGGCACGGCGTGCAGGTGCCGCGACGGCGCGCCGTCGTCGTCGACGGGCGCGATGCCGAGCGCGTCCGGGACAGCGACGGCGGACGCGACGTCGGCCCGCCCGATGCCGGTGGCCTGCAGCGGCCCGACCAGCAGCCCGCTGCGGACGGCGCGGCCGGCGTCGGCGTCGATCATCGCGGCGGTGAGCGTGGCTTCCACCTGCGCCAGGACGGCGCCGGACACGGACGCCCCGGCCTCGACGGCGAGGGAGCGTGCCCGCGCCGCGACCGCGGCGACGAGCTGCCGCCGCTGCCGCGTGAGCTCGCGCAGGCGCTTGCCGTCGAGGTCGTCCTGCGCCTCGCGGAACGCGGCGCCGAGCTCGACCACCTGCTCCACCTGGTCGGCGTCGGCGCGCGCGAGGAGGTTGACCACCCACGCCGCCGTCGACGGCTTGCGCAGCCGCTTCACCCGGTCGGCAGCCTCGTCCTCGCCGTCGTCGCGCAGGGCGGCGGCGCGGGCGGCGCGCGCGGGGACGAACTCCGCCGGCTCGAGGCCGTAGAGCTCCCCGGCGACGTCGGTCAGCAGCTCCGCCAGCGTGGGCACCCTCCGAGAATCCGGAACGCAGCACGCCACCGCAACCCCACCCGCGCGAGCTGTCAGGATCAGGGGCAGGTTCCCGTGCACGTGGCCCTGACAACCGGACGCGCGGCGGGTTCAAGCGGTCGTCGCAACACGCGGGACTGCTGCACGGATAGGTGACACCTGACCTGTGGTGCCTGCGGGTGCTGCTGGAAGGATGTGTCCCGTGCCCAGACCCCATCCCAAGGAGTTCCGCGACGACGTCGTGGCCATCGCCCGCCAGGGAGAGACCCCGATCAAGCAGGTCGCGAAGGACTTCGGCATCAGCGAGTCGTGCCTGCGCAACTGGCTGCACCGCGCTGATGTCGAGGACGGCGCGAAGCCTGGCGTGACCGCGTCGGAGTCTGCGGAGCTGCGTGAGGCGCGCAAGCGGGTGCGGCTGTTGGAGCAGGAGAACGAGGTGCCGCGTCGTGCGGCGGCGTACTTCGCCCAGGCGCACCTGCCGGGAAAATGACCTACCCGCTCGTGAGTGAGCTCGCCGTAGCGGGGATCCCCGTCGCGGTGACGTGCCGGGTCCTCAAGCTCGCCCGCCAGCCCTACTACCGATGGCTTGCCAACCCGGTCACCGTCACCGAGCTCGAGCAGGCCTACCTCGCGAACGCCCTGTTCGACGCCCACGCCGACGATCCGGAGTTCGGCTACCGGCTGCTCGGTGACGAGGCCCGCTCGGTGGGCCACGTGGCGTGCGACCGCACGATGTGGCGCCGCTGCGCCGAGGGCGGCTGGTGGTCAGTGTTCGGCAAGAAGCGCGGCTCCAAGGGCGGCAAGAAGCCTGGCCCGCCCGCACACGACGACCTCGTGCGCCGCGACTTCACTGCCAGTGAACCCAACGCCCTGTGGCTCACCGACATCACCGAGCACCCCACCGCCGAGGGCAAGGTCTACCTCTGTGCGATCAAGGACGTGTTCTCCAACCGGATCGTGGGGTACTCCATCAGCGACCGCATGAAGTCCTCCCTGGCCGTGGCCGCCCTCGAGAACGCCGTCGCCAGACGGGCCATCGAGGGTCGTGAAGTAGCCGGCTGCATCGTGCACAGCGACAGAGGCAGCCAGTTCCGAAGCCGGAAATTCCTGGCGGCGCTGCGCGCCCATGATCTGGTCGGATCCATGGGGCAGGTCGCCTCCGCGGGCGACAACGCGGCCATGGAGTCCTTCTTCGCGCTGCTGCAGAAGAATGTTCTAGACCGGCGCCGCTGGACCACCCGTGCCGAGCTACGGATCGCGATCATCACCTGGATCGAGCGCACCTACCACCGACGCCGCCGCCAGGCCCGCCTCGGCAGGTTGACCCCCATCGAGTACGAAGCCATCATCACGACTCAGGTCGCACTCGCCGCCTGACAACCGCTGTCACCTATCCGTGCAGCAGTCCCCGCGTCGTCAGGCTGCCAAGAGTAGGCGGTTGAGTGCTTCGGCGGGCTTGGCCCAGTCGAGGGTCTGGCGGGGGCGGTCGTTCAGCAGCAGGGCG
>NZ_JBHJVM010000032.1:0-31900 GCF_042264825.1 Isoptericola sp. NPDC056134
CCTCGCGAACAGCGCCAGACGAGCTCCCACGACCAGGGACGGTCAGCGGCCGTGGTGGCCGTGGCCGTGGCCGTGCGACCGGGAGAGGTCGACGCGCACGAGGTGGCCGTCGGGCGGGGCGCCCTCGCCGGGCAGCGCGTTCGTGGTGGCCAGGAGGTCACCGTGGTCCCACTCGAGGCCGGCGGGCAGCGCGGTCTCGACGACGGTGCGGTTCCCGTGGCGCGTCACCTGCGTGATCTTCCCGCCGAACAGCTCCGCGACGTAGACGTCCCCGGACGGCGAGACGGCAAGGTTCGTGGCGCTGAGGAGGTCGCCCGCGACCATCCGCACGGAACCCGACCAGGGGTTCACGCGGTAGACCGCCGCCCGCGCGCCGAGGCTGTCGTCCTCCGGCCCGCCGGGCAGCGTGGTGACGTAGAGCTGGCCCCAGGGGCCGACCTCGACGTCCGTGGGGACGGGCTCGAACCAGTACGTCTCGCCGACGACGCAGTCCGGCAGGCCGAACATCGCCGCGGCGTCCGCCGTGACGACGGCCGGCTGCGCGGGCAGCACCGCGACGGTGCGCACGCGGCCGCGATCGCTCACGGAGAGGATCGCGTTCATGCCCGCGTCGGCGACGAAGGTCGTGCCCCAGCCGCGGGTGGTCGCGTAGGGGTGCGAGTCCTGGATCCCCTCGTACCGGACCGGGATGCCGTCCGGCGGTGCCTGGTCCAGGCAGGCCTGGTCGACGTCGCGGAACCCGTAGGTGACGTCGCCGTCCGGGTTGTTCGCGTCCTCGTACGCGCGGACGTCCGCGAGCGTGCGCGCCGGGCCGGTCGGGTTGCCCTTCTTGTCGAGGCGCAGCGTCTTGATGCTCGACGCGACGGGACCCGTCTCGTCGTCGATGAGGGTCTCGGTGAACGTGAGGCGGCGGTCGCGGTAGGAGACGCCGCCCACCTCCTCGCCGTTCGCGGACGCGTAGAGGACGGTGGCGTCGCCGCGCTTGTCCACCTCGGTGAGCAGGCCGGCGAAGTTCTGGGTGACGTACGAGGTGCCCTTGGCGCCGACCGCGGCGCTGAGCGGGGTGACCAGGCCGGAGGCGATCTCGGTGACCGTCGGGGGCTTCGGTGCGGGCTTGCCGCCGTGGGCGGCGGCGGGACTCGCGGCGAGCAGCAGCGCCGTCGCTGCTGCGGCGGCCGCGGTGAGGGCGCGTCTCATGGGATCTCCAGGGCTCGACGGTGAGATGGCACAGCACTGTCGAGCCTGCGACCGCCCGGGGGCGCTCGCACCGGCGGGGTGCCGGCGGCGGGGGTGAAGCGCGGGTGATTCGGGATGCCCTCGGCACCGGTCCCGCGGCGCGCTCTCCGCGGCGCCGTGTCCGCGGTCAGCCGACCCGCAGGTCCACCCACACCAGGCGGTGGTCGCTGGACGGGAACGGGTACGTGCCGGTGAGCCGGGACAGCGGGTCGGCCTGCGTGGGCCAGAACACGCCGGCGTCGCGCACGGGCAGGCCCCTCGACGGCAGCACGTAGTCGGCCCGCAGGTTGCCCGGCGCGGTGTCGGCGAAGTCGGCCGTGTCGAGGGCGGGGTCGCCCCGGTGCGTCGCGTTGGCGCCGCCCTGCAGGGACGACGCCTCGACCGCGCCCTCCGACGTCGGGCGCGGGTCCGTGACCCGCGGGTGGTCCAGGAGCTGGTCGATCGCCGCGTCCACCGAGTCGCCGTCGAGCGGGTCGGCGTTCTGGTCGCCGAGGATCACGAAGCGCTCGCCGGGCTTCAGCCCGCCGCGCCCGCCCTCGTCGTCGTAGACGTAGCGCGAGGCCTTCCCGGGCGTCACGTAGTCGGCCCAGAACCGGATCTCGTCGTGGTTGCGGCGCCCGTTGCGGTCCTCCGGCCCGTCGAACGTCGGCGGGGTGGGGTGCGCGGCGAGCACGTGCACCGTCTCGCGGCCCACGCGGACGGGCACGTCCCAGTGCGACTTGCTGGACAGCCGCACGACGTCGAGCTCCGCGGGGGAGTACCAGTCCGCGGGGTCGGGCGTGGCGGGGTCGTCGGGCAGCAGCGCACCCGGCATGTCCTTCCACAGGAAGTGCTGGAAGGTGCGCACGTTCCGGGTGTCGATCGGGTACTTCGACAGCACGACCATGCCGTACTGGCCCGGGAACTCGCCGAAGCCGAAGGCGTCGTTGCCGCCGCCCACCGTGCCGCTGTTGTCGAGGTCGACGCCGCTGGGGATCCCCGTGTTCGACGGCGCGGTGTACGCGTAGCGGTAGCGCACCGGGTCGGCGCCGCCCTGCGGCACCTCGAGGTAGTTCTCGCGGAACAGGTCCACGCTCGCGTGGGCGGCGTCGTGGTCGAACTCGTTGAGCAGGACGACGTCCGGGTCCGCGCGCTGGATGACCTCCGCGACCGTGCGGGCCTGCGGGTCGTCGCCGGTGGACAGGTCGGCCTGCAGCTCGCCCTCCGCCGCGCGGTTCAGCGACAGGTTGTACGTCGCCACGCGCAGCGAGCGGTCGGGACCGTGCCCGCCGTGGTGCCCGCCGTGGTGCCCGTGGGCGCTCGCGGCGAGGGGGAGGAGGGCGGTGGGGAGGGCCACGGCGAGCGCCGTGGCGGCCGTGAGGGTGCGTCGTCGCATCGTGGGCGTGGTCACCCGGCCGACGCTAGCGCCGGCCGGTGACGCCCGCCTCAACGGCGCGTGAACGTCGGCCGCGGGGTGAGGGCGGACGCGCCGTGTGTCATCGTTTCCGGGACGTACGGGACACGACGGCGCACGACGGCGCAGGAGGTGACGGGAATGGGTTCGGTGACGTCCTCGACCGGCCGGGTGGTGGTCGTCGGGTCCACCAACGCGGACCTGCTCGTCGGCGTGACGGCGCACCCGGCGCCCGGCGAGACGGTCCTCGGGCACGGCATGCGCGTCATGTCCGGCGGCAAGGGGGCCAACCAGGCCGTCGCGGCCGCCCGGCTGGGCGCGGACGTCGCGTTCGTCGGCGCGGTGGGCGACGACGAGTTCGCCGACGCGGCGCTCGCAGGGCTCCGGTCCGCCGGTGTCGACCTCACGGCCCTGGCGGTCGCGCCCGGGCGCCGCACCGGCATCGCGATCGTCACCGTGAGCGACGACGGCGAGAACTCCATCGTCGTCGTCCCCGGCGCCAACGGGGCCGTCGACGAGACCATGGTGAGCGCGCACGCCGGTCTCGTCGCGGGCGCCGCGAGCGTCGTGCTGCAGGGCGAGATACCGCGGGCGGCCATCGAGGCCGCCGCGCGGACCGCGCGGGGCCGGCTCGTCGTCAACCTCGCGCCGGTGCTCGACGTCGACGAGGACGTGCTGCTGCGCGCCGACCCGCTGGTGCTCAACGAGCACGAGGCGCGGCTCGTGGCCGGGGCGCTGGGTGTCCCCGCCGAGGAGAGCGAGGAGGTGCTGGTGCGGGGCCTGCTCGCGCGCGGGGTGCGGTCGGTCGTGCTGACCCTCGGGCCCCGCGGGGCGCTGGTCGGGCAGGACGACGACGTGACGGCGGTGCCGGCGCCGCGGGTGCGCGCCGTCGACACCACGGGAGCCGGCGACGCGTTCGTCGGAGCGCTCGCCCACGGGCTGGCGCGGGGAGACGGCCTCGTCGACGCCGCGCGCACGGCGGCCCGCGTCGGCGCGTACGCCGTGCGCTCCCCGGGCGCGCAGGCCTCCTACCCGTCGGCCGGCGACGAGCTGCCCGCGGTGTGACCCGCGGCAGCCGTGCCGTCGGGCGAGGTGTCGGTGGGCCGGTGCAACCTGGGGAGATGAGTCAGCACACGTACCCGCACGGGGTCCCGAGCTGGATCGACCTGGAGGTCGCCGACGTCGACGCGGCGCTCGCGTTCTACGGCGCGCTGTTCGGGTGGCGGTTCACCGAGAAGCTGCCGCCGGGTGCGCCCGGGCGGTACGCCGTGGCGTCGTGGGACGGCACCGATGCGACGGCGATCGCCGCGGTCGCCACGCCCGACCCGGGGTACGACGGCGAGCCGGCGTGGCACACGTACCTCGCCGTGGACGACCTCGAGGCCGCGGCGGCCCGCGTCGCCGAGCTGGGCGGCGTGGTGAGCTCGCCACCGCAGCAGGTCGGCCCGCCCGGGCAGGCCGCCGGGTGGATGGCGCGCATCGTCGACCCGGAGGGCGCGCCCAGCCGGCTCTGGCGGGCCGGCACCCGCGCCGGGGCGCAGCGCGTCAACGAGCCCGGCACCTGGAACTTCAGCAACCTGCTCACCCCTGACGTCGACGCCGCGCTGCGGTTCTACGGGCCGCTGCTCGGCTGGGAGCGCAGCGACGACCTCGGGGCCGGCATGGCGCGGGTGCCCGGGTACGGCGACCACCTGGCCCGCACCGTGGACCCCGGCATCCACGAGCGGCAGGAGTTCGTCCCGCCGGGGTTCTCGGACGTCGTGGCGGGGGTGCTGCCCGCCGACGGGCCGGCGCGGTGGTCGGTCGTGTTCGCGGTGGCCGACCGGGACGCCGCCGCCGAGGCCGCCGAGCGGGGCGGCGCCGTCGTGCACGCGACCGAGGACACCGAGTGGACCCGGGAGGCGACGATCCGCGACCCGTTCGGCGCCGACCTCGTGCTCTCCCAGTTCGCCCCGCCGCCCGAGTTCGTCGCCGCCGAGGCCGAGGCCGGGAAGTCCTGACGCCTGCCGGCGTCGGGTGTCAGGGGCGTCGCGCCTGCACCCACATCACGGGGGTGTCCATGAACGTCGCGCGCGCGACCTCCCGTGCGTCCACGAGCCCCGCGTCCGTGAGCAGGCGCTGGATCCCGCCGTCGGCGTTGTCGTCGCGGTGCTGGTTCGCCCCGATCTCCCGGTGGTGAGGGTGCCCGCCGTGCCCGTGGTCGTGCCCGCTGTCGTGCCCGCTGTCGTGACCGTGCTCGCCGCCGTGCCCGGGCGCGTCGAGGTCCGCGATCGTGACCGTGCCGCCGGGGCGCAGGACGCGGACGAGCTCGGCGGCGAACCGGCGCTTCTCGTCCAGGGGCACGTGGTGCAGGGCGAGGGAGGACAGGACGTGGTCGATGCCCGCGTCGGCGGCCGGCAGCCGGTCGGCGAAGCCGCGCACCAGCGTGAGCGAGCCGCGCCGCCCGACCCGCCGCCGTCGGGCCTTGCGGGCCGCGCGGCGCAGGGCGGCGCCGTCCGGGTCGAGGCCGGTCACCGCGGCGTCGGGCACCGCGCGCAGCACCGTGAGGGCGAGGTTGCCGGTGCCGCAGCCGACGTCGAGCACGCGCTGGCCCGGCTGGATCCCGGCCACCTCGACGGTGCGGCGGTGCAGCCGCCCGGCGTGCCGCCACCAGCTCTGCACGTCGTACCAGGGCATCTTCCACGCGCTGCTCATGCCGGGCAGGTAGGCGCGGTCCGCCTCGTCCGGGCGGACGTCGTCGAACAGGCGCACGCCGCGCGCGGCGTCGTCGGGGCCCTGCGGGGGTCTGCTCACGACGCCACGCTAACCGTCGTGGCAGGGTGACGGGATGACGACGGTCGCCCAGCTACGCCAGGCCGCCCTCGCCCTGCCCGAGGCGGCCGAGAGCGCGCGCGCCGGCATGGTGTCGTTCACCGTGCGGGGCAAGGGCTTCGCGTCGGTGACGCGGGACGACGTCGTCCAGCTGCACCTCGCGACGGAGGACGTCGACGCGGCCGTCGCCGACGTCCCCGGGGCGGAGCCGCTGACCCGCGGCGCGACCCTGCTCGGGGCGCGGCTCCCGCTCGCCGCGCTGGACGGGCAGCAGCTCAACCACTGGGTCCGGCGGGCGTGGTCCGTCCGTGCACCGCGGCAGCTCGCGGCCGCGCTCGCGGCGGCCGACACCGCCGAGCCGGGGGAGGTGGGCGACCTGCCCGCCGCCATCGGACGCCCGGCCACGCGGGCGCTCGCCGGCGCTGGTGTCACGACCCTCGCCGACGTCGCCGCACGGACCGACGCCGAGCTCCTGGCCCTGCACGGCGTCGGGCCGAGGGCGGTGCGCATCCTGCGCGAGCAGCACCTCTGACCTGCGACGACGCTGGCGCTGGCGCGCCGCGACACCACCCGGCGCCAGATTGACACCAGAAATGACGCCAAAGGGCTTGCCGTGACACCACTGTGGTGTCACAGTGGAGCCATGGACCTCACGAGATACGTCGACGAGCTGCAGCAGCAGCTCGGCACCGCAGCCGCCGCCGGCGGGGACGAGGCGCGGGAGCTGGCCTCCCGCCTGACCGCCCCGCTCGACGCCGCCGCCCGGCTGGTGCTGCTCGAGGCGCTGTCCGACGCGGCGGGGGAGATCTCCGCCGATCTGGCCCCCGGCTCGGTCGACATCCGGCTCCGCGGCGGTTCCCCCGAGTTCGTCGTCACCGCACCGACCGGGCCGTCCGAGCCGGCGCAGGCCCCGGCGTCCGCCCCGACCCTGGAGGCGACCGGCCCGGGCTTCTCGGTGAGCGTCGACCTCGAGGGCGGCGCCACCACCCGCACCACCCTGCGCCTGCCCGACCACCTCAAGACGCAGGCCGAGACCGCCGCCGCTCGCGACGGCGTCTCCGTCAACACGTGGCTCGTCCGTGCGGTCGCCGCCGCGCTCGAGCAGTCCACCGGACGCCCGGCCGCCCAGGCCCGTCCGCAGCAGCGCGGCTCCGGCCGCGTCACCGGCTGGGTGCGCTGATCCCTTCGCACGTCCGCGCACCGCACCGCCCCCGTCCTCCCCCTGACACCACACCGACACCACTGTTGGAGCTCCGTCATGCCCACTTTCCCTGCCCCCCAGCCCGTCCCCGTCCTCGTCGACGTGCCGTTCGCCAACGTGCACGTGGTCGCCGGGGAGCGTGACGACGTCGTCGTCACCGTCCTGCCGACCAACGCCAAGTCGGGCAGCGCCCGCGCCGCCGAGTCGGTGCGCGTCGACCGCGACGGCGACGCCGTGTCGATCACGTACCCCGGCTCGTGGAAGCAGTACGTGCTCCCGTTCGCGTCCGGCACCGCCGACATCACCGTCGAGCTCCCCGAGGGCTCGTCGCTGAGCGGCAAGGTCGGCTCGCTCTACGCCGAGGGCTCGCTCGCCGCCGTCGACATGACTCTGTCGGCCGGGAACGCCCGCGTCGACGACGTCGAGCGGCTCGACCTCAAGGTCTCCGCCGGCTCCGCGACCGCGGGCCGCGTCACCGGCTCCCTCGACGTCAAGGTGAGCGCGGGGTCCGTCTTCGTGGACGAGGTCCTCGGCGACGGCACGATCCGCGCGACCAACGGCACCACGACCGTCGGCTCCGTGACCGGGACCCTCGAGGTGCACGGGGCGCACGGCGACATCGCCGTGAGTCGCGTGCGCGGCACCCTCACGGCCAAGTCGGCGCACGCCGGCATCCGGGTCAACAACCTGGAGTCCGGCGCCGTCACCCTCACGACCTCCTTCGGATCCATCGAGGTCGGGGTGCCCGAGGGCACCGCCGCCTACCTCGACCTCTCGTCGGAGAGCGGGACCGTCCGCAACCAGCTGACCCCCACCGAGGGGCCGGTCGAGGACGAGACCACCGCAGAGATCCACGCCAGCACCGGCTTCGGCGACGTCGTCGTCCGCCGGCCGTGAACCGACCGAAGAACGGAGCAACGGACATGACCACACCTCAGACCACCGAGCCCGCGATCCACGTGCAGGGCATCGAGAAGTCGTTCGGCGAGCTGCACGTGCTGCGCGGCGTCGACCTCGACGTCGCCCCCGGGAGCATCTTCGCCCTGCTCGGCTCGAACGGCGCCGGTAAGACCACGCTCGTGCGGATCCTGTCGACGCTGCTCAAGGCCGACGCGGGCACCGCCGTCGTGCACGGCTACGACGTCGCGGCCAAGCCCGGCGACGTGCGCCGGTCCATCAGCCTCACCGGCCAGTTCGCGGCCGTCGACGAGGTCCTCACGGGCCGCGAGAACCTCGTGCTCGTCGCCAGGCTGCGGCACCTGCCGGACGCCGGCGCGATCGCCGACGACCTGCTCGGCCGGTTCTCGCTCACCGAGGCCGGCGGCCGCCGCGCGGGGACGTACTCCGGCGGCATGCGGCGTCGGCTCGACATCGCCATGAGCCTCATCGGCGACCCGCCGATCGTCTTCCTCGACGAGCCCACCACGGGTCTCGACCCGCAGGCGCGGATCGACGTCTGGGAGACCGTCAAGGAGCTCGCCAGCAACGGCACCACCGTGCTGCTCACCACGCAGTACCTCGACGAGGCCGAGCAGCTCGCCGACCGGATCGCCATCCTGCACCAGGGGACGATCATCCAGAACGGCACCCTCGCCGAGCTCAAGCAGCTCCTCCCGCCCGCCAAGGTCGAGTACGTCGAGAAGCAGCCGTCCCTCGAGGACGTCTTCCTCTCGCTCGTCGGCGCGACCGGTACCGAGAAGGAATCCTGATGACCACCCACACCCTCGCCGACACCAGCACCCTCACCGGGCGCTCCCTGCGGCACATCCTGCGCAGTCCCGACACCATCATCACCACCGCGGTCACGCCGATCGCGCTGATGCTCCTGTTCGTCTACGTCTTCGGCGGGGCCATCGACCTCGGCACGGACGAGTCGTACATCAACTACATGCTGCCCGGCATCCTGCTCATCACCATCGCGTCGGGCGTCGCGTACACCTCGTACCGGCTGTTCCTCGACCTGCAGGGCGGGATCGTCGACCGGTTCCAGTCCATGCCGATCGCCCGCTCGAGCGTCCTGTGGGCGCACGTCCTGACGTCGGTCGTGGCGAACCTCGTCTCGGTCGCGATCGTCGTCGGCGTCGCGCTCCTCATGGGCTTCCGCACGGGGGCCTCGTTCGGGGCGTGGCTGGCCGTGGCCGGGATCCTGGCGATGTTCACGCTGGCCCTGACCTGGCTCGCCGTGCTCGCCGGGCTGTCCGCGAAGACCGTCGACGGCGCGAGCGCCTTCAGCTACCCGCTGATCTTCCTGCCGTTCATCAGCTCGGCGTTCGTGCCCACGGACACGATGCCCGGCCCGGTCGCCTGGTTCGCGGAGAACCAGCCGGTGACGTCCGTCGTCGACACGATCCGCGCCCTGTTCGCGGAGCAGCCCGTCGGCAGCGACATCGGGGTCGCCCTCGCCTGGCTCGTCGGCATCCTGGGGGTCGGCTACGCCCTCGCCGTCGCCGCGTACCGGCGGCGCGTCGGCTGACGACGCCGCCCGACCGCGCCACGCACGGCCGAGCCCCGGTGGTCCACCACCGGGGCTCGGCCGTCGTCGTGCGCGGGACAGGGCTACACCGAGGCCGTCGGCACGACGTCGGGCGCCACCGTCTCCTGCCGCCGGTCTCGCACCGCCGCCGCGCGGCGCGGGTCGCCGACGAACGAGGGGTACCGGAGGATGCCGGGCCGCCGCGCCTCCCACGTCAGCTGGAGCACGGTGCTGCGGCACACGAGCTCCTTGAGCCAGGCCCCGGCGCGCGCGCCCAGCCGGCCGCCGAGGAACGCCCGCACCGGGACGTCGCCGCGGTTCGCGAACTGGAACAGGCCCACCCCGCGGCCAAGACTGAGGCACTGGCCCAGGAAGCCGATCGCGGCCGGCGCGGGCTCGGTCCCCGCGAGCCGGGCGAGCACGGTGTCCGCGGCGGCACCGCCGAGCTGACCGGCCGCCTGACAGCTCATCCGGTACGGCAGGCCGGACGGCGTGCCCGCGTCGCCCGCGGCGACGATACGGTCGTCGTCCAGGCTGGTGAGCGTCTCGTCGGTGCGCAGGCGCCCCCCCGCGTCGGTGGTCAGGCCGCTGCGGGCGGCCAGGTCCGGGACGGCGAAGCCCGCGGTCCAGATGGTGACGTCGCTCGGCAGGTCGCGGCCGTCGGCGAGCTGCACCGCGTCCGCCGTCACCGCCGTCACGGTGGCGCCGGGTCCGGCGACGACCTCCACCCCGAGCCGTGCGAGCGCGGCCGCGACGGCCCGCCGGCCGTTCGGGTGCAGGTACGGGCCGAGCAGGTCGCCGCAGACCAGCGTCACCGCCCGGCCCTGCTCGGCCAGCTCGGACGCCACCTCGATGCCCGAGGGGCCCGCGCCCACCACCGTCACCCGCGCGCCGGGGCCGGCCGCGGCCAGTGCCGGGGCCAGCCGGTCCGCCTCCTCCAGGCTCGCCAGCGGGTACGCGTGCTCCGCCGCCCCCGGCACCTGGGGAGCGGCGCTCGTGCTGCCCACCGCGTACACCAGGTAGTCGTACGCGAGGGTGTCGCCGTCGGCGAGCACGAGCCGCCGCCCGTCGGCGTCGATCCGCTCGACGGTCGCGACCCGGAGCCGCACGGCGTCGGCCAGCAGCTCCCCGTAGTCCGCGACCGCGTCGTGCGACCCGGCGGTCCGCTGGTGCAGCCGGATCCGCTCCACGAACACGGGGCGGGCGTTCATCAGCGTCACGGCCACGTCGTCCCGCGCCGTCAGACGGTTCGCCGCCATCACCCCGGCGTACCCGCCGCCCACCACCACGACCTGCGTCCTGTGCGACATCTCGTCTCCTCGGTCCGTCTTCGTCCGTCTTCTCGTCGGTTGCTCACGGTGACGACGAGACGGGGGATGGAGGTGTGACGAGGCATCCGATAGCATCACCTATCGGAGGGGGCCGTATGTCAAGTGAGGCAGAGGGTGAGTCGGCGGTCGAGCGCGCCTTCGCCGACTACCTCGGTGCGTTGGCCGACCAGGCGGAGGCGCTTCGCGTCGAGGCGCGTGCGACTCTCGAGCGAGGTGCGCGCCAGGCACGGGACCTCGGTTGGAGCCAGCGCAGGATCGCTCGGGCGCTCGGGCGCAGCCAGCCGGAGGTCAAGCGGTTGCTGGACAGGTCGGGCGCTCCCGGTTCGGCGCTGGGCGTGGATGGCGCGAGCCCTGCGGGATCTGTGCTCGACGACGTGCTTCGTGTCCACCGGGACGACATCGTCGCCGCCGCCGCGCGGCATGGCGCTCGACGGGTGCGCGTCTTCGGCTCCGTCGCCGCCGGGACCCACCGAGGTGACTCCGACGTCGACCTCCTCGTCGATCTCGACGACGGCGTCGGCCTCTTCGCTCTCGGCGCGCTCGAGGTCGAGCTCGAGGCCCTACTCGGTCGGCCGGTCGACGTCGTGAGCGAGATGGCGCTGCGGCCGGCTGTTCGCGAGTCCGTGCACGCCATCGCGCTGTGAAGCGCACCGACGCCCAGCTGGCACGGGAGTCGCTCGAGCACCTTGCGATTCTCGGGCAGCACGTCGCCGAAGGCTCCTGGGGGACGCAGGTGCTGGTGGACGCGGTGTGCCTCCGGCTCGTCGCCGCGATCGATGCGGCCTCGCGCCTGAGCGAGAGCGGGCGGGTGCTCGCCTTCGGCGAGGCGTGGCCGGCGATCTGGGCTACCCGGAACCGCATCGTGCACGGCTATACGACGGTCGACAGGACTATCGTCCGGGCGACCGTGGAGAACGACCTGGAGCCCTTCGCAGCCGCGCTCCATCAGGTGCTCGACGATCTCGATTGACCTTCGTGCGCTCGCCGCGTGCTGCCTGGTTCAAGCTGGCGTCCTGCGGCACGCACGAATTCACGGATCATGGCGTGCGTGGAATCGCGCACCATTTCCACCTCATCGCGAGAGCTTGCCGCCTTAAAGGCGTTCATGGCGAGAAAGACCGAGTCGGCGAGACTCGCCAACTCTTCTGAGTCTGATACGAGCTGAAGGCGGAACAGAGCCCCCTGAGTGAGGTCTCGCTGCCGATGTACCTCATGTTCGTTCTCGGGAGGTGTCGATCCGGCCTGGTCACGTGCGTACCAGCGATCGATCTGGGCGCGCCTGTACTTGGCCAGTGCTTCCGCATACTCCGCGCTGGCGGCCAGGCGTTCCTGACGGAGGCTCTCGAGTCGGGCGAGTTCATTCGTCTCGATGGCGCTCTGGCGTTGGAATCGTCGCTGAACGAGCGCTCCAAGGAGCGTCCCGAGGACAGCGACGGCTGCGGCGATGGCTTCCATGGTTCAAGGAAACAGCACGCCTCAGGCGCTGCGTCGGGACGCGACGACGGCGCCCGGCCGCGGGTGCGACCGGGCGCCGTCGGGCGGTGCCTGAGATCAGCCTGGGATCAGGCGCTGGTGACCTCGATGCGCTGCGGCGTCGTGCCGGCGAAGACGCCGGCGACGGTGACCGTCAGGACGCCCGCGTCGTAGGCCGCGGTGACGGCGTCGCCGTCCACGGACTTCGGCAGGGTGACGACGCGGCGGAAGGCACCGAAGCGGACCTCCGAGATGCGACGGCCCTCGGACTCCTCGGGGCGCTGGTCCTTGCGCTCGCCGCGCACGACGAGCTTGCGGCCCTCGACCTCGACGGTGACGTCCTCGGCCGGGTTCACGCCCGGCAGGTCGAGGCGAGCGACGAGGTTCTCGCCGTCGCGGTACACGTCGGCGGCGGGCACGGGGCCCTCGGTCGCGAGGCGCGGCGTCCACAGGTCGCGGAGCCACGCGTCGGCGAACGGGGTGCGGGTCAGGGTGGTGGTCATGCTGTCCTCCTCGGGTGAGTAGCTGCTGACCGGTTCAACTTGAGCCACCCCGACTCAATTTCCGGGTTCGCCGACGGCGGACGCGTCACGCCGCCTGCCCCGCACGAGCATGATGACCAGGCCCAGGACGAGCCACCCGGCCGCGACCTCCAGGGCGAGATGGCTGGCCAGGACGAGCACGGTGACGACGATCGCCAGGCCGACGACGGGGACGACCGTGTGCAGGACCCGACGGTCGGTGCGCCCGCCGACCACGTAGTAGCCGACCACGGCGACGTGCAGGAAGACGAACGCGGTCAGGGCGCCGACCGTGACCATCGAGGACAGCAGGTCGAGGCCGTCGGGCCTGACCGCCGCCGCCACGGCGATGAGGAGCGTGGCGACCGCCGAGACGAGGGTCGCGAGCCGGGGCACGCCGGTCCGGCGGCTCACGGACCCGAGCCGGGCCGGCAGCTGTCCGTCGCGCGCCATCCCGTACATGAGGCGGCTCACCGCGGCCTGTGCGACGAGCGCGGAGAGCACGGGACCGATGGCGCGCGCCGTCGTGACGGTGGTGCCGAGCCACGCCCCCATCTCCTCGCTGATCGTCGTGTAGAAGATCGTGCCCTGCTGCTCCGGGTTCGCGGCCAGCTCCTGGGGCGTCGCCGTCGTCAGGAGCGCGCCCAGGTAGGTCTGGAGCACGAAGAGGGCCCCGGCGAGGACGAGGCAGAAGATCAGGGCCCGGCCGATCTGCCGCGGGGAGCCGGTGCTCTCCTCGGCGAAGGTGGCGATCGCGTCGAACCCCAGGAAGGCGAGGGCCGCCACCGAGACCGCGCCGAGCGTCCCGGCGAGCGTGAACCCGTCGAGCCCGGTCAGCGGGGACAGCCACGGCCTGGCCGGCCCCTCCTGCACCAGGACGACGACCGCGCCGACGCAGAAGGCGGCGAGCACCACGATCTCCACGACCAGGGCGACGAACCCCACCGTGGCCGCGAGCCGGACCCCGCCGAGGTTCAGGCCCGTGATGAGGAGCACCGCAGCGCCGGTGAACGCCCAGACCGGCACCGCGGGGAACAGGGCGTGGCTGGCGATCCCGCAGAACAGCGCGGCCAGGCTCGGGATGAACAGGTAGTCCAGGCCGATCATCCACCCGGCCATGAAGCCCGGCCGCCGCCCCAGCCCCGCCGTCGCGTAGGCCGAGACCGACCCTGCCTTCGGGACGGCGACGGACATGCGGGCGTACGACCACGCGGTGAACGCCATCGCCACGGTCGCGACGACGAACACGAGGGCGACCGCGCCGTTGCTGCGCGCGTCCAGCACCCCGAAGGTGCCCATGGGCGCCGTCGGGCCGATGAACAGCAGGCCGTAGACGACGAGGTGTCGCAGGGACAGGCTCCGGTGGAGCTGTCCCTCGGGCGCAGCAGCGCCGGGAACGTCCTTCGTGGGGCGGGGGTCGGAAGACGCGGGACTCAGCTCCTCGGGCAGCTGGGGTGGGGGCTGTGCCAGCGTAGGACGAAGTCAGTCTGCGGGCGGCTGCCAGGACATCACGGGCCGCAGGGCTCGGGCGCCCAGCGCCTCCGTCCAGCGGCCGACGGCGCGCATCCCGGCGTCGCGGAGGGTCGTGGCGGCGGGCGACGTCCACAGGGTCGGCCCGGAGACCCGCGCCGACAGCCGCATGACCTGGGCCACGCGCGGCCGCCGCTCGGCGGACCAGCGCAGCAGCGCGGCCGCGACGTCGTCGTCCGGGCGGACCCGCGCGCCGAGCACCACCCCGTCCTCGAGCGCCTGGCACCCGCCCTGCCCGAGGTTCGGGAGCATCGCGTGCGCGGCGTCGCCGACGAGCGCGACCCGGCCCGTCACGAGCGATGCCGGGGGCGCGGGCAGGTGCCGGAGCTCGTGCCGCAGCGCCGTGGCGTCGTCGACGGAGGCGAGCAGCGCGGGAACCGGGTCGTGCCAGTCGGCGAGGCGGGCGCGCAGCTCGTCGAGGCCGCGCGGGGCGCCGACGGCGTCGGCCACCGAGACGTACACGTAGACGCGTCCGTCGGCCAGCGGCATGACCCCGGCGACGATCCCGCGGCCCCAGATCTCGGAGCCCACGACGCCGGGGACCCGCGGGGTGACGAACCGCCACGCCGTCGACCCGCCGGACAGCGGCGCGGGGGCGCTCGGCCACCAGCGGGTGCGCGTGGCGGAGCCGATGCCGTCGGCCGCGACGACGAGGTCGGCGTCGGCCTCCGTGGTCGTGCCCGCGCCGTCAGTGGTCGTCACGCGTGCGGGGCGCGAGGCCGTGCCCGGGTCCGTGACGGTCGCCGTCGTGCCGAGGCGTAGCGCCCCGGTCGGCAGCGCGTCCGCGAGCAGCCCCACCAGCTGCGCGCGGTGCAGCATCAGCGTGCGGTCGCCGAAGACCGACTCGGCGCCCTCCGCGCGGCCGCGGACCAGCCACCTCCCGTCCGGGCGGCGCAGGCCGAACTCGCCCTGCAGCGCCGCCAGGTCGCGCGTCGCGTCGCCGATCCCGAGCGCGTCCAGCGACCGCACCGCGTTCGGCGCGACGACGATCCCCGCGCCCACCGGGTCCAGCGACATCGCGCGCTCGACGACCGTGACGTCCCAGCCGTGGCGCGCCAGCGCCACGCCCGACGCCAGGCCGCCGATGCCGCCGCCGATCACGACGGCGGTGTGGCGGGCCGTCTCCGCCTCTCCCCGTGTCACCGCGTCAGTCTCGCAGCGGCGAGCCGACGACCGTGAAGCGGAAGCCGCCGAACTCGCCGGACAGCAGGGGCCGGGCCTCGGCGATCGACGCCTGCACGGCGGGGAGCTGCAGGGACGCCTGGTGCGCCTCCGCCGACGTCCACAGCTCGGCGACGAACACCGTGTCCGGCTGGTCGTCGCTGACGCCGACCTCGTAGAGGAGGCAGCCCGCGTCCGCGAGCTCCGTGCTGCGCTGCGTGAGGTGCGCGACCAGCGCGTCGCGCTTCCCGGGGGCGGCACCCAGCGTGCCGACGTTGGCGTAGGTCATGGGTCGTGACGGTAGTCCCCTCCAGGGACACGGACCCGGCGGGTGCGCGACACCACACGGGCCCTCGGAAGCACGCCGTCGCGGGCAGTGTTGCCAGAGGCATGACGACGACCGAGGCCGTGCCGCAGATGGCGGACGTCGTCGTGATCGGCGCGGGACAGGCGGGCCTGTCGGCGGCGTACCACCTGCGGCGGCGCGGGTTCGCGCCCGCGGCGGGCGCGGCGTCCGGCGAACGCACCTACCTCGTGCTGGACGCCGAGGACGGGCCCGGGGGAGCGTGGCGGCACCGCTGGCGCTCGCTGCGGATGAGCACGGTGAACGGCATCCACGACCTGCCCGGCATCGAGCAGCCCGACGTGGAGCCGGAGGCGGCGAGCGTCGACGTGCTGCCCGCGTACTTCGGCGACTACGAGCACGAGCTGGGCCTCGCCGTCGTCCGGCCGGTGCGCGTACGCCGCGTCGAGGAGGCGGACGACGACGGGCTGCTCGTCCGGTGGGAGGGCGGGGGCCGGTCCGGCGTCGTCGTCGCGCGGGCGATCGTCAACGCGACGGGCACGTGGTCGAAGCCGTTCTGGCCCGCCTACCCGGGGCAGGAGACGTTCCGTGGCCGCCAGCTGCACACCGCCGACTACGTGCGGGCCGAGGACTTCGCGGGGCAGCGCGTCGCCGTCGTCGGCGGCGGGATCTCCGCGGTGCAGCTGCTGGAGGAGGTCTCGCACGTGGCGCAGACCTTCTGGTTCACGCGGCGGGAGCCCGTGTGGCGCGACTCGTTCGAGCCCGAGGACGGCTCGCGCGCCGTGGCGATGGTCGCCGACCGGGTGCGTGAAGGGCTGCCGCCGCTGAGCGTCGTGTCCGTCACCGGCCTCATCAAGACGCCGTCGCTGCTCGCCGCCGAGGCGCGCGGCGTGCTCCACCGGCGGCCCATGTTCACCCGGATCGTTCCCGACGGCGTCGTCACGCCCGACGGCGAGACCGTTCCCGTGGACGTCATCTTCTGGAACACCGGCTTCCGCGCCGCCCTCGACCACCTGCGACCGCTGCACCTGCGCACCGCCGGCGGCGGCATCCGCATGGACGGCACCCAGGTGGACGGCGAGCCGCGCGTGCACCTCATCGGCTACGGGCCGTCCGCGTCGACCATCGGCGCCAACCGCGCCGGCCGGGACGCCGTCAACCGGATCGTGCGCTACCTCGACGCCGCGGCGACTGACGCCGACGCGTTCGCCGGGGCGCGCTAGTCGCGCGACCCGCGGGCCTCGCGCCGGCGGGCGACGCTCTGGGCCTGCCCCTCGTGGATGTCGCTCACCCACTCCCAGCCGGGCTTGGCCCTCGGGCCGATCCGCGGGTCGTCGGGAGCGCGGCCGTCTCGCAGCGCGTGCAGGTACGCGCGGTCCTGCGCGAACCGCGCGCGCAGCTGGTCGGCCCCGCCGACCGACCCGTGCCCCGGGACCACGGCGTCGACGCCGCCGGCCACCCGCTCCAGGAGCTCCAGTCCGCTGAGGTAGTCGCCGATCGGGTCGTTCGCGTCGTCGAAGTCGTCGAGCATGGGGACGAAGACGTCCGAGAGCATGTCGCCGGCCGCAAGAACCCGGTGCTCCTCGACCAGCAGGGCCGCGTGGCCCGGGGAGTGCGCCGGGTGCGCGACGACCCGGACGTCAGGACCGTCCCAGGGGATCCGCGTCGTCCCGTCCGGCAGGGCGGTGACGAGGCCGTACCCGTCGAGCGGCACGTCGTCCGCGATCTCGGGCGGCAGCCCCTCGGTGACGCGCGTCTCCCAGCCCGGGTCCGACAGCACGCGTCGCAGCTCTGCCGCGCAGCGGGCCGTGCCGTAGCGGGGCGCGTCGCCGAGCTCGGGGTGCCAGAGCACGTGGTCCCAGTCGGGATGCGTCGCGAAACCCGCCACGACCGGAAGGTGCAGGTCGCGGAGGTCGTGCGCGAGGCACTCCATCTCGACGCGTGTCAGCCCAGGGTCGACGAGGAGTACGCCGCTCGGGCCGCGCACGACCACCGCGTTGTTCTGGAGCAGCTCGCTCCGGTGCGCCCACACACCGTCCGCGACCCGCGTCAGCACGGCATGGCCCCGAACAGAAGGACTGTGTCCGAAAGTGTGATCCCCATCGTTGGTCTCCGGTCCGGTTGTGGCGACGATGCTCTGCTGTGAGCCCCCGTGCCGATGGTGACCGACGCGCCGGGCGAAAATCACCGCCGCTCGGTCGTCCTGGGAGTTGGCAGCCGTTTCACCAGGCCCGGTCCACCAGCAGCGCCAGCTGCACGCGGTTCACCCCGAGCCGGGTGGTGGCGCGGGCCAGGTGAGTCTTGACCGTCGCCTCGCCGAGGAACAGTCGCTCCGCGATCTGGGCGTTCGACAGTCCCTCGGCGACGGCGCCCGCGATCTCCATCTCCCGCTCGGTGAGCTGCGCGAGCAGCTCGCGCGCCTCGCGCCGGCCGCGGGCGGCAGGCCTGGAGCCGACCTGCTCCATGACGACCCGCGCGGCCCGCGGGGACAGCGCGCCCTCGCCCGCGGCGACGGAGCGGACGGCGGCGACGAGCTCGTCCGGGCCGGAGTCCTTCGCGAGGAAGCCGGCGGCGCCGGCGTGGACGGCGTCGAGGATGGCCGACTCGGTGTCGAACGACGTCATGGCGATGACGCCGGGCGCGGAGGGGAGCGCGACGGCGGCGGCGGTGGCGCGGATGCCGTCCATGCGCTCCATCCGGAGGTCCATGAGGACGACGTCCGGGTGGTGGGCCTGTACGGCGGTGACCACCTCGTCGCCGTCGGCGGCCTCCGCGACGACGTCGAGCCCGCTCTTCGTGAGGATCGTCCGCAGGAACCCGCGCACCATCGCATCGTCGTCGACGATCATCACCCTGACCACACGCCGACCCTAGCCACCGCGGTACCGCCGGCGCAGGGTGACCGGGGAGCGTCAGCAGCCTCAGTCCTCCGCGGTGACCACCCACGGCAGGTGCGCCCGCACGCGGAACCCGCCGTCCTCGGTCGGCGCGGCGTCGAACGAGCCTCCGAGAGCCTCGCACCGTTCCCGCATCCCGGGGATGCCGACGCCCGCGCCGGGGACGCCACCGCGCGTTGCTCCGGCACCGTTGCGCACGACGACGTCCATCCCGGCGCCGGGGCGGGCGCGTACGTTGACGTCCACGCGCGCTCCGGGCGCGTGCTTCGCGGCGTTCGTCAGCGACTCCTGCACCACGCGGTAGACGGCGCGGGTCAGGGCGGGGGGCGCGGCGTCGGCGTCGGTGACGAACACGGTGGCGGTGACGTCGACGCCGCGCTCCCGGGCGCCGTCGAGCAGCTCGGCCAGGTCGCCGAGGGAGGGCGCGGCGCCGGAGTACTCCTCGGCGCCGTCGCGCAGGGACTTGATGAGGGTGCGCATCTCCTCGAGCGCCCGGTGCGCCGACGAGCGCATGGACCGCGCGGCGTCCCCGACCCCCGGGTCGTCGGACGACACCTCGAGCGACGCCGCCTCGAGGGAGACGAGGGAGAGCTGGTGCGCCACGGTGTCGTGCATCTCGCGGGCGATGAGGTCGCGCTCCTCCTGCCGGGTGAGCTCGGTGCGCAACGCCTCGGACTCGGCCCGGAGGTCGTCGGCGCGCCGCGCCTCGGCGGTCGCCTGCTGCAGCGCCTCCTGGGCCGCGACGTCGGCGCGCTGGGCCACCTGGCGCGCGGCGTCGGCGTCCGCGTTCGCGGTGACGAGGCGTCGCAGCAGCCCGGCACCGACCGAGACGGCGAGCCCGAGCACGCCCAGCACGATGTACCCCACGGGCGACATGTACGAGGTGGAGCCGTTCTCCAGCGCCACCGAGAAGATCACCTGCGGTGCGGTCGTGGCGTCGCGCCAGAAGGTCACGGCCAATGCGAGGGCCGTCGCACCGCCGCACAGCAGGCTGCGCCGCAGGTCCGTCCGCGCGATCACCCACGGGAGCGCGACGAGCGGCGCGACGGCGCCGAGCGGGCCGACGACGCCGACCGCCGCGGTCGCGAGGCAGACCAGCACCGGGTGCGACGTCCGCCACCACATCGCGGCCCCGACGCCGACCGCGACGACGAACCACAGCAGCGACCAGGCGACGTCAGCGTCGCCCAGGTCGTCCACCGGGGTGGCGAACGCGATCCCGACGATCGCGCAGGACCACGCCACGACCATCGCGCCGATCGTGCCCGCGATGCTCCAGAACCGTCGGCCGGGCGAGAGGCGCGACGCGGGCGCGGCGGGGGCGGGACGATACGGGGGGTTGGGCTGGGCGTACGACGGCACCGGCGGGGGAGGCGCGCCGGGCCCCTGACCGCCGGGCGCGCCCGACGGCGGGCGGCCGTACGGGTCGGCGGGGCTCGGCGGCGGATTCATGCGGGCAGCGTACGGCGGTCGCCGGCCCGCCGCCGTCCCCCGATCGGCTCGACGGCGAGGGAAACCTGTCCACCTTTCGGCTCGGCCGGTCGAGCCGCGAAGGGGATCCGCCGGGGTGCCCCTGCGCCGGACGATCGTCCCGTTCCGATCGACGTCCCGGCCCTCGTGGCACCGCACCCCTCAGGAGTCCTCATGTCCACGCCTCACCCCGACCCGTCCCAGCAGCCCGTGCCGCAGCAGCCCGGCCCGCAGCAGCAGCCGTACTCGCAGCAGCCGTACCCGCAGCAGCCGTACGGGCCGCCGCAGCCCGGCCAGCAGGCGCCCTTCGGCGCGCCGCAGGGCTGGTTGCCGCAGCCGCAGATGCCGCCGGCGCCGGAGAAGCGCAAGAACTGGTTCGCCCGCCACAAGGTGCTCACCGGGCTCGGCACGGCCGTGGTCCTCGTCGTCATCATCGCCAGCGCGAGCGGTGGGGGCGGCGACGACAGCCCTGCCGTCGCCGACGTCGACACGGCCACGGCGCAGCAGGCAGAGGCGGCGACGGACGAGTCCGCTGACGGGCCGGCCGAGGGCGCGAAGACCGAGAAGGACGAGAAGCCCGTCAAGGACGAGAAGGCCGACACGCTGCCCGCCGTCGGTGACAAGGTCCGCGACGGCAAGTTCGAGTTCACGGTGACGAAGCTCGAGGACGGCGTGCAGGAGGTCGGCGACGAGTTCCTGGGCGAGGAGGCGCAGGGGCAGTTCGTGCTCGTCCACATGACGGTGGAGAACATCGGCGACGAGGCGCAGTACTTCGACGGGAGCAGCCAGAGCCTCGTCGACACGAAGGGCCGCACGCACTCGGCGGACTCGGAGGCCGGCATCTACCTCGACGAGTCCAACTCGTTCCTCAACGAGATCAACCCTGGGAACAAGGTCGACGGCGTCGTGGTCTTCGACATCCCCCGGAACGCCACCCCGGCGACCCTCGAGCTGCACGACTCGATGTTCTCCGGCGGTGTCGAGGTCGCGGTGAAGTGACGCCCGCGACCTGAGGACCGTCTCTGCCCGCCGCCCGTCACTCCCCGACGGTCGGCGGGCAGAGGCTCGTGCCCGCGGTCGCGCGTACGGTCGACCTGTCGACGGAATCGACTCGCGAGGAGGCGACGCCATGACCACCGACCGCACGGACGCACCGGACGCCGTGGCCGCAGAGTTCTTCGACCGCTACCGGCAGGCGCTGCTGGACCGCGACGAGGCGGCGGTCGCCGACCTGTACGCGGTGCCGGCGCTGATCCTGTTCCCCGGGCAGTCGCTGCCGGTGACGAGCCGCGCGCAGACGGAGCAGTTCTTCGGGTCGTCGTGGAGCCAGTACGAGGGCGTCACGGGCATGACGTCGGACATGCGGGTCGTGGCGGTCACGGCCCACAGCGTGTGGGCCGACGTGACCTGGCACCACGACGGGCCGGGCGAGGGCACCGAACGTTTCGTCTACCAGCTCGTGCGCACGGACGACGGGTGGCGCATCGCGGTGCTCACGCCGATGGACGTATGAGCGGATACTGACGGGATGACGACGGCGACGAACCCCGTGGAGCGGCTGCGGCTGCGCCTGGGGGAGGTGCTGTTCGAGAAGGTGTCGGGCGCCGACGGCGTCGCGGTCCGCGACCGGATCCACCTGACGCCCGGCCCGCGCTGGTTCGCGCCGGACAGCCCGGTGGGGCGGGTGCACGCCGACGCGTCGATGTTCGTGGGCGGGCTGCGGGCGCTGCTGCTGCAGTCGCTGCACCCCCTGGCGATGGCGGGCGTGGCGGGGCACTCGGGCTACCGCGGCGACCCGTGGGGCCGGCTCGAGCGCACGGCGACGTTCCTCGCGACCACGACGTTCGCCACCGCGGACGACGCGCAGGCGATGGTCGACCGGGTCCGGGCAGTCCACGACCGGGTGCGCGGCAAGGCGCTGGACGGGCGGCCGTACCGCGCGGGCGACCCGCACCTGCTCACCTGGGTGCACGCGGCGGAGGCCGACTCGTTCCTCACCGCGCACCAACGCTTCGGGGAGCGGCCGCTCACCGACGGCGAGGCCGACGAGTACGTCGCGCAGGTGGCGCGCGTCGCGCGGGCGCTGGGCGCCGTCGTCGTGCCCGGGACGGTCGCCGAGCTGCGCGACACGATCGAGGCCTACCGGCCCGAGCTGGAGGCGTCGGAGGCCGCGCTCGACACGGTGCGCTTCCTGCTGCGCGAGCCGCCGCTGCCGCGAGCGGCTCGGCCGCCCTACGCGCTGCTCGCGGCGGGCGCTGTCTCGACCCTGCCCGCCTGGGCGCGGGACGCTCTCGACGTCGACACCTGGTTCCGCCGCACGCTCGGCGGGCCGGCGGGCTCCCTCGCCACCCGCGCCGTGCGGTGGGGGATGGGCACCTCGGAGAAGACCCGGGCCTATCCCCGCGCGGGTGTCCCGGAGACGACGCCCGGCTGACGCCCGCCTGACGCCCGGTCGACGTCCGCGTGACCGGCGCGGTGCGCCCGTGACCTGCGGGGACCGCCCCGATGAACGTTGCCCGAACGCTTCGCCGGACGCCCCGCCCACCCGGACATATCGGGCGCAGCGGTTCCTAGAGTCGCGGCTGTGACCACCGTCGTGACCCCACGGCCGTCCGGTCTCCCGGACGCCCCGTCGGCCCGGGCGGGCACCCCGCCCGCGGGCCCACCACCCGCCACCCGCACGCGCAGCCGCCTCGGCGCCCGTCGACGGCGGAACGCCCTGCTGTGGGCGCTGCTGCTCGCGGGGCCGAACGTCCTGCTCATCGTCGTCTTCGTCTACCGGCCGCTGCTGCAGAGCCTGTACCTGTCGACGCTGCAGTGGAACCTCGGCTCCCCGTCGGCCCGCTTCGTCGGGCTCGGCAACTACGTCGAGTGGTTCTCCGCGCCGACCACGGGCCGCGTCGTGACGACGACGCTCGTCTTCACCGTCGCGACCGTCGGCGGCGCGATGGTGCTGGGCCTGGGCCTCGCGCTGCTGCTGAACCGTCGGCTGCGGGGCCGCGGCATCGCCCGCACGATCGCGTTCGCGCCCTACGTGCTGAGCGGCTTCGCCGTCGGCATCCTCTGGCTGTTCATGTTCGACCCGCGCTACGGCCTGGTGCAGGAGCTGCTCGGCTGGGTCGGACTCGAGTCGCCCGCCTGGTACACCGCGCGCCCGTGGCCGCTGGTCATGGTGATCGTCGTCTACCTGTGGAAGAACCTCGGGTACGTCGCCCTCATCTACCTGGCCGGGCTGCAGGCCGTGCCGCAGGACCTGCGCGACGCCGCCGCGCTCGACGGCGCGTCGTCAGCCCGCACGCTGCGCTCGATCGTGCTGCCGCTGCTCACCCCGACCACGTTCTTCCTGCTGGTCACGATGATGCTCGCCTCATTGCAGTCCTTCGACATCATCAAGGCGATGACCCAGGGCGGGCCCCTGGGATCCACGACGACGCTCATGTACTCGATCTACGAGGAGAGCTTCGTGGGCGGCCGCGCGGGGTACGCGTCCGCCGTCGCGACAGTCCTGTTCCTCGTGCTCCTCGCCGTCACCGCGGTGCAGATGCGGTACGTCCAGCGGAAGGTGCACTACGCATGAGCGCGGTCATGATCGACCGACGGATCCCCGGGCGCTCGGCCCGACGACGGTCGCCTCAGGTCGGCGGCTATCTCACGATGGTCTTCGCGACGGTCGTGCTCGGCCTGCCGCTGGCCTGGCTGCTCCTCGCCAGCCTCAAGACGCCCGAGGAGCTGTACCAGGTGCCGCTGCAGTGGCTGCCCGGCTCGCCGAGCCTCGACAACTACGCGCAGGCCGCGGGCGCGATCCCGCTCGGGCGGCTGCTGGCGAACAGCATCGGCCTGACCGTCGTCGGCGCGGGCCTCAAGGTCGCGCTCGGGCTGGCCTGCGCGTACGCGCTGGTCTTCCTCGACTTCCCGTTCAAGAAGCTCGTGTTCGGGCTCGTCATCGCGACCCTGATGATCCCGCCGCAGATCACGATCATCCCCAACTACACGCTGGTCGCGAGCCTCGGCTGGCTCAACACCTACCAGGGGATCCTCGTGCCCGGCCTGGCGAGCGCGTTCGGCACCTTCCTGTTCCGGCAGCACTTCCTCACGCTGCCCGCGTCCATCCTCGAGGCGGCCGAGCTGGACGGCGCCGGGCACTGGCGCAAGCTGTGGACGTTCGTCGTGCCGATGAGCACGCCGACGCTCGCCGCCGTCGCGCTGGTGTCCGTCGTGACCGAGTGGAACGACTACCTGTGGCCGTTCCTCGTCGTCGACCACGCCGACAGGATGACCCTCCCCGTCGGCCTCACGCTGCTGCAGAACACCGACGGCATGTCGAACTGGGGCGTGCTGCTGGCCGCGACCGTCGTCGTGACGCTGCCCATCCTGCTCGTCTTCCTGATCCTCCAGCGACGCCTCGTCGCCGGCCTCACCGCGGGCGCGGTGACGGGGTGACCCCGTCCCGCCCGGCCTGCCTCCCGAACACCACCCCGAACCAAGGAGCACGTGTGTCCCACCGTCCTGCCCGCCGGACCCGCACCGCCGTCGCGGCGCTCGCCGCGGTCTCGGCCCTCACCCTCACCGCCTGTGCCGGCCCGAGCGTCGGGGCCACGGCCTCCGGCGACGCGTCCGCCGAGGCCGTCGACTGGTCGCAGGTCGAGCCCGCGAAGGAGATCACCTGGTGGAGCAACCACCCGGGCCAGTCGCAGGAGCTCGAGCAGCAGCTCATCGACGAGTTCACCGCGGAGTCCGGCATCGAGGTCGACCTCGTGACCGCCGGCGCCGACTACGACGAGGTCGCCCAGCGCTTCCAGGCCGCGTCGCAGACCGACGAGCTGCCCGACCTCGTCATCGCGTCCGACGTGTGGTGGTTCCGGTACCACCTGAACGACCAGATCATGCCCGTGGACGACGTCATGGAGTTCCTCGACGCCGACGCGGACGACTTCCAGCCCGCCCTGTACGCGGACTACGAGTACGACGACCAGCACTGGGCGGTGCCGTACGCCCGCAGCACGCCGCTCTTCTACTACAACAAGGACCTGTGGACGAAGGCCGGCCTGCCCGACCGCGGCCCCGAGACCTGGGACGAGCTGGTCGAGTGGGACGCGACAGTGAAGAAGGAGGTGCCGAAGGGCGGCTCGACGTTCGGCCTGTCCACCGGCCCGTCGTGGGGCGCGTGGTGGTTCGAGAACATGATCTGGGGGCAGGACGGCGCGTACTCGGACGGCTTCGACCTCACGCTCGACACCCCGGAGGCGGTCGCCGGCGGCGAGTTCGTGCGCGACCTGTTCCACGGCTCCGGCGTCGCGACGCTCTCCGCCGACGACGCGATGGCGGACTTCTCGTCCGGCCTGATCGCCTCGACGATCGGTTCCACGGGCTCGCTCAAGGGCGCCCTCGACGCCGCGTCGTTCGAGGTCGGCACGGCCTACCTGCCCGACGGCCCGAAGGGCGGCGGCACGCCGACCGGCGGCACCGGGCTCGCCATCCCGTCGTCGAAGACGCCGGAGCAGCAGCTCGCGGCCGCGATGTTCCTCGAGTTCCTCACGAACACGGAGAACACGGCCACGTTCTCGCAGGCCACGGGCTACATGCCGGTGCGCACGTCCGCCGTCGAGAGCGACGCGATGAAGAAGACCTACGAGCAGACGCCGCAGTTCCGCACCGCCGTCGACCAGCTCGCCGACAAGGCCCGCGTGCAGGACGACATGCGCGTCTTCGTCCCGGGCGCCGACGCGCTGCTCAACGAGGCGCTGGAGCAGATCGTCATCGAGGACGCCGACCCGAAGGCGGCGTTCGAGGCCGTCACGCCGCGCATCGAGACGGCGTACACCGAGAACGTGGAGCCGTACCTGTGACGGGCGCGGCAGGGCTGAGCGAGGCCGACGGGTCGCTCCGGCCGCGCGTCGTCGCCCACCGTGGCAACAGCGCGGTCGCGCCGCAGAACACGCGCGCCGCGTTCGAGAGCGCAGCGCGGGCGGGAGCGGACTCGCTCGAGATCGACGTCCGGCTCACCGCAGACGGCGAGGTCGTCGTCATCCACGACGACACCGTGGACGCGACGACCAACGGCAGCGGCAAGCTGGCGGACCTCGAGCTGCGGGAGGTCCGGCTGCTCGACGCCGGGTCGTGGTTCTCGCCCGCGTACGCGGGGCAGCGGGTGCCGACGTTCGCCGAGGTGATCGACCTGCTGCGCGTCCGCCCGGGCCTGGACCTGCTGCTGGAGGTCAAGGGCGCGTGGTCCGCGCGGGAGGTGCGCCGGGTGACCGAGCCGCTGCGTGCGGCGGGCCTCGCCGACCGCACGGTGGCGCAGAGCTTCTGGCCCGAGACGGTCGCTGCCCTGCGCGACGCCGACCCGGGGCTGCGCCGCGGCCTGCTCGTCACCGCCGCCCGCGACGACCTCGTCGAGCGGTGCCACGACCTCGACGTCGTCATGTGCAACCCGCAGGGCACCGTGCTGCGCGACGACCCCGACGTCGTCGCCCGGCTCCACGACGCCGGCCTCTCCACCGCCGTCTGGACGTTGAACGAGCCCGCGCACTGGGCCGCCGCCGTCGCGCTCGGCGTGGACGCGATCATCACCGACCGCCCCGACCGCCTGGCGGGCTGGCTGGCAGGCCGCGTCGGCTGACGCCTCCCGGAGTTGTCAGGGCGAGCGCGGGGTTTTCGTGGCGCTGGTCCTGACAACTCGGGGGTGAGTAGGCTGGCGCGCGCATCGAAGCGCTTCGACGGTCCACGGGGGTATCGCGGCAATGACGGCTGGTCTCGCACGGCTCACGGACGAGCTGGGCATCCTGTACGGCGGGGACTACAACCCCGAGCAGTGGGAGCCCGCCGTCTGGCGGGAGGACGTCGCGCTCATGCGGGAGGCGGGAGTCAACCTCGTCACGGTCGGCGTCTTCAGCTGGTCGCACATCGAGCCGCGCCCGGGCGAGTACCGGTTCGCCTGGTTGGACGACGTGCTGGACCTGCTGCACGACGCCGGGATCGCCGTCGACCTCGCCACGCCCGTCGCCTCGCCGCCGCCGTGGCTGGGCCACCGGCACCCGGGGTCGCTGCCCACGACGGCGGACGGCACGGTGCTGAGCTACGGCTCGCGCAACCAGTTCTGCCCGTCCTCGCCGGCGTACCGGGAGGCGGCCGTGGCGATCGCCGAGCGGGTGGCCGCCCGCTACGCCGGCCACCCCGCCGTCCGGATGTGGCACGCGGGCAACGAGTACGGGCAGTTCTGCTGGTGCGACCGGTGCGCGGAGCGGTTCCGCGACTGGCTCCGCGCGCGGTACGGCACGCTCGACGCGCTGAACGCGGCCTGGGCCACGACCGTCTGGTCGCAGGAGTACGGCGACTGGGCTGAGATCCTGCCGCCGCGCGTCGCGCCCTATCACCGCAACCCGTCGCAGGAGCTCGACTTCCGGCGCTTCGGCTCCGACCTGCTGCTCGACCTCTACCGCGAGCAGAAGGCGGTCGTCCGGCGCCACGACCAGGGACGCCCCGTGACGACCAACCTGATGGGGTTCTTCGGCGGCATCGACCCGCACGACTGGCGCGCGGACCTCGACGTGATCGCCGACGACGCCTACCCCGACCCGGCGTCCCCCGACGCGCCCGCCGACGCGGCGCTCGTCAACCACCTCGCGCGCGGGCTCGCGGGCGGCGGGTCGTGGCTGCGCATGGAGCAGGCGGCGAGCGCCGTGAGCTGGCGGGAGCACAACCTCACGAAGTCGCCCGCGCGGCTGCGCACCGAGGTGCTCCAGGCGCTCGCGCACGGCGGCGACGGCGCGCTGTTCTTCCAGTGGCGCCAGGCGCGCTCCGGCCCCGAGCGCTTCCACTCCGCGATGCTGCCCGTCGCGGGAGCGGACACGGCCGTGCACGCGGGCGTCCGCGCCCTGGGTGCCGAGCTGCGCGCGCTGCGCGGCCTCGTCGGCGAGCGCGTCCACCGGCGCGTCGCGCTGCTGTGGGACTGGCCGTCGTGGTGGGCCGCCACCCAGGTCGCGCTCCCGACGGCGCGCCTCGACCCGCTCGCCACGCTGCAGGCCTGGCACCGGGAGCTGTGGCGGCTCGGCGTCGTCGCCGACGTCGTCGCGCCCGGCGACCCGCTGCAGGCGTACGACCTGGTGCTCGCCCCGGCGCTGACCGTGCTGGAGCGGCCCGCCGCCGACCGGCTCGACGCCTACGTGGCTGGCGGCGGGCACCTGGTGTGGGGGCCGTTCGGTGGCGTCGCGGACGGACTCGCCCACCTGCACGCGGGCCGCTCGCCCGCGCCCCTGCGGCACGTGCTCGGGGTCTCCGCCGAGGAGTGGGTGCCGCTGCCCGACGGCGGCAGCGCGGTCTCCTGGGCCGGTCCGCTGACCGGGCACCACGGCACCGCGACGACCCTGGGAGAGCGAGCTCGCACCGACGGCGCCGAGGTGCTCGCCACCTACGACGACGGCCCGCTGGCCGGCAGCGTCGCCGTCGCGCGGCACGCGCACGGCGCGGGCCGCGCCTGGTACGTCGGCGCCGACCTCAGCGGGCCGGGCGGCGGCCTCGAGGCCGTGCTCCGCGCCGCGCTCGACGACGCGGGCGTCGCTCTCGGCGGCCAGGTCCCGGGCGTCGAGACCGTGTGGCGGGGCGGCACCCTGGTGGCTCTCAACCACACGGACCGCCCCGCGACGCTCGTGCTCGCCGCGGCGCTCGCGGCCGGGCCCGACGGCGTCCGCGCCGCCGCCGCCCTCACCGACGTGCTCACCGACGCGCGCCACGACGCCTCCGCGACCCTCCCGCTCGCGCCGTACGACGTCGTCGTCCTCACGGGCCGGATGACGTGAAAGGTTCATCCGAGAAGATGTCACCTCCCGGAAACGCTGTTTGATCCCACGGAAACCGTCGCTCCCTACGGTCGTCCCGACGCGCCGCCCAGGCGCCCGGTGACGGAAGGGGACGACCGATGTCCGAAGCTTCACGCAGCACAGCACCACCCGTGACCGCGCACCCGGTGGACCAGGTGCCGAGGCTGGCGCGGCTCTTCCCGCTCGGGCTGCAGCACGTGCTCGCGATGTACGCCGGGGCGGTGGCGGTGCCGCTCATCGTGGGCGGCGCCCTCGGCTACTCCGCGCAGGACCTGGCGTTCCTCATCAGCGCCGACCTGTTCGTCGCGGGGATCGCGTCGATCATCCAGTCCCTCGGGTTCTGGCGGTTCGGCGTCCGGCTGCCGCTCATGCAGGGCGTGACGTTCGCCGCCGTCGGCCCGATGATCACCATCGGCACGACCTACGACATCACCGCCGTCTTCGGCGCCACCATCGCCTGCGGCCTCTTCATGATCCTCGTCGCGCCGTTCTTCTCGGCGCTGCTGCGCTTCTTCCCGCCGCTCGTCACCGGCACGGTCATCCTGATCATCGGCGTCTCGCTCATGGACGTCGCCGCGGGGTGGATCACGAACAACGGCGAGACCGCCGCGCCGTCCGACCTGGCGCTCGCGGCGGGGACGCTGCTGTTCATCGTGCTCGTCGAACGCTTCGCCCCGCCCGCCCTCGCGCGTCTCTCCGTGCTGCTCGGGCTCGCGCTGGGCACGCTCGCCGCGCTGCCGATGGGCAAGGTCGACTGGTCGGGCGTCGGGGAGGCGGGCTGGTTCGCCGTCGTGACCCCGTTCCACTTCGGCCTGCCGACGTTCCCGCTCGCCGCCGTGGTGTCGATGCTGGTCGTGGGGCTCGTGATCATGACGGAGACGACGGGCGACATGATCGCCGTCGGCGAGATCACCGGCCGGCCCGTGACGAAGCGGCGGCTCGGCGACGGGCTGCGCGCGGACGGGCTCTCGACCGTCCTCGGCGGGATGTTCAACACCTTCCCGTACACCGCGTTCGCGCAGAACGTGGGCCTCGTCAGCCTGACGGGGGTCGCGTCGCGCTACGTCGCGACGATGGCCGGCGGCATCCTCGTGGTGCTGGGCCTGGTGCCCAAGGTCGGCGCGGTGGTGGAGGGCGTGCCCAGCGCCGTGCTCGGCGGCGCGGGGATCGCGCTGTTCGGCATGGTCGCGGCGTCCGGCGTCCGCTCGCTCACCAAGGTGACGTTCACCAGCAAGAACATCCTCGTGGTCGCCGTGTCCCTCGGCGTCGCGATGCTCCCGACCGTGCGCCCGGAGATCTACGCCGAGTTCCCGACGTGGTTCCAGCTGATCTTCGACTCCGGCATCAGCGCCGGTGCGATCAGCGCCATCCTGCTCAACCTGCTGCTCAACGGCGACCAGCTCCGGCGGGTGCCGGAGCCGGCGTCCGGCACGTCGCCCGAACCCGCGACCGACCCAGGGCTGGAGCCGGCCGCCGCTCAGGCGCCGACGTCGCCGTCCACGTAGAACCAGCGGCCGCCCTCGCGGACGAACCGGCTCACCTCGTGCAGGCGGCCCCGCTCACCCGTGGCCGCCTGCACGTACTGCGCCACGAACTCGACCTCGCCGCCGTCGTCGAACGGGCCGCCGGCGTGGGTGGCGAGGACCGCGAGGCGCCGCCACTCCTGGTCGTCGTCGAGCTCCAGCGACGGCGGCCGCGTGCGCGGGTGCCATGTGGCGCGCAGGTACGCGGCGTCGCCGACGGCGAACGCGGTGTAGCGCGACCGCATCAGCGCCTCCGCGGTGGGGGCGGGCCGGTCGCCGGCCAGCAACGGGCCGCAGCACGCGCCGTAGGTGTCGCCGGAGCCGCAGGGGCAGCGGTCGTCGTCGGACGGGAGGGTCACGCACGCCATCCTGTCCGTGCGCGCCCGGCAGGGCCGGGCTGAAGCGCTCCTCGGCGAGGGCGACGAGCAGCGCCAGGAGCACGACGACGCCGCTCGCGAGCGGCACGACGTGCACGCCGACGGCGGCGACGAGGGCAGCGCCCAGGCCAGATCCGGCCGCGATACCCACGTTGAACATGGACGACGAGATCGCCACCCCCATGTTGGTCGACGCGGGAGCCACGAGCATCACGCGGTGGGACAGGGCGGGCGGTACGCACGAGAACGAGAACCGGAACAGCGCCAGCGCCGCCACGGCCGCGACGGGGTTCGCGCCGAACGCCCACAGGCTCACGAGGGCGACGGTGAGCACGGCGAGCGCGACGAGCAGCACCGCCACCGGGCGGGCGTCGATGAACCGGCCCACCACGATCGTGCCCACCACCCCGGCCGCGCCCTGCAGCAGCAGCAGCCGGGCCATGTCCGACTGCTCGAACCCGGTGACCTCGATGAAGTACTGCGTGACGAACGTGATGACGCCGAACGCGCCGGTGAGGACCAGCCCGGTCGTGACCATCTGGAAGAGGAACCGGCGTCGGCTCGGGTGCGGCGCGCGGCTGGCCCCGCCCTCGGACGGCGCCATCGTCGGGAACAGCGCCAGGACCACGAACGTCACCACGAGCGAGAGCACCGCGACGGCCGCGAACGTCCACCGCCACGACGTGTGCTCGCCGAGCCATGTGCCCGCCGGCACGCCGAGCACCGGGGCGAGCGAGTTGCCCAGCGCGAGGCGCGTCATCACCTTGCCGCGCACGACGGGCCGGAACAGCCCGGTCGTCGCGGGCACGACGGCGGCCCAGAACAGCGCCTGCGCCGTCGCCGTCACCAGGCGGGCCGCCATCAGCTGCTCGTAGCTCGGCGCGAGCGCGGCCCACAGCGTCGCGACGGCGGCCACGCCCGCGCACGCGGACAGCACCCACCGGCGCGGCACGCGTCGCGCCCAGTGCGCCAGCGGCACCGTGGTGATCAGCACCACCAGCGCGTAGCCCGTGACGAGCAGGCCGATCTCGGACGTGGACCGACCCAGGTCGGGGGCCATGAGGGTGAGCAGGCCGGACGGCAGCGACTCGACGGTGACGAACAGGAACGTCGACAGCGCCATCGCGACCAGGATGATCGTGGCGCGACGCTCGTCGACGGGTGGCGTGATGGCGGACGCCGGCGCGGGAGGAAGGTTCTCGGTCATGAGGATCGAGACGATCGTAGGCGCGAGCTGTCAGGACGAGGAGCATGAATACCGTGACCTGGTCCTGACAGCTCCGGGGCGGGCGGGTTCAAGCGGTCGTCGCAACACCTGATCTGGTGAGGGGTGTTGGGATGGGTGACGGGACGAAGGTCGTGCGGAGTGTGGAGCGCGCGTTT
>NZ_JBHJVM010000033.1:0-2799 GCF_042264825.1 Isoptericola sp. NPDC056134
GGGTTGGTGGGGGGGGGGGGGGGGGGGTGGGGGGGTTCGGTTGGGGGGGGGGGTTGGGTGGGGGGTGGGGGGAGGGCCCCTTTTGGGGGGGCCGCCCTTTTTTTTTTGCGGCCCCCCCGGGAGTGGGCGCCCACCGCGGCCAGCGGCGGGTGCGCCGCGAGCAGCACGGGGACGAGGCCCAGCGCCTCGCCGACGACGCGGCGCCCCCACAGCGCCAGGCGCGAGGCGAGCACGCCGTCCGCCGCGGCGGCCCCCGCCAGCACGGCGGTCGCGGGGTCGTCGGGCCGGGGCTCGCCCACGGCGGCCACGAAGCCTGCCGCGCCGCCGGGCAGGCCCGCGGCGAGCTCGCGGCACAGGTCCTGCGCGACGCCGAGCCCCACGACGCTCTTGAGCAGGCCCTCGGCCCAGCCCGACGGCGTCGTGCGGGCGTCGAAGTCGGCCAGCGCACCGTCGAACGGGGCCATCGTCGCGGCCGCGCCGGCGCCCCCCGAGCCCTCGGGCCCCGGGGCGTCGACGAGATCGAGCAGCCGCTCCTGACGGCTCAGCGCCTCCCCCGCCGCCGTCGCCAGCGTCTGACGGGCGACAAGGTCGGGGGCGTCCACCGACCGGGCCGCGAGCAGCCCGAACGCCGCCAGCTCCGTGTAGGCCGCGAGCCCGACCAGCGTCGTCAGGGCGGGGTCCGGGGTGCTCTGCTGCTCGCTCACGCGCCTCAGGATAGAGGCGACCGGCCACGTCACACCCCTACCCGGCACCCGTCGCGTACCATGGGCGTGTACTTCGGTTGCCCGGTCGTCACGCCATGGGTCTCAATCCACTGACTCGACCGCAGCGGCCCGGCGGGATCCCTGCCGAGCCTGAGCGACGTTCTTCCGCGATCGGCTGCCGACCACCTCGGCGCTCCTTGCGACCCGAACACGGCCCGTCGCCGGATCTCCGGCCCGATCGGGAGCCCGGTTCGCGCGCGCCGACGAGCAGACGAAGGTACCCGTGACCACGACCGAACCCGCCGCCACCGCGGCCCCCACGGCGCCCGCCACCGGCGAGCCCGACTACTCCACCCCCGCCGCCATCCAGGCGCAGGACGTCTCCTTCGCGGACTTCGGGGTGCGCCCCGAGATCGTCGAGGCCCTGCGCGAGTCCGGCATCACCCACCCGTTCCCCATCCAGGCGATGACGCTGCCGGTGGCCCTGCAGGGTCACGACATCATCGGCCAGGCCAAGACCGGCACGGGCAAGACCCTCGGCTTCGGCGTTCCGCTGCTGCACCGCGTCGTCGCGCCCGGCGAGCCCGGCTACGACGAGCTGCCCGCTCCCGGCAAGCCGCAGGCGATCGTCGTCGCGCCGACCCGCGAGCTCGCGGTGCAGGTCGCGAACGACCTCGCCACCGCCTCGAAGAAGCGCTCCGTGCGCATCGCGCAGATCTACGGCGGGCGCGCGTACGAGCCGCAGATCGAGATGCTGAACAGCGGTGTGGAGGTCGTCGTCGGCACGCCGGGCCGCATGGTCGACCTGCTCAACCAGGGCCACCTCAACCTCACCCGCGCGGCCACGGTCGTGCTGGACGAGGCCGACGAGATGCTCGACCTGGGCTTCCTGCCGGACGTCGAGAAGATCCTCGCCCGCACGCCCGCGGTGCGGCACACCATGCTGTTCAGCGCGACGATGCCCGGCCCGGTGGTCTCGATGGCCCGCCGCTACATGTCGCAGCCCACGCACATCCGCGCGGCCGAGCCGGACGACGACGGCGCGACCGTGAAGAACACGCGCCAGGTCGTCTACCGCGCGCACGCGCTGGACAAGGTCGAGGTGCTCGCCCGCCTGCTGCAGGCCGAGGGCCGCGGGCGGACCATCGTGTTCGCCCGGACCAAGCGCACCGCGGCGAAGGTGTCCGACGAGCTGCGCGACCGCGGCTTCGCGGCCGGCGCCATCCACGGCGACCTCGGCCAGGGCGCGCGCGAGCAGGCCCTGCGCGCGTTCCGGCACGGCCACATCGACGTCCTCGTCGCGACGGACGTCGCGGCGCGCGGCATCGACGTCGACGACGTCACGCACGTCGTCAACTACCAGTGCCCCGAGGACGAGCGCACCTACCTGCACCGCATCGGCCGCACCGGCCGCGCGGGCAAGCAGGGCACCGCGGTGACGTTCGTCGACTGGGACGACGTGCCCCGGTGGCAGCTCATCGACCGCACGCTGAACCTCGGGTTCCCGGAGCCGGTCGAGACGTACTCGAGCTCGCCGCACCTCTTCTCCGACCTGGGCATCCCTGAGGGCACCAAGGGCCGCCTGCCGAAGAGCAAGCAGCAGCTGGGCGGCCTGGAGGCCGAGGAGCTCGAGGACCTCGGCGAGACGGGCAAGCGCACCAGCTCCTCCGGCGGCCAGCGCGACGGCCACCGCGGCGGTCGTGACGGAGGCCGGGACGGTCGCCGCGACGGCGGCTCGCGCGGCGGCCGCGGCGCCTCGCGCTCCGGCCAGGGCTCGCGCTCCGGCCAGGGCTCGGCGGACGGCGCGGGCGAGCGCTCCGAGGCGGCAGCGTCCGGTGCGGGCGAGCAGCGCGACGGCGAGCAGCGCCGTCGTCGCAGCCGCAACCGCCGTCGCACCCGCGGAGGCCGCCCGGTCGAGGGCGGCTCCTCCGCCCCGCAGGCCCCGTCGGAGGGCTGACCCCCACCACGGCACCCGGCGCGCATCGAGCGTGGGGGGGGGGGGACGGCGACACCAGCAAGCCTCCACAATACACCGCCACGACGAACTACCTAGCGGGGGGTGGGGTGGAAGAGGTAGGCAGCGGGAGGGGCCAGT
>NZ_JBHJVM010000033.1:2809-24086 GCF_042264825.1 Isoptericola sp. NPDC056134
CCCTGGCGCGCGCAGAATGTCTGAACGTTCCCCCCGCCTCCCTTTCCGAAGATCCCTCCACCACGCTCGATCCATGTCCGGGGCGGGTCGTAGCGTGGCCGGCATGCGCCTGACGTTCTCCGCCCCGCTGTGGCAGTGGCAGGTCCGCACGGACTCGTGGTGGTTCGTCACGGTGCCGCCGGAGGAGTCCGACACCCTCGCCGAGCTTCCCCTGCCGCCGCGCGGCTTCGGGTCGATCAAGGTCACCGTCACCGTCGGCGCCACGACCTGGTCGACGTCGGTGTTCCCCAGCGACGAGCAGCGGGGCTACGTGCTGCCGATGAAGAAGGCGGTACGCGTGGCCGAGGGCCTCGAGCCGGGCGCGAACGTGCACGTCACGCTCGAGCCCGTGGGCCTCTGAGCGCGCGTCAGCGGACGATCTCGTCCCGCCCGGCGAACCAGGCCGCCACACCCTGCACCAACGACGCCACGACGAGCAGCACCAGCGGCGCGGTCCACGATCCGGTGGCGTCGTGGGCCACGCCGAGGCCGAGCGGGCCGCAGGCGGCCAGCACGTAGCCCGCGCTCTGCGCCATGCCCGACAGCTCGGACGTGCGCGCGGCGTTCTCGGTGCGCAGGGCCATGAGGGTCAGCGCCAGGCTGATGCCGCCCCCCTGGCCGAGGCCGAGCAGCACGACCCACAGCACGGCGGCGTCGGGCGCGAGGATCAGGCCGACCAGGCCGGTGGTGATGAGCGCGACGATGACGACGCCGATCCCCCGCTGCCGCCGCATGCGGCCCGCGAGCACGGGCGTGACGAACGAGCCGACGATGCCGAGCAGGTTGGTCAGCGCGAGCAGCCAGCCGCCCACCGCGACGCTCCGGCCCGCGGCGACGAAGATCTCCGGCAGCCACGCGTTCACGGCGTAGAACGACAGCGACTGCGTGCCCATCAGCACGGTGACTGCCCAGGCCAGCGGGCTGCGCCACACCGACCGCACGGCGTCGGCGGGGGTGGCGCCCGGCGGCCGGCGGGTGGCGACCACGCCGGTCGAGCGCAGCGCGCGCGGCGCCCAGACGACGGCGCCGAGCACGGCGAGCAGCCCCCACGACGCGAGCGCGGCGCGCCAGTCCATGCCGGTGGCCGTGGCGATCGGCACGGTGAGGCCGGCGGCGAGCGCCGCGCCGCCCGACAGGGCCATGGAGTACAACGCGGTCATGAGGCCGACCCGGTCGGCGAAGTCGCGCTTGATCAGGGCGGGCAGCAGCACGTTGCCGAGCCCGATCGCGGAGCCCACGGCGAGCGTGCCCACCAGCAGCGGGGCGATCCCGGGCACGAGCCGCAGCGCGAAGCCGAGGCACAGCACCACGAGGCTGCCGAACAGGGCGCGCTCCAGGCCGACGCGGCGGGCCAGCCCGGGCGCCACGGGGGCGAGGAGCCCGAAGCAGAGGACGGGCAGCGTCGTGAGGACGCCGCCGGCGGTGGCGCTGAGCCCCTCCTCCGCGAGGATCTCGCCCAGCAGGGGCGAGACGGCGACGACACCGGGGCGGAGGTTGAGCGCGGCGAGGACGATGGCGACGACGGCCCCCGCCCCGAGCGGGCGACGGAGGCTCACGCGTCCACCTCCGTCGTCGTGCCGGACGACGGCGCCGCCGTGGCGTCCGCCCGGTCGACGAGATGGGCATGGACCGCGGCCATCGTGGCCTCGACCGCGCGCTCGGCGGCGTCGGGGTCCCCGGCGGCGACGGCGTCGACGACCTCGCGGTGGCCGGGCACGTCGCGGTGGTGCCGGCCGTGGGCGTCGGTGGCGAGGGTCCGGACGAGCACGTGGTCGATGCCGTCGTAGAGCTCGGCGAGCAGGGCGTTCCCGGCGGAGCGCACGAGCTCGGCGTGGAAGGCGACGTCGGCGGCCCGGAAGTCGTCCTCGCCGCCCTCGCGGGCAGCGGCCTCCTGCCGGTCGAGCGCCGTCCGCAGCGCAGCGAGGGCGCCGTCGCCGTGCCCGCCCGCGGCGACCCGGCCGGCGGCGACGCGCGCGGCCCCGCGCTCGAGCACGGAGCGCACCTCGAGCACCTGCAGCGCGTCGGAGGTGCGCGCCCGGCGCCCGATGGCGGCGTCCAGGCCGCTGGCGGCGCGCACGTAGGTGCCGTCGCCGCGCCGCGGCTCGAGGATGCCGGCGTGCTCCAGGGCACGCACGGCCTCGCGGACCGTGTTGCGCCCGACGCCGAGCTGGGCGACGAGCTCGGGCTCGGCGGGGATGCGGGACCCGACGGGCCACTCCCCCCGTTCGACGAGGTCGGTCAGGTGCTCGACGACGAGCTCGGAGACCTTGCGGGGCGGGGAGATCGGCGACGTCATGGGCGTGGTCGGGGGCACGACGGGCTCGGACACCCAAAGACCCTAACATCCCATGTTTACGATCGCGGGGGTCCGGCCGGACGGCCGCACCCCGGGCGCTACTGCGCCATCTTGACGAACTCGGTGACCGCCGTGGCGATCTGCTGCACCGCGATCGCGGCCAGCAGCAGGCCCGCGATGCGCGTCACCAGCGTGACGCCCGACTCCCGCAGCACCCGGTGGATGACGTTCGCGAACCGCATCGACAGGTACAGGCACACGTGCACCAGCACGATCGCCACCGCGATGGCGATCAGCTGCGGCGCGCCGCCGTCGTCCGACACCCGGGTCTGCTGGACGAACACCATCGTCGCGACGATCGCGCCCGGCCCCGCCAGCAGCGGCGTGCCCAGCGGCACGAGCGCCACGTTGACGCCCTTGTTGCCCGACGGCGACGGCTCCTCCATCTTGCCCGTGAGCAGCTCCATCGCGATGAGGAGCAGCAGCAGACCCCCGGAGGCCTGCAGCGCCGGCAGCGTGATGCCCATGTAGTGCAGCACCTGCTGGCCGAACAGCGCGAAGACCACGATGACGCCGAACGCGACGAGGATCGCCTGGCGCGCGGCGCGGTTGCGCTGCTTGGCCCCCATCGCCGACGTCAGCCCCAGGAACACGGGCACCGTGCCGGGCGGGTCCATGATGACGAACAGGGTGACGAACACCTCGGTGAACAGCGCGGTGTCCAGCACCGCGCTCACCGTCGCACCGCGCTCATGGTCGGATCACGTCCAGCAGACCTCGTTCCTCTATCCGTGCGAGCACCTCGGGAGCGGTCGTGCGCTCCCCGATGCGGTTGAGCTTCCCCGTGCCGTGGTAGTCGCTGGAGCCCGTGACGAGCAGCCCCAGCTCCCCCGCCAGGCCGCGCAGCCGGTCGCGGGTGGCCGCGTCGTGGTCGCGGTGGTCCACCTCGAGCCCGGCGAGGCCCGCCGCGGCGAGCGCCGCGATCGTCTCCTCGCTCACGGTGCGGCCGCGCGCCCCGGCGCCCGGGTGCGCCATGACGGGCACCCCGCCCGCGCCCAGCACCGCCCGCACCGCGGCGTCCGTGTCCGGGGCGTAGTGCGGCACGTAGTAGCGCGCGCCCGGGTGCAGCATCGTGGCGAACGCCTCGTCCCGCGACGCCACGACGCCCGCCGCGACCAGCGCGTCCGCGAGGTGCGGGCGGCCCACCGTCGCGTCGTCGCCCGTCTGCGCGACGACGTCGTCCCACGTCAGCGGGAAGTCCTCCGCGAGCCGCTCGGTCATGCGCCGGGCCCGCGTGAGGCGGTCGTCGCGGGTGCGGTCGCACTCGGCGCGCAGGACGGCGTCCTCGGGGTCGTGCAGGTAGGACAGGAGGTGCACGCTGATGCTGCCGCCCTCGGTCGTGACGCGCGTGGAGATCTCGGTGCCGCGCACCAGCGCCACGCCGGTCGTCACGACGGCGTCGGCGGCCTCGGCCCAGCCGGCGGTCGTGTCGTGGTCGGTGAGGGCGACGACGTCCAGTCCGGCACCGGCAGCCGCCTCGAGCACGCCGCGCGGGGAGTCCGTGCCGTCGGAGGCCCGCGAGTGGGCGTGGAGGTCGATCCGGGGCGGCGTCACGATCACCGATTCTAGGGAGCGCCACGCGCCCGCACGCCCGAAACGACCTCCGCACGGTGCGACGTCGGACACTCCCGCCGCCCCGGCCCCGTGAAGGAATGGGCACAACCTCTCCACCCCGCCCGCCGTCGCCTCCCCCCACACGCCCCGACCGGCAGGGCAGCATCGTTCGCGATGAACCTCCCCAGCACCGATGCCACCCCTGCCCCCGCCGTGCCCGCCGCGCTCGGTACCGTCCTCGGCGCCGACCCCGCACCGCCGCGTGCCGGGATCGTCTTCGTGCACGGCATGCGCACGTCGTCGGCCATCTGGGAGCGGCAGGTGGAGCACGTGCGCGACGCGGGGCACGACGCCGTCGCCGTCGACCTGCCCGCGCACGGCGCGCTCCACCGGGAGAGGTTCTCCATGCCCCGCGCGTTCGAGGTGCTCGACGAGGCGGCCGGGTCGTTCGGCGCCGGCCGGCCCGTCGTCGTCGTGGGCCTCTCGCTCGGCGGGTACACGTCGCTCGCGTGGGCGGCGCACCAGGCGACCGCCGGCGCCGGTTCGCCGCTCGCCGGCGTCGTCGCGGCGGGCTGCTCGTCCGACCCCAAGGGCAAGCCCGTGGCGCTGTTCCGCGACGTCGCGCACCTCGCCGTCACCGGCACGACGGCGGTGCGGCGCGGACTGCGCGACGCCGGTCTCGCCTGGCGCTCGGCACTCACCGGCGGCCGGTCGCGCGCCGGCGGGCTCGAGGTCGCGGCGCTCCTGGGCGACACCGTCCCGCGGCCGGGCTGGGACATCGTCACCGACGCGCTCACGCACCTCGCCGGCCGCTCGTCGGTGGCCAGCACGCGGGCCCTGCGCGTGCCCGTGTGGTTCGTCAACGGCGCGCGGGACCGGATGCGGCTCGAGGAGTCGCGGCACGTGGCGGCCGCCGAGCGGGGCGCGCTCGTCGTGGTCCCGGACGCCGGCCACGACGTCAACTCCGACGCCCCCGCCGCCTTCAACCAGGTGCTCACGCGGGCGCTGCACGACTTCGCGCGCGCCTGACCGGCCCCGTCGCCGGGGGCCGGGCCGGGCCCTCCGCGCGGGTGGGACACTGGGAACCATGACCGACACCACCCCCGTCGACGAGACCGCGCCCACCGCCCCCGCGAGCACCGAGGAACGCGGCAGCAACCGTTCCCAGCGCCCCGTCTCGGAGGCGTTCAAGTCGTTCATCACCTCGCAGTGGGGCGAGCGCGCCGACCTCGGCGTCGAGCCCGGCGAGGCCGTGCCGTACACGGCCGAGCGCCGCGCGAAGCTGTCCGCCCGCTTCCCTGGCGCCCGCCTCGTGGTCCCTGCCGGGCCGCTCAAGGTGCGCTCCAACGACACCGACTACCGGTTCCGCCCGCACTCCGCGTTCGCGCACCTCACGGGCCTCGGCACCGACCAGGAGCCCGACGCCGTGCTCGTGCTCCACCCCGTGGCCGACGGCGAGGGCGACCCCGACGGCAGCGGCAACGGCACCCACCACCACGCCGTGCTGTACGTGCGCCCGCTCGCGGCCCGCGACACCGAGGAGTTCTACGCCGACTCCCGCTACGGCGAGTTCTGGGTGGGCGCGCGGCCCTCGCTCGACGACGTCACGACGCTCACCGGCGTCGAGGCCCGCCACGTCGACGAGCTGCGCGACGCGCTGGCCAAGGACGTCGGCGCCGACGGCGTGCGCGTGCTGGTCGTGACCGGTGCGGACGAGAGCATCGAGACGCTCGTCGAGGCCATCCGCGAGGAGGCCGGCGTCGAGGCGGAGGCGGACGACGAGTCCCTCGTCGAGGCGACGTCGGAGATCCGCCTGGTGAAGGACGCGCTCGAGCTGGAGCACCTGCGCGAGGCCGTGGCCCGCACCATCGAGGGCTTCGAGCAGGTCGTGCCGGCGCTGCCCCAGGCCGTCGCGCACCGCCGCGGAGAGCGCGTCATCGAGACGACGTTCGACGCGCACGCCCGCCTCGAGGGCAACACCGTCGGCTACGAGACCATCGCCGCCGCCGGCGAGCACGCCACCACGCTGCACTGGATCACCAACGACGGCGTGGTCCGCACCGGCGAGCTCGTGCTGCTCGACGCCGGCGTCGAGGTCGACTCCCTCTACACCGCCGACATCACGCGCACCCTGCCCGTGGACGGCGAGTTCACCGACGTCCAGCGCCGCATCTACACCGCCGTGCTCGACGCCGCCGACGCCGCGTTCGCCGTCGCGAAGCCCGGCACGAAGTTCCGCGACATCCACGCCGCCGCGATGGAGGTCATCGCCGCCCGCCTCGAGGAGTGGGGCCTGCTGCCCGACGGCGTCACCGCCGAGGTGTCCCTCTCCACCGAGGGCCAGCAGCACCGCCGCTGGATGGTGCACGGCACCAGCCACCACCTCGGCCTGGACGTGCACGACTGCGCGCAGGCGCGCCGCGAGCTCTACCTGGACGGCGTGCTCGAGCCCGGCATGGTCTTCACCATCGAGCCGGGGCTGTACTTCAAGGCCGACGACCTCGCCGTGCCCGAGGAGTACCGCGGCATCGGCGTGCGCATCGAGGACGACGTGCTGGTCACCGCCGACGGCAACGAGAACCTGTCCGCCGCCCTCCCCCGCCGCCCCGAGGACGTCGAGGCCTGGATGGCGCGCCTGCGCGGCTGATCCCGCTCGTCCGTTCGGCACCGGGTGGATCTCTTCGACACGTGAGCATGCCGAAGAGATCCATCTGCTGCCGAACGGACGGCGACCGTCCACAGGCCGCCGCCGGACGGCGGGACACTGCGGCACTCTCGTCCGCATGATCGACGACGAGCCGGTGATTCTCGCGGGCGAGCTCCAGCGCCACGTGCTGGACCAGGCGCGGCGCGCCGGTGACCTCGAGCGGCTGCGTCGCGGCGCATACCGCACGGTCGAGGAGCCCCGCGACGAGCACCGGCTCCAGACGGCACGACGCCGCGCCCGTGCGCTCGCCGCGGCCGCTCATCGCCAGCTCGACGCGGACCACGTCTTCAGCCACGAGACTGCCGCCCTGCTCCACGGTCTCCGGCTGTGGCGGGTCCCCGCCGTGACGCACGTCGTGCAGGCGTACCGCCGGTCAGGGGGCGCGGCTGCGGACCTCGCCCGGCACCTGAGCACGGTGCCCCCCCGCACACCGCGTGGACCAGGTCGGCCTGCCCGTCACGACCCTCTCGCGCACGGTGGCGGACTGTGCCCGATCGATGCATCCCCTCGAAGGCCTGGTGATCGCCGACCACGCCCTGGCACGGGGCGTCGACCTCGACGAGTGCCGTGCCGCTCTCGGGGTCACGCGCCGGCGCAACGGCACGCGCCGGGCGAGGTGGGTCCTGGACCATGCGGACGCCGGCGCCGACTCCGCGTGGGAGACCTGGCTCCGGTACCTGGCGCTGCGATCCGGCCTGCCCCGGCCGATCACCCAGGCGCCGATCACCACCGCACGCGGCGTCTTCCACTGCGACCTCGGCTGGCCGGACTGGTCCGTGTACGCGGAGTTCGACGGACTGGTGAAGTACCGCGACGGCGGCGTGCGGCCCGGCCACGACGCCGCCCAGGAGCTCCTGCGGGAGAAGGAGCGCTTTGATGCCATCCGTGCGACCGGCATCAACCCCGCGCGGGTGACGGCCGTCGGCCCCTCCCGCCTCGGCGAGGTCGCGCGAGCTCTGACCGCACGCTTCCCGGAGGAGCTCCGACGGACGCTCCGGCAGCACCCGCTGCTGCCGGCACCGCCGTGAGCGTGGGTTCAGTTCGGCAGCGCATCGATCTCTTCGGCAGGCCGACGTGTCGACCAGATGAAGGGGCTGCCGAACTGATGGGCAGGGCGACTCAGGGCTGCGGCGGGCGGTACGGGTCGTCGTGCTCCGGCGCCTTCGGCTGCTCCGGGTCGCCCTCCTGCTGCTGCCGGGGCTCCGTCTGGTGGGTGCCCGGCGGGGGGCCCTGCGGCTCCGTGTCCTGCGGCGCGGGGCTCTGGGGCGCAGCGCTCTGCACCGCGGGATTCTGGGGCTCCGGCGAAGGGGCCTGCTCCCCGGCGGGCCGCATCGCGCCGTACCGCGGGGCCCCGCTGGGGGTGGTCCAGCGGGGATCGGGCGTGCGCGGCGCGGCGGGAGCCACGGGCGCGGCCGGCGCGGCCGGCGCGCCGACGGTGGGCGACCCCACCGGCGGGGTGGCGGTGGCCGCACCACGACGCGCCTTGCCGAGCCCGCCCGGGGACTCCCGGAGCATGGACCGGGCCTCGCCGGCCTGCTCGGCGGCGCAGAGGATGGCGTAGGTCGACGCGACGATCTGCGACGACGACGTGAAGTCCCGACGCCCGCCGGTCAGCGCGTAGGACAGCACCGAGAACAGGAGGCCGAAGCCGGCACCCAGGCCGATGCCGACGAGCAGCACGCCGCCCATGCCGGCACCGCCGAAGAGGCTGAGCAGCAGGCCGACGAAGAAGCCGAACCACGCACCCGACAGGGCGCCCGCGAGCGCGACGCGGCCGTACGAGAGCCGCCCGGTGACGCGCTCGACCATGCGCAGGTCGGTGCCGACGATGGTGACGTGCTCGACGGCGAACTTGTGGTCCGACAGGTAGTCGACGGCCTGCTGGGCCTCGAGGTACGTGTCGTACGCGGCGACCTCGTCGCCCGCCGGGAGGGTCGGGACGCGGGGCACGGCGTTCGGGCGGCTGAAGCTCATCCGCCCAGTCTGGCCCAGTCGCGGGCCCCGCACCACCACACCACCCGCGCCGCACGCCCGCTACCAGGCCCGACGGGCCCGCCCCGCGTAGGCTGACCGACGTGAGCGCGGCAACCAGGGTCTTCATGGCACGCCTCGCCGGCACCCAGGTCTTCGACCCGATCGGTGACGAGGTGGGGCGCGTGCGCGACGCCGTCGTGCTGGTCCGCGCCAAGGGCGCGCCCCGTGCGGTGGGGCTGGTCGTCGAGGTCCCCGGCCGGCGACGCGTCTTCCTCCCGCTGACGCGGGTCACCGCGATCGACGCGGGCCAGGTGATCTCCACCGGCCTGCTCAACATGCGCCGGTTCGAGCAGCGCGCCATGGAGTCGCTGGTGCTGGGCGAGCTGCTGGACCGGACCGTGCGTTTCACGGACGGCTCCGGCGAGGCCACGGTCGAGGACCTGTCCATCACGCGCCAGCGCACGGGCGACTGGTTGGTGGACCAGCTCTTCGTGCGCCGCAAGCAACCCGCCCGCGGGCTGTCGCTGCGCCGGCGCGGGGAGACGCTCGTCGTCCCGGTGACCGCCGTCACCGGGCTGGCCGGCTCCACCGAGGAGCAGGGGGCCACGAAGCTGCTGGAGGCGTACGAGGACCTCCGCCCGGCGGACCTGGCGGACGTGCTGCACGAGCTGGGCGACACCCGGCGCCTCGAGGTGGCGAGCGCGCTCGACGACGAGCGCCTGGCCGACGTGCTCGAGGAGCTGCCGGAGGACGACCAGGTCGCCATCGTGTCCCGCCTGGACTCCGACCGTGCCGCGGACGTCCTCGAGGCCATGCAGCCCGACGACGCCGCCGACCTGCTCAACGAGCTGCCCGACGAGCAGGCGGCCCGCCTCCTGGAGCTCATGGAGCCGGAGGAGGCCAAGGACGTGCGCCGCCTGCTGTCCTACGACGAGGACACGGCCGGCGGTCTCATGACCACCGAGCCGGTGATCCTCGGCCCGGAGACCTCGATCGCGACCGCGCTGGCGCAGATCCGCAAGCAGGACCTGCCGCCGGCGCTGGCGTCGATGGTGTTCGTGGTGCGGCCGCCGCTGGAGACGCCCACGGGCCGCTTCCTCGGCGTCGCGCACTTCCAGCGGCTCCTGCGCGAGCCCCCGCACGCGTCGGTCGGGTCGGTGCTGGACACGGACACGGAGTGGCTGACGCCGGACGCGCCGGTGGGCCGGGTGACCCGCCTGCTCGCGGCCTACGACCTGCTCGCGCTGCCCGTCCTCGACGGCGAGAAGCGGCTGCTCGGCGCGGTCTCCGTGGACGACGTGCTCGACCACATCCTCCCGGACGACTGGCGCGAGCACGTCGACGAGAACCTCGAGGAGGTGCCGCGTGGCTGACCGCCTCGACCAGCCGAAGGAGGCCCGCCGCACCCTCATCCCCCGGCCGCAGATGGACCAGGACGCGGTGGGCCGCGCCACGGAGGGCATCGCCCGCTTCCTGGGCACGCCGCGCTTCCTCATCTACCTGACGGTGTTCTGCGCGCTGTGGCTGGCGTGGAACTCCTGGGGCCCGGAGGCGCTGCGGTTCGACTCCGCGTCGAACGGGTTCACCGCGCTGACCCTCGTGCTGTCGCTGCAGGCGAGCTACGCCGCGCCGCTCATCCTGCTCGCGCAGAACCGGCAGGACGACCGCGACCGCGTCACCGCGGAGCAGGACCGGCAGCGCGCGGAGCGCAACCTCGCCGACACGGAGTACCTGGCCCGGGAGATGGCGGCGCTGCGGATCGCGCTGGGCGAGGTCGCGACGCGCGACTTCGTCCGCTCCGAGATCAGGAACCTGCTCGAGGAGCTGGACGAGAAGGAGTCGGGGCGAGGCCGGGACGCCTCCTGACGCGGGACGCCGCCCTCACTGCATGGCGTCGGCGGCGGCGGCGGCGCGCAGCGCCTCGACGGCCGCGGCGTCGCCGGTGACCCGGAGCGACTCGGCCGTACCACGCCCCCACAGCCACAGGTCGAGGTCGGCGGCGGCGCCCGCGACGACGGCGGCGGGCTCGCCGTCGGGATGGACCAGGCGCCCGCCGGGCACGTCGTACTCCCGGCCGGACTCCGGCCCGGTCCCCCGCACGCGCCCGAGCTCCACGTCCCAGCGCCGGGGCGCCTCGCCGGGGGCGTCCACGACGACGGCGACGGCGCCGCCCGCCGGCGTGAAGGTCGTCCAGCCCGGGTGCCCGCCGAGCAGGACGTCGAGCACCTCGTCCACGCCGTCGGCCGCGATCTCGGGGTCGAGCGGCGTGACCCCGCGGCCCGCCGCCTGCTCGGCGTCGACGCGGTGCACGAGCGCCTCGTGCTGCTGGCGGCGGGTCACCCACCCGACGGTGTGACCGTCGGGGTGCCAGGACCAGCACGGCTCGCGCGGGTCGCGGCCCGCGAGCGCCGCGACGAGGTGCGCCGTCGCGTCGTGCAGCAGCGCGGCGAGGGCGGCGTCGCCCGCGGGCCGCTCGGGCGGGACGACGTCGCCTGCCTGCAGGCCGGTCCCCGGTTCGCGGCCCACCACGGACGCCCAGAAGGACTGCACCGACGCGACGTGGAAGCCCAGGTCGTCGGCGGTCCACCCCGGGCAGGCCGGCACCTCGGCGTCGGCGGGGGCGGCGTGCACGGCCGCCACGAGCAGTACCGAGTCCCGAGCCAGGGAGGCCATCGCATCCATGCAGGTCAACGTAGCCCCGAGCACCCTGCGCCGCGCGACGCCGTGCCGTCCGTGCGGCCCGGTATCCTCCCGATCGCGGGGCTCGGACGGCGGCCGGAGGAGGCGACGGCATGGCGCGACAGGTGGTGCTGGTCAACGGGCTGCCCGGGTCGGGCAAGACGACGCTGGCAGGCCCGCTCGCCGTTCGCCTCGGCGCGCCGTGGCTGAGCAAGGACGCCGTCAAGGAGGCCCTGGCCGACGCCGTCCGGCCGGGCGCGCCGTCCCTGGCCGCGACCTCCGTCGTCGGGGCGCCCGTCGTCGGGGCGGCGGCGATGGAGGCGGTGTGGCGCCTGGCCGCGGCGCCGCTGCCGCGCGTCGTCGTCGAGTCGTGGTGGTTCCGGCCGCGCGACCTGGACCACGCGCTGCGCGGGCTCGCGACCGCGGGCGCGGACGCCGTCGTCGAGGTGTGGTGCGACGTGCCGCCCGACGTCGCGCGCGGACGCTACGAGTCCCGCCCGGGCCGCCACCCGGTGCACGCCGACGACCGGGACCTGACGGCCGAGTGGGCGACCTGGTCCGCCGGGGCGGCGCCGCTCGCGCTCGGCCCGGTGGTGCGGCAGGACACGACCCGCCCGGTGGACGTCGGTGCGCTGGCCCTCCGGGTCACGACGGCACTGTCCGGCCGTGACCCACGACGCACCGGTGCCGCCGCCCGCCGCGCCTAGGATCGAGGCATGACCACCGGCTCCCCCGACGGCCCCGCACCGCTGACCGACCGCGTCCGCACCGCCCTGACGTCGGTGGTCGACCCGGAGATCCGCCGGCCCATCACGGACCTGGGCATGGTCCGCTCGGTGGACGTGGCCGAGGACGGCCGCGTCACGGTGGGCGTGGACCTCACGGTGGCCGGCTGCCCCATGAAGGGCACGCTGGTGCGCGACGTCACCGCCGCGGTCGAGGCGCTCGACGACGTGACCGGCGTGGACGTGCAGCTCGGCGTCATGACCCCGGAGCAGCGGCAGTCGCTGCGCTCGCAGCTGCGCGGCGGCGCGGGCGACCCCGTGATCCCGTTCGCCCAACCCGGCTCGCTCACCAAGGTGTACGCGATCGCGTCCGGCAAGGGCGGCGTGGGCAAGTCGAGCGTGACGGCGAACCTCGCGGCCGCGATGGCGGCCGACGGGCTGAACGTCGGCGTCGTGGACGCCGACATCTACGGCTTCTCGATCCCCCGCATGCTCGGCGTGGACCGCCAGCCCACCCGCGTGGACTCGATGCTGCTGCCCCCGATCGAGCACGGCGTGAAGGTCGTGTCGATCGGGATGTTCGTGCCCGAGGGGCAGCCGGTCGTGTGGCGCGGGCCGATGCTGCACCGCGCGCTGGAGCAGTTCCTCGCGGACGTGTTCTGGGGCGACCTGGACGTGCTGCTGCTCGACCTGCCGCCCGGCACCGGCGACATCGCCATCTCGGTGGCGCAGCTGCTGCCCGGCAGCGAGATCGTCGTCGTGACGACGCCGCAGGCCGCAGCGGCGGAGGTCGCGGAGCGCGCCGGGTCGATCGCCACCCAGACGTCGCAGGGCGTCGTCGGCGTGGTGGAGAACATGTCCTGGCTCGAGCAGCCGGACGGGTCGCGGCTCGAGGTGTTCGGTTCCGGCGGCGGCCGGCGGGTCGCGGACCGGCTGGGCGCCACGCTCGGCACGCCGGTGCCGCTGCTGGGCCAGGTGCCGCTCGACGTCGCGGTCCGCGCGGCCGGCGACGACGGCACGCCCGTGGTGCTCAGCGACCCGGACTCCGCCGGGGCGCGCGTGCTGCGCGACGTCGCCCGCTCCCTGGCCGCCCGGTCGCGCGGCCTCGCGGGCATGCGGCTGAACCTCAGCCCCGTCCAGGGCTGACGCACGGTAGCCTCGCCCGGGCGCCCCGCCGGCGCCACCACCCGGTCCACCCCTGCGAAGGAGCTGTCCCCGCCATGAGCACGCCCGAGTGGCTCGAGTCCTGGTCCGACGACGAGGGGGCCCGCCGCGTCCGCGACCTGTTCGCCCGGGTCTTCGGCGACGGCGCGCCCGACGGCGTCTGGTCCGCCCCGGGCCGGGTCAACCTCATCGGCGAGCACACCGACTACAACGGCGGCCTGGCGCTGCCGACCGCGCTGCCGCACCGCACGTACGTCGCGCTGCGGCACCGGGACGACGACGTCGTGCGCCTCGGGTCGGCGCAGGCGCCCGGCGAGGTCTGGACGGCGCGGCTGGCCGACGTCGCGCCGGGCGCGGTGACGGGCTGGGGCGCGTACGTCGCGGGCGTCGCGTGGGCGCTCGCCCAGGACGGCCACCCGGTGCGCGGCTTCGACGCCGTCGTCGACTCGTGCGTGCCGTTCGGAGCGGGGCTGTCGTCGTCGGCCGCGCTGGAGTGCGCCGTCGCCGTGGCCCTCGACGAGACGGGCGACCTCGGGCTCGCGGCGGACGACGCGGGCCGCGCGGCCCTCGTCACGGCCTGCGTGCGCGCGGAGAACGAGATCGCCGGCGCCCCGACGGGCGGCATGGACCAGGCCGCGTCGCTGCGCGCCACCGCGGGGCACGCGCTGCTCGTCGACTCGCGGCCCGGCCTGTCCGCGCTGGAGTCCGGCACGCCCGTGCCGTTCGACCTGGCGGCCGCGGGCCTCACGCTGCTCGTCGTGGACACCCGCGCGGAGCACGCGCTCGTCGACGGCCAGTACGCCGAGCGCCGGGCGACCTGCGAGCGCGCGGCCGCGCTGCTCGGCGTCGAGACCCTGCGTGACGTCGACCCGGCCCGCCTGGACGAGACGCTCGCCGCTCTCGGGCCGCACGACCCCGACGGGGTCCTGGCCCGCCGGGTGCGGCACGTGGTCACCGAGATCGACCGCACGGCGCGGTTCCGCGACCTCGTCGCGGCGGGGCGTGCGGACGAGGTCGGGCCGCTGATGGTCGCGTCCCACACGTCGCTGCGGGACGACTACGAGGTCTCCGCCCGCGAGCTGGACCTCGTCGTCGACGCCGCGCTGGCCGCGGGCGCGCTCGGCGCGCGCATGACGGGCGGCGGCTTCGGCGGCTCGGCGATCGCGCTGGTACGCGCGGACGCCGTCGACACGGTCGCCGCGGCCGTGCAGGACGCGTTCGACGCCGCCGGGCTGCGGGCGCCGGGATTCCTCCTCGCGCCGCCGTCGGCGCCGGCGGGCCGCACCGCCTGACCGGGCCGCCTGACCGCGCGCGACCTGCGGTTCCTCCCCCCGGATGCCGGTGACGCGGGCACCTGCCTACGGTGCGGGGGCGCGGCGGCACGACGTCGCCGGGCTCGATCGTTCGAGGAGGAGCGATGGCAGCACGCACCACGATGCGCCGCGTCGGAGCGGCGGCGCTCACGGCAGTGGTCGCCGCAGGGACGGCCGTCGGCGCGACGGCCGGCGGTGACGACCGCGGGCGCGGCGGGCACGACGGACGGCACGACAGGGACCGGGCGCGGAACGTCATCGTGCTCCAGGGCGACGGCATGGGCCTGGCGGCCCGGGAGCTGATCCGCCTGGCGACCGTGGGCAAGGACGGCCACCTCGTCATGGACTCGCTCGACGAGGCCGGCTGGACCGCGACCGACTCCGCCGATCCCGAGGACGCGGTGACCGACTCGGCCGCCGGCGCGACCGCGTTCGCCACCGGGGTGCGGACGTTCAACGGCGCCGTGGGCGTCGACGTCGACGGCGACCCGGTCCCCACCCTGCTCGAGGACGCGAGGCGCGCCGGCAAGGCCACCGGCCTCGTCTCGACGGCGCAGGTCACCGACGCGAGCCCCGCCGCGTTCGGGGCGCACGTCACCGACCGGTACGACCAGAGCGAGATCGCGCGGCAGTACCTGGAGGAGTCCCGCCCCGACGTCCTACTGGGCGGGGGCGAGGACTTCTGGTACCCCGAGGGCGAGCCCGGGGCGTGGCCCGACAACCCCACCGAGGACCCGGAGGAGCAGAGCAAGGGCACGAAGGGCAACCTCGTCGAGCGGGCGCAGGAGCTCGGGTACACCTACGTGAGCGACGCGGACGGCCTCGCCGACGCGGACGGCCGCAAGCTGCTCGGGCTGTTCGCGAACGAGGAGATGTTCCAGCAGGCGAACGAGGGCGAGGGCGACGTCTACTCCCCCGAGGTGCCGCTGGTCGACATGGCCGCCAAGGCGCTCGACGTGCTCCAGCGCGACCGCGACGGCTTCTTCCTGTTCCTCGAGGAGGAGGCGATCGACGAGTTCGCCCACCAGAGCAACGCGACGCGCACCATCGAGGCGGGCCGGTCCCTCGACGAGACCGTCGCCCTCGCCCTCGACTTCCAGAAGAAGCACCGCGACACGCTGGTGCTCGTCGTCGGCGACCACGCCACGGGCGGTCTCGCGATCGAGAACGTCGACCCCGAGGACGAGTCCGGTGAGGGCCGGACCGCCGAGGACGGCCCCTTCCCCGTCCCGGGGACGGACCTCGAGTTCACCGTCGACTGGACCACCGGCGGGCACACGGGCGAGGCCACGCCGATCACCGCGCAGGGGCCGGGCGCCGAGCGACTCTCCGGTCCGCAGCTCAACACCGACGTACACGACGCCGTGCAGCGGGCGATGTTCCCCCGGAGGTAGCCCGTCGGTCGAGCCCGTCGAGACCCGGACCGTGGTCTCGACAGGCTCGACCGGCGGCGCCGGGCTACAGGTCGTACGTGACGACGACGGCGGCGTGGTCGGACCAACGCTCCTCGTAGGTGGGCGCACGGTCGACCTCGACCTTGACGGCGCGCGGCGCCAGCGCGGCGTTGGCGAGCTGGTAGTCGATGCGCCACCCGCGGTCGTTGACGTACGACTGCCCGCGCCACGACCACCAGGTGTAGGGCCCGGGGCCCTCGCCGCCGTGCGCGCGGCCGAGGTCGGCCCAGCCGAGCTCGTCGAGCCACCGGTCGACGTACGCCCGCTCCTGCGGCAGGAATCCCGCGCTCTTGAGGTTGCCCTTCCAGTTCGCGATGTCCTCGTTCCGGTGGGCGATGTTGAGGTCCCCGGCGACGACCGCGGGGTGCTCGGCCGCGGCGAGCTCGGCCAGGCGCGCGGTGACCTTGTCGAGGTGCGCGTACTTGGCCGCCATCGTGTGCTCCTGGCCCGGGGCGTTGGACCCGGAGTGCAGGTAGGCGGAGACGACGGTGAGCAGGCCGCCGTCCGGCAGCTCGACGTCCGCCTCCACCCAGCGGCCGGTGTCCACGGGCGGCTCGGACTCGCCGTCCGGTCCGTGGGCGGCGAGGCCGACCCGGACCGCGTGCAGCGGCAGGCGCGACGCGACGGCCACGCCCGCGCGGCCCTTGAGATCGCTGGGCAGGTGGGCGACGTGCCAGCCCTCGAGGTACTCGTGGACCAGCTCGTCGGGCGCGCGGACCTCCTGCAGCAGCAGGATGTCGGGGGTGCGGGCGGCGATCCAGGCGTCCATGTTGCGGCGGAAGGCGGCACGGATGCCGTTGACGTTGGCGGTGGCGACGGTCAGCACGCCGGCCATTTGATCACACGGCGCCATCGACCTTCGGTCGAGCCCGCAACCCCGTCACGGGATGCCGACACCTCCAGCGGCCGCGGGCGTCGGGTGCGTCACTCCCCGCGGTAGGCGGCCTCCAGCCCGGCGACGTCGATCTTGCCCATCTTCAGCATCGCGTTCATGGTGCGCAGGTTCGCCTCGGTCGAGTAGTCGCCGGACAGCTCCTCGAGCTGCTTCGGGATCACCTGCCAGGAGATGCCGAACTTGTCCTTGCACCAGCCGCAGGGCCCCGGCTCGCCGCCCTCGGACGTGAGCACGTCCCAGTACCGGTCCACCTCCTCCTGCGAGTCCACGCGCAGGTAGAAGCTGAACGCCTCGTTCAGCGTGAACTCGGGGCCCGCGTTCAGGCCGGTCACAGGAAGCCCGGCTACCGTGAACTCGACGACGAACGGTTCGCCGGCGGCCGCCCCCGGCACCCCCTCGGGCGACGTGAGCACCGACTCCACCGACGACCCCGGGATGTGCTCGGCGTAGAAGGCCGCCGCCTCGTGCGCGCGGTTGTTCCCGAACCACAGGTGCGTGCGTGCGGTCACCATGGCCGCTCCCTCCTGACGGGCACCGTCCCCTCGCGGCCGGTGCAGCACCCTTCCGACCCGCGGGCGAACCGGAACTCATCGGTGTCGGCGCACCACCGCCACCCCGCTCGACGAAGGTAGAGACATGCCGCTTCCCGTCAGCCCCGAGATCCTGGTCGTGCTGGGCACCCGCCCGGAGGCGATCAAGCTGTTCCCGCTGATCCAGCGCCTGCAGGACCACCCGCGCCTGCGCCCGGTCGTCGTCACGACCGGGCAGCACAAGGAGCTCGTGGACTACGTGCTGCAGGAGGCCGGGTGCGAGATCGCCGGCGACCTCGGCGTGGGCCGCCCGGGGCTGACGCTCAACCAGCTCTCGTCGTCGGTGATCGCCGGGCTGGACGAGTTCGTCGCCGGCCGGTACGGGCCGCCGCCCGAGCGGATCACCGGGCGCATCCGCGAGGACCACTACCCCGCGGCCTGCATCGTGCACGGCGACACCTCCAGCGCGGCGGCGGCCGCCGTCGCCGCGTTCCACCTGCGCATCCCGGTGGTCCACGTCGAGGCCGGGCTGCGGACCGGCACGACGCTCTCGCCGTTCCCCGAGGAGCTCAACCGCCAGCTCGTCGCGCGCATCGCCTCCTTCCACGCGGCCCCCACGCGCAGCAACGTGCAGAACCTCGTGCGCGAGGGCGTCGACATCGGGCGCACGTTCGTCACCGGCAACACCGGCATCGACGCGCTGCAGTGGGCCGCCGCGCGCGAGGTGCCCTACGGGCGGCCCGAGCTGGCGTGGCTGGAGGACGACGCGACGTCGCGCGTCGTCACCGTCACCGCGCACCGCCGCGAGAACTGGGGCGAGGGCATCGCGAGCATCGCTCGGGCCGTCCACCGGCTCGCGGACGCCCACCCGGGCGTCCGCTTCGTCGTGCCGGTGCACCCGAACCCCCGGGTCGCGCAGACCGTGCGCGACGAGCTCGGCGACGTCGACGCCGTGACCCTCACGGCGCCCATGGAGTACCACACGTTCGCCCGCCTGCTCGCTCGCTCGACCCTGGTGATCACCGACTCCGGCGGCATCCAGGAGGAGGCGCCGGCGCTCGGCGTCCCGGTGCTCGTCGCCCGCACCACCACCGAGCGCACCGAGGGCGTCGAGGCGGGCACCCTCGAGCTCGTCGGCACCGACGCCGACACGATCGTCGACGCCGCCACCCGGGTGCTCACCGACCCGGCGGCGCACGCCGCGTTCTCGCGGCAGCCCAACCCGTACGGGGACGGGCGCTCCGCCGAGCGCATCGTCGACGCCCTGGAGCACCTGGTCTTCAACTCCCCCGTGCCCCGCACGTCGGGCCCCGGCTTCGTGCGCGCCCAGGTGCTGGAGTGGGCCGGGTTCCACCGCACCGACGCCGTCGACGGGCCGGAGTTCGTGCGCGAGCCCAGCCCGGTGGACCGCGTCCCGCAGGACCTCGAGGACGTCGTCATCGCCCCGAGGTCGACGGTCGACCCGTACGACGCCCCGCCCGGCACGTCGTCCGGCGCCGCGCCCGAGCGGGCCGCCGAGTGACCGGCCTGGCGACGACGGCCGCGACCACCGTGGCCACGACGGCGCCGTGGTGGGACCCGTACCGCGGCATGCCGGTGGGCGTGCAGGTGCTCATGTGGTTCCTGCTCGCCCTGACGCTGGTCACGTTCTGCGTGATCGTCTGGCTCGTCGTCCGCGCGTGGTTCGAGCGCCGGCGCCAGCGCGAGGCCGTCGAGTCCGCGCACGAGGAGGACTACCTGTGGGTCTTCGTCGTGCCCGCGCTCAACGAGGAGGTGACGATCGCCGACAGCGTGGGCCGCCTCGTCGCCGTCGAGGCCACGCACAAGGCGATCGTCGTCATCGACGACGGCTCGGACGACCGCACGCCCGAGGTCCTCGCCGAGCTGCGGGCCCGGGTGCCCGAGCTCCAGGTGCTGCGCCGCGAGCTGCCGAACGCCCGCGTGGGCAAGTCCGCGGGTCTCGACGACGCGTGGGAGTTCGTCCACGACGAGGTCCTCACCGGGCGGTACGCCCGCTGGCCGACGACGCGCGTCGTCGTCGGCGTCGTGGATGCCGACGGGCGCATCCCCGCCGACGCGCCGCGGGCGCTGGCCGGCGCGTTCACCGACGAGCGGGTGGGCGGCGTGCAGGCCCTGGTGCGCATCTACAACCGCCGGCACTACCTCACCTGGGGCCAGGACGTGGAGTTCGGCGTCATGGCGTACGTCTACCAGCTCGGGCGGTCGGCGTGGGGCACGGCGAACATGGGCGGCAACGGGCAGTACGTGCGGCTCGCGGCGCTGGACGACGTCGTCGTCACGGAGAACCTGCCGCCGGGGATCGAGCGCGGCCCGTGGCGCGACCGCCTCACCGAGGACCAGGACATCGGCGTGCGGCTGGTCCGTGCCGGCTGGCGCGGTCGCCAGACGGTCCTGACGACCGTCGACCAGCAGGGCGTGACGAGCATGCGCCGCCTGGTCAAGCAGCGCGTGCGCTGGGCACAGGGGAACTGGCAGGCGTTCGGCCTGCTGCGGGGCGCGCTGCGGGCGCCGGTGTCGGTCGGCGCCCGCGTCGACCACCTCGCCTACCTGCTGATGCCGCTGCTGCAGCTCCTCATGGGGCTCGGCCTGGTGCTGTCGCTGGCGTTCTGGCTGTTCGGCGACGTCCCGTTCGTCTCCGGGTGGTGGCCGTCGCTGGTGTTCTTCGCGACGATCGCCCTGGTGCCGAGCTTCCTGTCCCTGCTCATGACCGACGAGCCGGGGCGGCACCCGCTGCTGCGGGCGGTGTTCGGGCTGATCCCGTACATGCTCTACACCTGGCTGCTGTGGCCGGTCGTCACGGTGGCGCTGGTCCGCGAGCTCGCCGGGCGGCGCACGTGGACCAAGACCGACCGCGAGCCGCTCGACGCCAACCTGCCCGACGACGTCGAGCAGGCGGCCGGGCCGGCCCCGGCGGGCTGAGCGTCACGACGCCGCGAGGCGCGCCTTCTCGTGCTCGACGTCGAACGTCGCGGCGGGCCACTGCGGGTCGATGTCCTCGAGCGCGTCCAGCAGCAGCGCCTGCACGGCGAGGCGGGCGTACCACTTGGCGTTCGCGGGGACGACGTACCAGGGCGCGTGGTCGGTGGAGGTGCGCTCGAAGACGGCCTGGAAGGCCTCCATGTAGCGGGGCCACTCCAGGCGCTCGTCGACGTCGCCGGGGTTGTACTTCCAGTGCTTGTCGGGGCGCTCGAGGCGCTCGCCGAGCCGCGCCTTCTGCTCCTCGGGCGAGATGTGCAGCATCACCTTGACGATGCGGGTGCCGCGCGCGACGAGCTCGGACTCGAACGCGTTGATCGCACCGTACCGCCGCTCGATCTCCTCCGGGGGCGCGAGCTCGCGCACCCTCCCGATGAGCACGTCCTCGTAGTGCGAGCGATCGAAGACGCCGATGTACCCGGCCTCGGGGACCTCCTTCTCGACCCGCCAGAGGAAGTCGTGCGCCAGCTCCTGCGGCGTCGGCTTCTTGAACGCCACGAGGTGCACGCCCTGCGGGTCCGTGGCGCCGATGACGTGGCGCACGATCCCGCCCTTGCCCGCCGAGTCCATCGCCTGCAGCACGAGCAGCACGGCCGGCGCGGACGGGTCCTCGCGGCTCTGGGCGTACAGGCGCTCCTGCAGCTCGTCGAGCTCCTGCTCGCCGGCGAGCAGGTCGGCCGCTCCGTCCTTCTTCTTCCCGTCGTACCCGGGCTTCGCGTCCGGGTCGACGTCCGCGAGGCGGAACCCCGGCCCCACCCTCAGGAGCTCGCCCGGCTCGCCCGACCACCCACGCTGGCTTCTCGCGACCATGGGTCCCATGATGCGCCGAGATAGAGAAGCGAACCCGCCGAGATAGAGAGGCCCGGACGAGGCCGCATCCAGTGCGGCCT
>NZ_JBHJVM010000034.1:0-21607 GCF_042264825.1 Isoptericola sp. NPDC056134
GGGCCGCACCAGCTGCGGCCCCGTCCGGGCTTCTCTATCTCGCGGGTCTGGCTTCTCTATCTCGGGGTGCCGTTGGTGGCCGCCCGGGCCGCGGCGTGGAACGCGAGGATCTGCAGCTCGCCGGCCACGTCCACCGAGCGCACGACGACGTCGTCGGGCAGCTGCAGCGCCACCGGCGCGAAGGACAGGATCTCCCGCACCCCGCACGCCACGATCCGCTCGGCGATGGCCTGCGCCACCGGCCCGGGGGTCGCCAGCACCACCATCGACACGCCGGTGCGCGCGAGCACGTCCTCCAGCGCGTCGACGTGCTCGATCGTCAGCCCGGCCGCGGAGTTCCCGACCACCTGAGGGTCGGCGTCCAGCAGCGCCACCACCTGGAACCCGCGGGCCGCGTAGCCCGAGTAGTTCGCCAGGGCGTGGCCCAGGTTGCCGATGCCGACGATCGCCAGCCGGTGCTCGGACCCGAGCCCCAGCGCCGTCGCGATGTACTGCGCCAGCGACTGCACGTCGTAGCCCACGCCGCGCGTGCCGAACGACCCGAGGTAGGACAGGTCCTTGCGCAGCTGCGCCGACCCCACCCCCGACCGCTCCGCCAGCTCCGACGACGACGTCGTCGTCACACCGCCCTCCGCCAGGTCGCGCAGGGCGCGCAGGTAGTAGGGCAGCCTCGCCACCGTCGCGGCCGGCACCGTCGCCTCACCGAGCTCGATCACTGCTGGATCACCCTGTCGTCCTCTCCCGGGCTCAGCGGGCCAGCCGGCGCGCCAGCCGCGCGCCGTCCACCCGCCAGAAGCCCTGCTGCACGCCGTCCACCTCGACGACGGGCACGTAGTCCCCGTACTTGCCCACCAGGTCCCCGCCGGGGCCGTCGACGTCGATGTCGACCTCCCGGAAGGTCTCGCCCGCGGCCCCGCACACGTCCGCGACCACCGCCCGAGCCTCCTCGCACAGGTGGCAGCCGGCACGCGTGTACAGAAGCACCCGGGGTTCGCCTTCGGATCCCTGCGGCATGCTCACCTGCCAAGACTAGCGGCGCCGATACAGTGGGCCGCATGCCGTCGCCTGCCGAGTCGTCCCCGCCGGCGCGCGCCGCAGCCTTCTTCGACGTCGACAACACCATCATCCGGGGCGCCAGCGCCTTTCACCTGGCGCGCGCCCTGTACCAGCGCCGGTTCTTCGGCACCCGCGACCTGCTGCGGTTCGCGCTGATCCAGGCGAAGTACCTGGTGTTCGGCGAGTCCCGCTCCCAGATCGAGACCGTGCGCAGCCGCGCCCTGTCGCTCATCGCCGGGCGCTCGGTGGCGGAGATCACGGCCGTGGGCGAGGACGTGTACGACACCGTGCTCGAGCTGCGCATCTTCCCGGGCACCAAGCGGCTGCTCGACGAGCACCTCGCCGCCGGCGACCAGGTGTGGCTCGTGACCGCCACGCCGGTCGAGATCGGCGGGCTCATCGCGCGCCGACTCGGCGCCACGGGGTGCCTCGGCACGATCGCCGAGCACTCCGGGGGTTTCTACACCGGCCGCCTCATCGGTGACCTCATGCACGGGGAGGCCAAGGGCGCCGCCGTCCGCGAGCTCGCCGAGCGCGAGGGCATCGACCTGTCCGCCTCCTACGCGTACGGCGACTCCCTCAACGACCTGCCGATGATGCGCACCGTCGGGCACCCCTGCCCCATCAACCCCGACGCCCGCCTGCGCCGGCACGCCAAGGAGGTCGGCTGGCCCATCCGCGAGTTCCGCGGCCGCGGACGGCGCGTGGCCGGGCGCGGGATGAAGACGGCGTCGTGGGCCGGCGCCGCCTGGGTCGCCGGCCTCGTGCTCCGCAGCATCCGGCGGCGGCTGCAGGGCCGCTGACCGCCCTGCGCGCCGGCCGGGAACAGCGAACGGGCCCGGCACCTCCGTGGAGGTGCCGGGCCCGTTCGCGCACGCTGTCCGCCGTCAGGCGGACGGCGTCACTTCTTGTTGCGACGCTGGTGACGCGTCTTCCGCAGCAGCTTGCGGTGCTTCTTCTTCGCCATGCGCTTGCGGCGCTTCTTGATGACGGAGCCCATGAGGTCCTCACAATGCTTGTCGGTCGGTGGAACACGGTTGGTCCCAGGAGCCCTGTCTCCAGGAGCAGCCGACCAACGCGGAAAAGTCCGTCCCCCAGGGTACCCGATGCCCGGCGCCCTCCCGACCGGCGCCCGTCCGACCGGCGCCGTGACGTCAGTCGCGGTACGGGTCGAGGCCCCACACGGGGAACACGTGCCGCCGGGTGGCGAGGACCGCGCGGTCGACGTCGTCGGCCGGGTCGTAGCCGTCTGACCAGGGCCGCCACTCGACGTCGCCGCTGCCCAGGCGCTCGGCCGGGTCCAGCCCGGACAGCTCCTCCACCTCCCGCCGCCAGGACTCCGGCAGCTCGATGCCGATCGCCAGGGGCGCGTGCGCCGCCTCCGCCACCAGGCTCGCCCACACCAGCGGCACCACGTCGACCACCGCGTACCCGCCGCCGCCGAGGGCGACCCAGCGGCCGTCGGCCAGCTCGTGCGCGAGCTCGTGCACCCAGCGCGCGGCGGTCCGCTGCGCGCCCACGCCCACGTTCAGGTCGGTGAGCGGGTCGTTGCCGTGCGCGTCGCAGCCGTGCTGCGACACGATCACCTGCGGGCGGAACTCGCGCACCACCGCGGGCACGACGGCGTCCACCGCGCGCAGCCAGTGCGCGCCGTCGGTGCGCGGCGGCAGCGCCACGTTCACCGCGGTGCCCTGCGCCGCCGTCCCGCCCGTGTCGCCGGCGTTCCCGCTGCCCGGGAAGAGCGTGTGCCCGTCCTGGTGCACGGAGACGGTGAGCACCCGCGGGTCGTCCCAGAAGATCGCCTCGACGCCGTCGCCGTGGTGGGCGTCCAGGTCGACGTACGCGACCCGCTCGGCCCCGAGGTCGAGCAGGCGCTGCACGGCCGCCGCGGCGTCGTTGTAGATGCAGAAGCCGGACGCCGCGCCGCGCTGGGCGTGGTGCATGCCGCCCGCGATGTTCACGCCGTGGGCCACGTGCCCCGACCAGACCGACTCCGCCGCGTCCACCGACGCCGCCACGAGGCGCGCCGCGGCCTCGTGCATCGCCGGGAACACCGGGTCGTCCTCGGTGCCGAGACCGCGCGCCGGGTCGGCGGTGCCGTCGGCGGCCGCGCGACGCACCGCCGCGACGTAGGCGGCGTCGTGCACCGTCTCGATGAGCGCGTCGGGGGCGGGCTCGACGTCCGCGAGCTCCAGCGTGGGCTCGTCGAGCAGACCGAGCTCCGCCACGAGCCGCATCGTGAGGTCGAGGCGAGCGGGCGCCATGGGGTGCCCGGGGCCGAAGTCGTAACGCAGGAGCTCGGGGCTCCACAGCAGCCGGGCGACGCGCATCCCGTCACGGTAGCCGACGCCGTGGCAGGCTGTGCCCAGCGACTGAGGGGCGGAAGGGGACAGGGTGCCGGGGAGCTGGGGCGGTCGCGCGCTCGCGCTGCGCGGATGGGCCAACCGCGCAGCCCGCGAGTACCCCGCCCGGCTCGCGATGACGGTCTTCGCGGCCGTCATCACCGTCATCTGGCTGCTGCTCCTCACCCCCTGGGCGACGGCGTCCGGCCGCGGCGCCTCCGTCGTCGACGCCCTCTTCACGGCGACGTCGGCCGTCTGCGTCACGGGCCTCGTCGTGCAGGACACCGCGACCTACTGGTCGGAGTTCGGGCACGTCGTCATCCTCGTGGGCATCAAGGTGGGCGGCCTGGGCGTGATGACGCTCGCCTCGCTGCTGGGCCTCGCCGTCTCGCGGCGGCTCGGCCTCACGCAGAAGCTCCTCACCGCCTCCGAGACGAAGACGGAACGGCTCGGCGAGGTCGGCGCCCTCCTGCAGACGATCATCGTCACCGCCACGAGCATCGAGCTGGCCCTCTCGCTGCTGCTGTTCCCCCGGTTCCTCGTCCTCGGCGACGACGCCGGGACGGCCGCGTGGCACGCCCTGTTCTACGGCATCTCGTCGTTCAACAACGCCGGCTTCGTGCCCACCCCGGACGGCCTGCTCCCCTTCGCGTCGGACTGGTTCGTGCTGGTGCCGATCGCGCTGGGCGTGTTCATCGGCTCGCTCGGCTTCCCCGTCATCCTCAACGTGATCACCAACCGTCGGCGCAAGCACAAGCACTGGGTGCGGGCCCTGTCGCTGCACACCAAGCTCACCGTGACCACGAGCCTCGCGCTCCTCGTGTCCGGGGCGATCCTCATCGGCGCGCTGGAGTGGAACAACCCCGCCACCTTCGGCGAGCAGAGCTTCTCCACCAAGATCCTGTCGTCGGTCTTCGCGTCGGTGATGCCGCGGTCGGCCGGGTTCAGCTCCGTGCCCGTGCACGAGATGACCCAGGAGACCTGGCTGCTCACGGACGCCCTGATGTTCGTGGGCGGCGGCTCGGCATCGACCGCGGGCGGCATCAAGGTCACGACGTTCGCCGTCATGCTGCTCGCGATCGTCGCCGAGGCACGCGGCGACGCCGACACCGAGGTGTTCGGCCGGCGCATCCCCCGCGACACCCTGCGGCTGTCCATCGCGGTGGTCTTCGTCGGCGCCACCGCCGTGCTCGTGTCGTGCCTCGCGCTGCTGCGCATGACCGACCTGCGGCTCTCCGAGGCGCTGTTCGAGGTGATCTCCGCCTACGCCACGGTGGGCCTGTCCACCGGCGTCACCGCGTCCCTGCCCGACGGCGCGAAGTACCTGCTCGCGGGTCTCATGTTCGTCGGGCGCGTGGGCGTCATCTCGCTGCTCGGCGCACTGGCCCTGCGCGACCGGCGACGCATCGTACGCTTCCCCGAGGAACGCCCGATCATCGGGTGACCCGTACCGACGACCCGGCCGGCGACCCGGCCGACAGAGGAGAACCGTGGCGGACAAGAAGGCACCCGCGCGCGACGCGGGCGTGCTCGTGATCGGCCTGGGCCGCTTCGGCTCCTCGCTCGCGACGGTGCTGGACCGCCTCGGTCAGGACGTGCTCGCCGTCGAGCGCGACGAGAAGCTCGTCGCGCAGTGGTCCGGTCGTCTGCCCCTGGTCGAGGCGGACGCCTCGGAGTCGGAGGCCCTGGTCCAGCTCGGCGCCAAGGACTTCGGCGTCGCCGTGGTCGGCGTCGGCACGGAGCTCGAGGCGTCGGTGCTCATCACCGCCAACCTGGTGGACCTCGGCACGCCGCAGATCTGGGCCAAGGCGATCTCCGCGGAGCACGGCCGCATCCTCACCCGCATCGGCGCGCACCACGTCGTCTACCCCGAGGCCGACGCCGGCTCCCGCGTGGCGCACCTCGTGAGCGGCAAGATGCTCGACTACATCGAGGTGGAGGACGGCTTCACCATCGTCAAGATGCGGCCGCCGAAGGAGATGCAGGGCTTCACGCTCGCCCAGTCGGACATCCGCAAGCGGTACGGCGTCACCGTCATCGGCGTGAAGTCGCCCGGCGTGGAGTTCCAGTACGCGACGCCCGAGACGCGCGTGAGCGCGAACGACCTGCTCGTCTGCTCCGGCCACGCCGACCTGCTGGAGCGGTTCTCCGCGCGGCCCTGACCCGGGCCGGTGTTCGGCGACCGTTCACGAGGACGCCACCGCCCGGCCAACGGCGCCCGGCACGCTCGGGGTCCATGCGACCCCCCCGACGCGCCCTGCCGGCGCTGCTGCTTCTCCCCGCCCTCGCCGTCGTGCCCGCGTCCACGGCGTGGGGCCACGGGCCCGGTCACGGCCACGACCGCCCCGGTCGCGACGTCGCGACCGTGACGACCGACGTCGAGACGCCCCCGCTGTACGACGACGAGGACGGCGGCGCCGCGTCCGGCGACGACCCGGCGATCTGGGTGCACCCGGGCGGCTCCCGGGACTCGCTGGTCCTCGCGACCGCCAAGGAGGGCGGCCTGCGCGTGTACGACACGGCCGGCCACGAGCTGCAGGCGCTGGCCGCGGACCCGGCGCCGCGGGCGGACGGCGTCGCCGGCCGGTACAACAACGTGGACGTCGCCTACGGCCTGCGCGTGGGCGGCGAGACCGTGGACGTCGCCGTGGTGTCCGACCGGTACAACGACCAGCTCCGGTTCTTCGCGGTCGACCCGGAGGGCACCGGCGCCGACGTGCCGCTCACCGAGATCACCGCCGCCGAGCAGGGCTTCCTCTTCCAGCCCGACCGGGCGGGCGTCGACTCCGAGCACACCGCGTACGGGCTGGCGGTGTGGCAGCCCCGCGACGGCGCGGCGTACGCGGTCGTCACGCAGGAGGGCACGACGGCGGTCGCGACCGCCCGCCTCGTCCCGCGCGCCGACGGCACGGTCGGGTACACGGACGTCGACCATCTCGACCTGCCCGCGTCGTTCGGCCTGCCCGACGGCAGCGCGTGGACGCCGTGCGAGGAGCCGGGCGTGGGGCCGCAGCTCGAGGGGCTCTCCGTCGACCAGCGCGCCGGCACCCTGTACGCCGCGCAGGAGGACGTCGGCCTGTGGCGCCTGCCGCTGCCGCTGGGGTCCGGCGAGCCGCGGCTCGTCGACACGGTCACCGACTTCGGCGTCGAGGACGCCTACGACCCCGAGACCGAGGAGTGCTCCCCCGCCGACGGCTCGTCGGAGGAGGCCGCCGTCGCCGCGAACCCGTTCGGCGGCGACCTGCTCACCGCCGATGCCGAGGGGGTCGACGTCTACCACGGGCCCGGCCGCGCGGGGTACGTCATCGTGTCCAGCCAGGGCGACGACACCTATGCCGTCTACTCCACGACGGGCCGCAACAAGGCCGTCGGCTCCTTCCGCGTCGCGGGGACGGACGGCGTGGACGAGGTCGACGGCTCCGACGGCCTGGCCGTGACGAACCGCCCCGTCGGCCCGTACCGCCAGGGCCTGCTCGTCACCCACGACGAGCCGGAGACCGGCGCCGACGTCGAGCCGGGCCGCGGCGACGCCACCGGGTTCTCGTACGTCGCCTGGGACGACGTCGCCGACGAGCTCGGGCTCGTCGTCAGCACCCGCGCCGGCAACGACCCGCGCTTCCGCTGACCACCGCGCGAGCGTCGTGGGTCAGGCGGTGCGACGGCGCAGGGTGGCGATGCCCAGGACGACGGCGCCGACGATGAACACCGCGATGGCGCCGACGGCGCCCTGCACGTCCGCCCACTCGCCGCCGGCGGCGAGGGTCTGCATGGCCTCGACGGCGTAGGTGAGGGGGAAGACGCGCGAGAGCCACTCGAGCACCTCGGGCATCTGGTCGCGCGGCATGAGCAGCCCGCAGGTGATGAGCTGCGGGAAGATCACCGCAGGCATCATCTGCACGGCCTGGAACTCCGTGCGTGCGAGGGCGGAGGCGGCGAGGCCGAGGCAGCAGCCGAGGACGGCGTCGAGCATCCCCACGACCAGCACCAGCCACAGCGGGCCGAGCACGTCCATCCCGACGGCGAGCGCGAAGCCCACGACCACCAGCGACTGCAGCAGCGCGAGGGCGGCGAACGCGAGCGCGTAGCCCGCCACGAAGTCGCCCTTGCGCAGCGGCGTCGTCATGAGCCGCTCGAGCGTGCCGGACTGTCGCTCGCGCAGGGTCGCGACGCTCGTCACCAGGAACATCACGATGAGCGGGAAGAGCCCCACGAGCATCGGCCCGAACTGGTCGAGCACCGGGGTGCCGTCGAACATCCACGCGATGAGGCCGAGCAGCAGGCACGGCAGCACGAGGATGAGCGCGACGGTGCGGCGGTCGAAACGGAGCTGGGCCAGCACGCGGCCCGCGGTCGTGGCGGTGAGCGTCATCGGGAGCCCTCCTCGGACGTCGAGCCGGTCGTCGCGGCCTGCTGGTCGATCAGTGCGAGGAAGGCCCGCTCGGCGTCCGGGGCGCCCGTCGTGGCGAGCAGCTCGGCCGGCGTGGTGTCGGCGACGAGGGCGCCGTCGCGCAGCAGCAGGAGCCGGTCGCACTGCGTGGCCTCGTCCATGACGTGGCTGGAGACCAGCAGCGTGCGACCCTCGCCCGCGAGGCGACGGAACATCGCCCACAGGTCGCGGCGCAGCACGGGGTCGAGGCCGACGGTGGGCTCGTCGAGCACGAGGACCTCGGGGTCGGCGACCAGCGCGGCCGCGAGGGAGACCCGGGAGCGCTCGCCGCCGGACAGCGTCCCGACGCGCTGCTTCTCGTGCCCGGCCAGGTCGACGACGGCCACGGCGCGCCGCACGGCGGCCTCCGCGCCGGCATGCGGCAGGCCCGCGAGCTGCGCGAAGTAGCGCAGGTTCTGCACCACGGTGAGGTCCGTGTACACGGAGGCGGCCTGGGTCACGTAGCCCACGCGACGGCGCAGGCCGGGCGAGCCGGCCGCCTCGCCGAGCACGGTCACCTCGCCCGTCACCCGCGCCTGGACGCCGACGACGGCGCGCAGCAGCGTCGTCTTGCCGGAGCCCGACGGGCCGAGGAGGCCCACCACCTGGCCGGACGGGACGGCCACGTCCAGACCGTCGATGATCGGCCGGCCGCCACGCTCCACGCGCAGCCCCCGGACCCGCACCGCGGCGTCGCTATTCCCCATGTGGGGAATTCTGCTCCTCGCCCGTGCCCGACGCAATGCCTCCGGGCAGGTCTCCCGTGAGGTAGCGCTGCACGGTCGGGCCGACGAGGGCCGCGACCCGGGCCGGCGGGAGGGTCGCCAGCGGGTCGATCGGCACCAGGAACCGCGTCATGAGCACGCCCGCCACCTGGGAGGCGACGAGCGCGGTCCGCAGCCGCGCGTCCGCGACGTCGAGCCGGCGCACGATCGGGCCGAGGATCTCCGCCCCGAGGAACTGCGGCAGCAGGCCGCGCAGGCCCGGGTCGGTCATCACGGCGGGGATGACGAGCCGCACCGTGGCGCCGCCGTCCGCGTCCCACAGCTCGACGACGGCCCGCACGAGCCGCTCCCCCAGCCCGTCGACCGGCCCCTGCGCCGCCGCCCGGACGAGGGTCGCAGGGTCGACGTCCGCCAGGCCGAGCGACGCGGTGAACAGGCGCGTCTTGTCGCCGAACCAGTGCCGCACCGTGCCCGGGTCGACGCCGGCGCGGCGTGCGACCGAGCGGACGGACGCCGCCTCGTAGCCGCGCTCGAGGAACTCGTCGCGGGCGCCGGCCAGCACGACCTCACGCGTGTCCTGCCCCGCGGGCCGCCGCCCGCGGCGCGCGGCCCCCGCGCCGTCGTCCGCCCGCCCGTCCGTCACGACCGCTCCTTCGTCGGGCCCGCTCAGGCGTGCTCGGCGGCGAGCTCGCGCGACCGGTCGCGCGCCGCCTCGAGCGCGTCGAGGAACGCGGCGCGCACGCCGCCGTCGTCGAGCTTGCGCAGCGCCGCGACCGTGGTCCCGCCGGGCGAGGACACCTTCTCGCGCAGCAGCACGGGGTGCTCCCCGGTCTCGTCGAGCAGCTTCGCGGAGCCGAGCACGGTCTCGACGGCGAGGCGCCGCGCGACGTCGCGCGTGAGGCCGAGCAGCACGCCCGCCTCCGCCATCGCGTCGACCACGTAGAACACGTACGCCGGGCCCGAGCCGGCCAGCGCGCCGAACGCATCGATGTCCTTCTCCGCCACGCGGAAGACGTGGCCCGAGCCGGCGAGCACCTGCTCGACGAGCGCGACGTCGTCCTCGCGGGCCGCCGTGCCGCCGACGACGGCGGTGACGCCCGCGCCCACCAGCGCGGGGGTGTTCGGCATGGCGCGCACGACGGGCGTGCCCGCGGGCAGCCGCTGCTCGAAGAAGGACAGCGGCAGGCCCGCCGCGACGCTCACGACGACGGCGCCCGGCTCGAGCGCGTCGGCGACGCGGTCGAGCATCGCGCCCACGTCCTTGGGCTTGACCCCGATGACGACGACGTGCGCGCCCTCGACTGCGGCGACGTTGTCCGTCGTCGCGCGGACGCCGAACCGCTCGGTGAGGTGCGTGCCGCGCTCGGGCCGGCGGGAGGTGGCCACCACGTCCTGCGGCGCGACCCCCGCGGACAGCGCGCCGGCCAGCACCGCCTCGCCCATGTTCCCCGTCCCGAGGAACGCCATCTTCACGCCGCCCACCTGGGTGTTCTCGGGGGTACCGGCCTGCTCGTCAGTCTGCTCGCTCACGGGCACCACGGTACGTCGCCGCGGGGGACGGCGGACTACAACGGATAGGCGGAGTAGAAGCCCTCGACGACGTCCGCCGGGCCGGTGGCCTGCAGCACCGCGGTGCCGTTGCGCCAGGTCACGACGGCGGAGCCCTCGGTGGAGCCGGGCGTCACGACGTACGCGCCGGTGGCCTTGCCGTCGACGGACACCTCGCCCTCGCCGGTCGGCTCGCCCGCCGCCTTGACCAGCGCCCCGTACGCAGCGGTCGCCGCCTCGTCGTCCTCCCACTGGCCGGCGTGCACCTGGACCGTCGTCGCGCCCTCGCCCGCACCGTCCGCGTAGACGAGCTGCCAGGACTCGACCGCGTCCGCGTCGTCCTCCCAGGACTTGTCCTCCGTGACCTCGCGCAGCGCCAGCGCCAGCACCGAGTCCGGCTGCGCCTTGACGAACGCCGTCTGGTCCTTCGGGCGCCCGCTGGGCGAGATCGTCGGCGTCGGCACCGGCGCGGTCACCGTGGCCTGCGGCTCCGGCTCGCTCTTCGCGAACCCGGGCCACACGAACGCCGTCAGCAGCACGACCACCAGCACCAGCGCACCCGCGGCCGACGCCACCACGATGCGCCGGCGCCGGAACACCTCCGGCGACGGGCGACCGTTCCCGCCCGTGCGTGCCTGGCTCACGATGTCCTCCTGCGGGGTCGGCGGCGGTGCAGGACGCAGCCTAGGGCGCGGCCCGCCGCATCGTCCGCGTCCGCCCGCCGCGTGTCGGTCGCCCGTGCATGCCGGCCCGACGCGCTCAGCGCAGCAGCAGCTCCACCTCAGGGTGGTCGGCGAAGACCTCCAGGACCAGCTCCGCGTACGTCTTGCCGCGCCCGGCCTCGAGGTCGTCCAGCCGCCCCTGGAACAGCGCGGTGTCGAAGCGTGGGTCCTCGACCTTCGCGCGATAGCGGTCGCGCGTGGCCGCGAAGCCCAGCGCTTCGCGCGAGCGGGCGAACCCGCGCCAGACGACGGTCACCCGGTCCGCGCCGTGCGCGGCGCCGAAGCCGCCGTGCAGCAGGTCGTCCAGGGCGTCGAGGCTCGGGACGAGCCGCCAGCCCTCGCCCGCCATGAACACGCGGTTCAGCTCGTCGTAGAACGAGGCGATCGAGTGGACCCGGCCGCCGTCGAGGTGCAGCGTCACGTGCCCGGCGTCGTCGGGCGACCCGACGTCGTCGAACTCGGTGACCTCCGTGCGCCAGTACTCCGCGCCGTCGCGGGTGCGGTGCACGACGCCGAGGTCCACCAGCGCCCGGCGCACCCCGACCGGGTCGTCGGCGAGCCGCGCCAGCCGGTCGGTGAGCTCCCGCTCGCCGACCGTGTCGAGCAGCGCCGGCAGCGCGGCGTGAGCGAGCCAGCGGGCCACCGTGCGGCGGTGCTCCCGGCGCCGGGGCATCGTCTCCAGACGGCCGTCGTGCAGGAACCGGCTCACGTCCGGGGGCGCTGAGGACATGTCGCCATCATCGCGCGCGGCGCGCACGGGCCGCCGAGAGGCCGCTGTCGGTGCCGCCCCCTAGCGTCTGACGACGTGAGCACCACGACGTCGTCCCGCACCCGCGCCAAGCAGTCGCGCCCCGGCTACCGCTGCACCGAGTGCGGGTGGACCACGCCCAAGTGGGTGGGCCGGTGCGGCGAGTGCCAGGAGTGGGGCACGGTCACGGACGAGGGGCCGGCGTCGGCCGGGCCGCGCACGGTCGCCACCAGCCCCGGGCGCGCCCCGGCGCGGCCGATCGGGGACATCGACGTCGCGGCCGCGCAGGCGGCGCCCACCCAGGTGCCGGAGCTGGACCGCGTGCTCGGCGGCGGCCTCGTGCCGGGCGCCGTCGTGCTGTTGGCCGGCGAGCCCGGCGTCGGCAAGTCGACCCTGCTGCTCGACGTCGCGGCCTCCTACGCGCGCGGCGCGGACGGCCGCGACGCCCGGACCGTCCTGTACGTGACGGGTGAGGAGTCCGCCGGGCAGGTGCGGCTGCGCGCCGAGCGGGTCGGCGCGCTCGCTCCCACGCTGCTGCTCGCCGCCGAGACCGACCTCGGCACCGTGCTGGGCCACGTCGAGGCCAACGAGCCCGACCTGCTGGTCGTCGACTCCGTGCAGACCATCGCGTCCGCCGAGGTGGACGGCGCCCCCGGCGGCGTGAGCCAGGTGCGCGAGGTGGCGGCGTCGCTCATCGCCGTCGCCAAGTCACGGCAGGTGCCCGTCCTGCTGGTCGGGCACGTCACCAAGGACGGCACGGTCGCGGGGCCGCGCACCCTGGAGCACCTGGTCGACGTCGTGTGCCAGTTCGAGGGCGACCGGCACTCGCGGCTGCGCATGGTCCGGGCCGTGAAGAACCGGTACGGCCCCACCGACGAGGTGGGCTGCTTCGAGCTGTCCGAGCGGGGCATCATCGGGCTCAGCGACCCGAGCGGGCTGTTCCTCTCCCACCTCGGCGCGGGCGTGCCCGGCACGTGCGTCACCGTGACGCTCGAGGGCCGCCGCCCGCTCGCCCTGGAGCTGCAGTCGCTCGTCGCCCCGTCGCCGCTCGCCAACCCGCGGCGCACGACGAGCGGCGTGGAGTCGTCACGGCTGGCGATGATCCTCGCCGTCCTGCACCGGCACGCGGGCCTGCGCCTCGCCGACCAGGACGTCTACGTCTCCACCATCGGCGGCGCCCGCGTCACCGAGCCCGCCGCCGACCTCGCCACGGCCCTCGCGATCGTCTCCGCGCGCACCGGCGAGCCGCTGCCCACCGGTACCGTCGCGGTCGGCGAGGTCGGCCTCGCGGGCGACATCCGGCCCGTCACCGGGCTGGACCGTCGCGTCGGGGAGGCCGCCCGCCTGGGCTTCGTGCGCGCCGTCGTCCCCGCCGGGACGTCGGTCAAGGCGCCCGCCGGGATGCAGCTGCTCGAGGCCCGGCACCTCGCCGAGGCGGTCGAGCTCGCCGGGGTCGGCGTCCGATCGGCGGATCGCCGGGGCGAGTGACCCCTGACGTCGTAGGATTCCCCCGTGGCTCCCTCCTCCGTGCACTCCGATGCCCTGCTCAGGGAGACCCTCGCCGCGGTCGCCCCCGGCACCGAGCTGCGCGACGGGTTGGAACGCATCCTGCGCGGGCGCACCGGCGCGCTCATCGTGCTCGGACTCGACAAGACCGTCGAGCAGATGTGCTCCGGCGGCTTCGAGCTGGACGTCCAGTTCTCCGCCACCCGGCTGCGCGAGCTGTCGAAGATGGACGGCGCGTGCGTCCTCGACCACGACGCCACCCGCATCCGTCGTGCCGCCGTGCAGCTCCTGCCCGACCCGTCGATCGAGACCAGCGAGTCCGGCACCCGCCACCGCACCGCGGAGCGCGTGGCCAAGCAGTCCGGCCTGCCCGTGATCTCGGTCAGCCAGTCGATGCGGATCATCGCGATCTACGTCGGGTCGCACCGGCACGTGCTGGAGGACCCGGACACCATCCTCGGCCGCGCCAACCAGGCCCTCGCCACCCTCGAGCGGTACCGCTCCCGCCTCGACGAGGTGTCCGGCACGCTCTCCGCGCTGGAGATCGAGGACCTCGTCACCGTGCGCGACGTGTGCTCCGTCGTCCAGCGCCTCGAGATGGTGCGCCGGATCTCCGAGGAGATCGACGGGTACGTCGTCGAGCTCGGCGCCGACGGCCGCCTCCTCGCCCTGCAGCTCGACGAGCTCATCGGCGGCATCGGCGCCGACCGCGACTTCGTCGTGCGGGACTACGTGGAGCTCGAGCGCAGCGGCCGCTCGCTCGCCAGCGTGCACGCCGACCTCGCCGCCCTCGACTCCGCGCAGCTGCTCGACCTCGGCCACATCGGCCGTGTCCTGGAGCTGCCCGGCGGCGGGGTGGCGCTCGACGCCGCCGTCGCGCCCCACGGCTACCGCCTGCTGTCCAAGGTGCCGCGCCTGCCCGCCGCCATCATCGAACGACTGGTCGGGCACTTCGGCGGGCTGCAGAAGCTCCTCGCGGCGAGCGTCGACGACCTCATGGCCGTCGACGGCGTCGGCGAGCAGCGTGCCCGCGCCGTGCGCGAGGGCCTGTCCCGCCTCGCCGAGTCCAGCATCCTGGAGCGCTACGTCTGACGGTTCCGGGGCATCGGACCCGCACGGTCGACCTCACCCCCGCAGCGCCAGGCTCCATGCGACCTCCCGGTCGAGCTGACCGGTCCGACGGAACAGCCGCACCTGCTGCGCCTCGGGCAGTGCCGCGGCGAGGGCGTCCGTCGTCGAGCGGGTGAAGCCGAGCCGCTGCCAGAACGCCCCCGACCGGCGTGAGAACAGCCACGCCGTGGCCGCCCCGGACTCCCGGGCCCGGTCGACGGCGAACGTCGCGGCCGCGAGGCCCGCACCCCGCCCGCGCAGGTCGCGCCGCACGGCGGTGCTGCGGATCAGCGCGTGCCGGCCGTCCGCGCTGAGCTCGTAGCCCGCGCTCGCCGCGATCCCCGCGTCGTCACGCCGGGTCCACAGGCGCACGGCCGGCGCGTCCAGGCCCGCCACCGTGAGGTCGGCGCCGCGGAGGAATTCGGTCAGGTCCGGGACGTCGCCGGGGCGCACGGGTTCGAGCACCCCGGCACGCTACGCCGGAGACCCAGAGCCGGGCCCGCCGGTCCACGGGCCGGCCCGGGCCCGGGACCCGCTCAGTCGGTCGCGTCCTTCTCCTCCGCGGTGGCCTCGCGGTCGGCGGCGCGGTCCGCGGCGTCCTTGGCGTCGCCGGTCGCGCCGTCCGACCTGTCGCCCTCGGCGTCGGCCTTCGCGTCGTCGCCGGACTTCGCGTCGCCCTTCGACGTCTCCCCCTGCGACTCGTCGTCCGTCGCGGCGTCGTCTGCCGCGCCCTTCGCCTCGTCGCGCGACGTCGCGTCCTTGGTGCCGTCGTCCGACGTCGGGGCGGTCTTCGCCTCGGCCTTCGCCGCGACGGTGATCGTCAGCGGCTCGCTGGTGGCGCCCGGGACGTCCTCCAGCGACGCGGTCGCCTCGTAGGTGCCCGCCCCGACGACCGGCGCCTTCTTCGCGCAGCCCTGGACGGACTTCCAGTGCACCTCGCCGGCGTCGACGCCGTCGGGCCCGAGCAGCAGCGGTCGTGACCCGTCGGAGCAGTCCGCGGACGACCAGACCTCCTCCTTGCCCGACTCGTCGGTGATCGTCACCGCGCGGCTGGCGGCGGCGCCGTCGAACAGGCACGGCACCCGCCCCACGTTGGTGACCCGCACCATGAAGGACATCGGGGACCCCGCCGTCACCGTCGGCGCGCTCGACGAGAGCCGCAGCTCGACGTCGTCCGCGCGACACGTGGTGGCCGGACCACCCAGCCTCAGCGGCTCGGGGGCCGCGACCTTGTCGGCGGGGAGGCTCTCCGGCCCCGCGAGCAGGCTCCGCGCGCCGTCGACCGCCTGCCCCAGGCCGTAGCCGCCGACGACGCCCACCGCGCACAGCAGCACCACGACCAGCATCGAGACGATCAGCGACCGACGGCCGCGGCGCGGCGCCGGCTTCCGCGGCCGGGGGCTCGTCGTCCGGCGGGACGACGCCGAGCGCGAGCCCGCACGCGACCCGCCCGGGGCGACCAGCTGCGACGCGGTGGCGACGCGGCGGTCGCCCCGGCGAGCTCCCGCCGAGCGGGACGACGTCGCCCGCGAGCCCGAGGAGCGCGACGTCGAGGAACGCGACGTCGAGGAACGCGACGTCGAGGAACGTGTGCTCGAAGAACGCGCGGCCGACGAGCGGGCAGCCGAGCCGCCGGCGCCGGAGGACCGACCGGACGACGTCGCGCCGCCCCGTGCGGAGCCGCCGCGCGAGCCACCCTGGGCCGCGCCCTTCGCGCTGGCCCGGCCGGCGGCGCCCTTCGGGGTGCTCTTCGCCACCTTCTTCGGCGCGCCCTGGGCGCCGCCCGACGTCGTCCTGCGCGTGCCGCCGCCGGACCGTCCCGTGCCCGCGGAGCCGGACCGACCCGCACCGGAGCGCGCGCCGGAACCACGCGAGGTGCCGCCACCTCGACGCCCGTCCTCCGCACGTGCCACGGGCCACCCCTCCGTCTCGATCCGTGCCGCGGCGCCACCGTACGACGCACGCCCCCACCTGCGGCGGAGCCGCGCCGCGTCGCCCAGCACCCGCCGAGCTGTGAGGCTCACAGCGGGGTACACCCCGCCGTGGGTCTGACGACTCGTGGGTGAGAATGGGCGCCGTGCCCGTCGTCCCCGCCCCGCTCCGCCCGACGCCGTCCGTCCCGGACACCACGGACCCGCTCGTCGGGCGCACGGTCGCCTGGTTCGACGACGCCGCTCGGGACCTGCCGTGGCGGCGCCCGGACCGGACCCCGTGGGGCGTGCTCGTCAGCGAGGTGATGCTGCAGCAGACGCCGGTGGTCCGGGTCGAGCCGGTGTGGCGCGCGTGGCTGGAGCGGTGGCCGACGCCCGCCGACCTCGCCTCGGCGCCCACGGCGGACGTGCTGCGCGCGTGGGACCGCCTCGGCTACCCGCGCCGCGCGCTGCGCCTGCAGCAGTGCGCGGCCGCGATCGTCGAGCGGCACGACGGCGAGGTCCCCGACGACGAGGACGCGCTGCGCGCCCTGCCCGGGATCGGCGAGTACACCGCGGCAGCCGTGCGCGCGTTCGCGTTCGGACGCCGCTCCGTCGTCGTCGACACCAACGTGCGCCGCGTCCTGGCCCGCACGCTGGGCGGCACCGCGCTCGGCGCGCCCTCCCCCACGGCCGCGGAGCGCGAGCTCGCCGCGGGCGTCGCGCCCGACGACGACGCGACCGCCGCGCGCTGGGCGGCCGCGTCGATGGAGCTCGGCGCCGTCGTGTGCACCGCGCGGGCGCCGCGCTGCGGGGCCTGTCCCGTCGCCGACCTGTGCGCCTGGCGCGCCGCCGGCCACCCGCCCGACGCGCACGCCCACCGCCGTCGCACCCAGGCCTGGCACGGCACCGACCGCCAGGTGCGCGGCCGCGTCATGGCCGCGCTGCGCGCCGCCGTCGAGCCCGTGCCCCGCTCCCTGCTCGCCGACTCCGGCCCCGACCAGGGCCAGGTCGACCGCTGTCTCGGCGGACTGGTCGAGGACGGGCTCGTCGAGCAGGACGACGCCGGCCGCTACCACCTGCCCGCCTAGTCCCACGTCGTGGGCGGGTCAGAGCTCGAGCAGCATCCGCGTGTTGCCGAGCGTGTTGGGCTTCACGCGCGCCAGGTCCAGGAACTCGGCGACGCCGTCGTCGTGGGAGCGCAGCAGCTCGGCGTACACCTCGGCGTCGACGGGCGTGCCGTCGATCTCACGGAACCCGTGCGTGCGGAAGAAGCCCACCTCGAACGTCAGGCAGAACACCCGGCGCAGCCCGAGGCGGCGCGCCCGGTCGACGAGGCCCTCGACGAGGGCGTGCCCGACGCCGCGGCCGCGCCACGCCGGATCGGCGGCGAGGGTGCGCACCTCCGCGAGGTCGTCCCACATGACGTGCAGCGCGCCGCACCCCACGACGCCCCCGTCGACGTCGGCGGCCACGAGGAACTCCTGCACGGCCTCGTAGTAGCCGACCATCTCCTTGGCCAGGAGGATGCGGCGCTCGGCGTACGGCTCCACGAGTCGGCGCACGGCACGCATGTCGGCCGGCATCGCGGAACGGACGGCGAACGACGCGCCGTGGTCCTGGGGCCGGCGGTCCGCGGGCGGTTCCGGAAGCACGCCGTCACTCTACGAGCGTGATCCCCGTGCGGCGCGCGCGTCCCGGTGCACGGACGTTCACGGTTCCTCCACGAGCGCGGCGGCCGTGACCTCGTCGATCACGAGGTCGGTCACGACGCCGGCCGCGAGCGCCGCCCGCAAGGGCGCCACCTTGTTGTCGCCCGCGACGGCGCACAGCCGCCGCGGGATGCGTCGCAGCTCGGCGGGCGCGGGCCCGGTGGCGCGGGCGTTGAGGGAGATGTCGCGGTAGGTGCCGTCGGCGCGCACGAAGACGGTGCAGACGTCGCCCACGACCCCCTCGGCGTCCAGCACGGCCACGTCGTCGGGATCCAGGTACCCGGCGGAGTACACGTGCGAGGGCACGCCCCCGGTGAGGGCCCCCACGGAGAACAGCGCGATGTCAGCGCGGCCCTGGACGTCGAGCACGCGGCGCACCGACCGCTCCCGCCACATCGCGGCCTTGGTCTCGGCGAAGTCGAAGAACGCCGGCACGGGGAAGTAGTGGACGGACGCGTCGAAGGCCGTGCCGAACCCCGAGATCAGGTCGCCCGCGTAGCTCATCCCCGAGGTGCGGGTGTTGGCGGCGCCGTTGAGCTGCACGACGGCGGACCCGCGGGTCGGCTTGTGGGGCAGGTGCTCCGTGATCGCGGCGAGGGTGGTGCCCCACGCCACACCGAGCACCATGTCGGAGTCGAACCAGCGCGCCAGGAGCCGCGCGGTGGTGATGGACACCTGCTGCAGGCGGTCGTCGTCGGTGGCGGAGTCCGAGACGGGCACCACGTACGCGTCGATGCCGTGCCGCTCGGCGATCTCCTGGCCGAGTCCGGGCGCGCGCGACGGGCCGGGTCGCAGCGTGATCTCGACGACGCCCGTGTCCCGCGCGCGCTTGATCAGCCGGGAGACGGTGGAGCGGGACGTGCGCAGGTGCCGCGCGATCGTCTCCATCTTCATGTCCTGGAGGTAGTACATCGTCGCGGCCATGACCACGTCGCGTTCCCGGTAGCTCGCCATACCTCCATGATGCCCTTTTGCACGTTTGTGCACCCAGGTTGCGCGGACGTGCTGGCGGTGCTGCTCTGGGAGCGTCGTCCCGATCGGAAGGAACCACGATGGCCTCCACCCGGCTCACAGCCGAGTCACGCACCCAGGCCCTCGCCGCGCTCAAGGGCTCGCAGACCCCCAGCGGCGAGCTCGACGTGCTCGTCGTCGGCGGCGGGGTCACCGGCGCCGGCATCGCGCTCGACGCCGCCACCCGCGGCCTGTCGACCGCGATCGTCGAGGCGCAGGACTGGGCGTCGGGCACGTCCAGCCGCAGCAGCAAGCTCGTGCACGGTGGGCTGCGCTACCTGCAGATGCTCGACTTCCACCTCGTCAAGGAGGCGCTCACCGAGCGCGACCTCCTGCTCAAGGACATCGCCCCGCACCTCGTCAAGCCCGTGCCCTTCCTGTACCCGCTGGAGCACCGGCTGTGGGAGCGCGCGTACGTGGGCGCCGGCATCGCGCTCTACGACACGCTCGCGTCCCTCGCCCCGGGGCGTCGGGCCATGCCGCTGCACCGGCACCTGTCGCGCCGCCGGATGTCCACGAAGTTCCCCGACCTCGCGCACGACGCCGCCATCGGCGCCGTGCAGTACTGGGACGCGTCGGTCGACGACGCCCGGCTGGTGTCCACGCTCGTGCGCACCGCCGTCAGCTACGGTGCGCACGCGGCGTCCCGCACCCAGGTCGTGGCGCTCACCAAGGGCGCCACCGGCGCGGTGAACGGCGCCGTCCTCACGGACCTCGAGAGCGGCGAGGAGATCACGGTCCGCGCCCGGCACGTCATCAACGCCACCGGCGTGTGGACGGAGGACACCGAGGCGCTCGCCGGCGACACCGGCGGCCTGCGGGTGCTGGCCTCCAAGGGCGTGCACATCGTCGTCCCGCGCGAGCGGATCAAGGGCACCGTCGGCCTGATCCTGCAGACCGAGAAGTCGGTGCTGTTCGTCATCCCGTGGTCGCGCTACTGGGTGGTCGGCACGACGGACACCCCGTGGAACCAGGACCCGACCCACCCGGTCGCCACCGCGCAGGACATCGACTACATCCTCGACCACGCGAACGCGGTGCTGGCCCACCCCCTGTCCCGCGACGACATCATCGGCACCTACGCCGGCCTGCGCCCGCTGCTGCAGCCCGGCACCAAGGAGGGCACCAGCTCCGCCAAGGTGTCGCGCGAGCACACCGTCGCCAGCCCGGTGCCTGGACTCACCGTCATCGCCGGCGGCAAGCTCACGACCTACCGCGTGATGGCGAAGGACGCCGTGGACTTCGCCATCGGCCAGCGCGCCGCCGCGCTGCCGTCGATCACGCACCAGATCCCGCTGCTGGGCGCCGTCGGCCTGCAGGCCACGCGTCGCCTCGCCCGCACCTGGGCGGCGAAGTACGGGTGGAAGCCGCAGATGGTCGACCACCTGCTGCACCGCTACGGCTCGTCGCTGCGCCAGCTCGTCGACCTGTGCGAGCAGGACCCGTCGATGGCCCGTCCGCTCGAGCACGCCCCCGCGTACCTGCGCGCCGAGATCCACTTCGGCGTCAGCCACGAGGGCGCGCTGCACCTCGAGGACCTGCTGCTGCACCGCACCCGCCTCGTCTACGAGGTCCTGGACCGCGGCCTGGCCGCGCTGCCCGAGATCGCCGACATCGCGGCACCCCTGCTCGGCTGGGACGACGCGACCAAGCAGGCCGAGATCGACGCCTACACCGCCCGCGCCCAGGCCGAGGACGCGGCGGAGCACGAGCCCGACGACGCCACCGCGGAGGCCGTACGCCTCCGCGCCACCGACGTCGCCGCCATGCAGCCCCTGCGGGGCTGACCCGACCCCGGCCGGACGTCCGGCCGGTCTCCCGCAGGGCTCCGCCCGACGCGGGCTCTCTCCGACCCGGAGAGGACAACGTGGTCCCTCAAGAGAAAGAGATCCGACGATGGACTCATTGATCATGCAGGCGTTCTGGTCCGAGATCCTCGGGACCGCGACGCTGATCCTGCTCGGTGCCGGAGTGGTCGCCAACGTCATCCTGCCCAGGACCAAGGGCTTTGACGGCGGCTGGCTGCTCATCAACTTCGGGTGGGGCCTCGCGGTCTTCGCGGGTGTCTTCACCGCGTACAAGTCGGGCGCGCACCTCAACCCGGCCGTGACGATCGGGCTCTACGCCGCGCAGTCGCCGTTCGCGACGCTCACCGGGCCGGAGGGGCGGGTCACCGCCACGATCGAGCCGACCGTGGGCAACATGTTCATCTACTTCGCGGCGGAGATGATCGGCGCCATCATCGGCGCGGTGCTGGCCTACATCGTGTACAAGAAGCACTTCGACCAGGAGGCGCCCGGCGCCACCAAGCTCGCGGTGTTCTCGACCGGGCCGGAGCTGCGCTCCTACGGCTGGAACTTCATCACCGAGGTCATCGCGACCTTCGTGCTCGTGTTCTTCGTCGTCATCTCGGGCAAGACGCCGTCCGGCCTCGGGCCGCTCGCCGTGGCCCTCATCGTGGTCGGTATCGGCGCCTCCCTCGGTGGCCCGACCGGGTACGCCATCAACCCCGCCCGAGACCTCGGGCCCCGCATCGCGCACGCGCTCCTGCCCATCAAGGGCAAGGGGTCCAGCGACTGGGCGTACTCCTGGGTGCCCGTCGCCGGCCCGCTCGTGGGCGGCGTGCTCGCCGGCCTCTTCGGTTCCGTCTACTCCTGATCCACCCCGCCGGGCGGGGCCCCCAACCCCACCCGCCACCCCCCCCCCCCCCCCCCACACGAAAGGCAAACCCCCCGGGTGAACCCCTCCCCCCCCCCCACCAAGGAACAAAAAAACCACGTGTCCTCGCTTT
>NZ_JBHJVM010000034.1:21617-23350 GCF_042264825.1 Isoptericola sp. NPDC056134
TGTGGGCGGGTTGTTGTCTCTCTTCTTTGTCTCTCCCCCCCCTCCCCCCCCCCCTCCCCCCCCCCCCCCCCCCCCCCCCCGCCACCCCGCACCACCCACACCGACGTGAAGGGCAACCCCCATGGCTGACTACGTCCTCGCCATCGACCAGGGCACGACGAGCTCGCGTGCCATCGTCTTCGACCACTCCGGCCGGATCGTCTCCACCGGCCAGCTCGAGCACGACCAGATCTTCCCCAAGGCGGGTTGGGTCGAGCACAACGCCGAGCAGATCTGGAGCAACGTGCGCGAGGTCGTCGGGCTGGCGCTCACGCGCGGCAACCTGGCGCACACCGACCTCGCCGCCATCGGCATCACCAACCAGCGCGAGACCGCCGTCGTGTGGGACAAGAACACCGGCAAGCCGGTGTACAACGCGATCGTGTGGCAGGACACCCGCACGCAGGCGATCGTCGACGAGCTCGGCGGCTCCGAGGGCGCCGACAAGTACAAGTCGATCGTCGGCCTGCCGCTGGCGACCTACTTCTCCGGCCCCAAGGTGAAGTGGATCCTCGACAACGTCGAGGGCGCGCGCGAGGCCGCCGAGAAGGGCGACCTCCTGTTCGGCAACACCGACACCTGGGTGCTGTGGAACATGACCGGCGGGCCGGACGGCGGCGTGCACGTCACCGACGTCACCAACGCGTCGCGCACCATGCTCATGGACCTCGACACCCTGAGCTGGCGCGAGGACATCGCCGCCGATATGGGCATCCCGCTGTCGATGCTGCCCGAGATCCGCTCCTCCTCCGAGGTGTACGGGCAGGGCCGCCCCCGCGGCCTCGTGCCCGGCGTGCCGATCGCCGGCATCCTCGGCGACCAGCAGGCGGCCACGTTCGGCCAGGCGTGCTTCGAGACCGGTACCGCGAAGAACACCTACGGCACCGGCAACTTCATGCTCCTCAACACGGGCACGGAGAAGGTGCCGAGCAAGAACGGCCTGCTCACCACCGTCTGCTACAAGATCGGCGACGCCCCCCAGGTGTACGCCCTCGAGGGATCCATCGCCGTCACCGGCTCCCTCATCCAGTGGCTGCGGGACAACCTCGGCATGTTCGAGGACGCCCCCGACGTCGAGTGGCTGGCCCGCAAGGTCGAGGACAACGGCGGCGCGTACTTCGTGCCCGCGTTCTCCGGCCTGTTCGCCCCGTACTGGCGCCCCGACGCCCGCGGCGCGCTCGTCGGGCTCACGCGGTACGTCAACCGCAACCACATCGCCCGCGCGGCGCTCGAGGCCGTGGCGTTCCAGACCCGCGAGGTCGTCGACGCCATGAGGAAGGACTCCGGCGTCGACCTCACCGAGCTCAAGGTCGACGGCGGCATGGTCCAGAACGAGCTGCTCATGCAGTTCCAGGCCGACCAGCTCGGCGTCGACGTCGTGCGGCCCAAGGTCGCCGAGACGACGGCGCTCGGCGCCGCCTACGCCGCCGGCATCGCCGTCGGGTTCTGGAAGGGCGAGGAGGACGTCACCGCGAACTGGGCGGAGGACAAGCGCTGGTCGCCGGCCATGGCCGAGGACGAGCGCGAGCGGCTCTACCGGTCGTGGAAGAAGGCGGTCACGAAGACGTTCGGCTGGGTTGATGCTGACGTGCAGTAGTCGCACTTGAGCCCGCGGCGGGGAGGAACGTCGTGCGGGCGGTCGCGTTCACGGGCGCCAGGGCGCCCTCCACTTCGGGACGTCTACGACCGCCCGC
>NZ_JBHJVM010000035.1:0-23174 GCF_042264825.1 Isoptericola sp. NPDC056134
GACATCGCGGCCCCGGAGAGGCGCGTCGCCGCCGGTGATGCTCGCGCCCCCGACCGCGCCGGTGCCGACCGTGCCCGACGCGGCGGTGCTGGTGCCCGCGACCGCGCCGACGCTCCCCGCGCTCCCGGCACCCGCGGCGCTGCCGGCCCCCACGCTCCCGGCCGCGACGGACCCGCCGAAGGCACCGCCCAGCGCACCCCCGATGGGCAGCGCGCCGACGACGGCGAGGCCCGCGAGCCCGACGACCAGCGGCGCCACGACGGCCCGCATGCCGTGCGCGATGTCCCCGAGCTCGAGCACGAGGGACCGGCACTCCCCGCACGTCTCGAGGTGCGCGTCGACCTTCGCCACCTCGCGCCGGGCGAGGCCGCCCCGCACGTAGGCGCCGAGCAGAGGGTTCACGACGCGGCAGCCGTCGGTGGGCGCGTGCGTGAGGTGCTCCTGCAGGTAGCCGACCCGCAGCCCCTCGCGAGCGCGGTAGGCGAGCGCGGACACGCCGTTGGGCGTGAGCCCGAGGATCGGGGCCACCTCCGCGGGCGCACGCCCCTCGATCTCCGTGTACCAGAGCACGGCCTGCCAGCGCTCCGGCAGCGCCTGGTAGGCGTTCTTCACCACGGAGTGCTCGAAGCCCTCGAACGTGGCGACGTCGGTGGGGTCCACGAGGCCGAGCGCGGCCTCGAACGTGCCGTCGTCGGACGTCGGGCGGGTGCGCTTCACGCCCCGCGCGAGGTCGGCGGCGAGGCGCCGCACCACGGTGAGCAGGTAGGCGCGGAAGGTCGCGTCCGGGCCGCCGCCGTGCTGGAGCACGTCGAGCACGCGGTGGAACGCCTCCGACACGAGGTCGTCCGCGTCGGCCGACGACCGGACGTACTGCCGGGCCACCGCTCGCGCCGCCGGGACGTGCCGGGTGTAGAGGGCCCCGTACGCCTCGAGGTCGCCCCCGCGCACGTCGAGGATCAGCTCGGCGTCGCTGCGCGCCGAGTCGTCTGACCCCACGTAGACGTCCGTCATGGCCGACCTCACTCTGGCTGCACTGCGCACCCAACCGCAGACTCCCGTACTCTACGTGCTCCCCGCCTCGTCCTCCGGGGTGAAATTCCCCAGGAACAGCGCAGGATTCCCGCAGTTTTCCGTGCCTCGGGCAGCGGAGAGGGCTATCCCGGGGCACCTACCGATGAAAGTGGCCGACAACTGCGTCATGATGGCTGACCATGGCGGTCCCATCCACATGAACCGGTCCACGAGCGGGCCCCGCGGCGCGCCCGAGAACGATGCGCCCGAGCACGACGCACCCGAGCACGTCCCGGACGTGCTCGACCGCTGGCGCGCGACGAGTCTCGCCGAGGTGTGGCTGCGTCCCGACGACTGGTACCACCCCGCCGTCGACGCCCTCGTCGAGGCCTTCGACGAGGGCCGCTCCCCCCACGCCGCCGCGCACCGGCTCGGCGCCGCGCGCGGGCGGGCCGGCGTCGGCCTGGGCGAGACGCTGGACGACGTCGAGTGCCTGTACCGCTCCGCCCACCGCCCGCCGGACCCCGACGCGATCCGCGCGGTCGCCGTCGGGTGGGTGCGAGGCCGGGACGCAGAGCCGGCCCTCGGCGCGCTGCGCGACCCCAGTTCGGGGCTGCCCACCCGCGAGTACCTGGCCGAGCGGCTGCGGGAGACGTACGGCGCCGCCGTCGGCGCGGACCAGGGCGCGCCGGACACGCACTGCCTCGTCGTCGTGGACGTCGCCGTCGACGGCCTCGCCCCGTGGGACCGCGCCGCACGCTCCGCGACCGTCGGCCGCGCCCTCGAGCAGGTCTTCGGGGAGGGACATCCGATGGCCGCCCTCACGGACGGCGTGTTCACGGTGCTCGCACGGCGCGACACGGGGGTGCCCGACCTGGCCAAGGCCACCCGCGGGGTGGTGGAGCGCAACGCCGCGCTCATGGGCCTCGGGGACGTGCTGAGGCGCCCCACCCGGGTGTGGGTGGAGCGCCTCCCGACGTCGCACGCCGCCGCCGTCGAGCTGCTGACGCAGCTGGCCCGCTAGCCGCCCCGGGGGCGCCCCGGGGATCGGGTCACTGCTGCGCGTACGTGAGGCAGTCGGCGTGGCTCTCGTCGTCGGGGCCGGGGCCGACGCGGATGGCCGACGCCGCGCACTCGAGGTCGGTGTTGTGGACGCAGTCGCCGCGCTGGCAGGCGCCCACGTGGGCGACGACCTTCTCGAGGCCGCCCTTGGAGCTCAGCGGGATGAACGTGGCGCACGCCGCGTCGCCGCTGTGCCCCGCGATCGTCACCGCCCCGGCGTGGCAGCCGTGGTCGTGGTTGTAGCCGCAGCCCTCGACCGTGCACTCGGTGACCTCGGGCATCTCCATCAGCGTGCTCATGGTGCGCTCCTCGCCGCTCGACGCCGGCTCTCGCCGCCTTCGACCACGATATTCCTCTCGCACGGAATTGCACAGTGAATGCGCGATCGAATTCGCGACGGGTCGAATAAGGAATGCCTTACCCATTGCCCCGAGAATTAGCGAAGAATTGCGTTGCGGAAAGTCGTCAGCCGCGGCGGTGCGGGCGCCACAGCACCAGCGCGCCCTCCTCGGCCTCGAGGTCGGCCCGCTCCGCGCGGCGCACGCGCTGGCCGCGGCGCACGACGACGACGTCGCCCGTCGTGCCGGCCGTGAACACCCGGCCTCCGGGCTGCAGGGCGAGCGCCGCGAGCCGGCCCTCGAGCTGGGCGACGTGCTCCTGCAGGTCGAGGATGCGCCGGATCCCGGCGAGGTTGATGCCCTCCACCTGCGCGAGGCGCTGCACCTCGAGCAGTCGTGCGACGTCGCGCTGGGAGTAGCGCCGGCCGCGGCCGGCGGTGCGGCGCGGCGTGACCAGCCCGAGGCGGTCGTACTGCCGGAGCGTCTGCGGGTGCATGCCCGCGAGCCGGGCCGCCTGCGACACGGTCAGCACCGGCGCGTCCTCGGTGACCATCGCTACCTCCTCGCTCGGTGCCGCTCCTCGGTGCCGCCCCGGGCCGGTCGGCCCGCGCCCCGCCGCGGCGTCATTCAGCCGCGCGCTGCGCGAGCCCCGCCCGCACGTCCTCGTGGTCGCTCTCGGCGGCGAACGCCTCGAGCGCCTCCTTCGCCTTCTTGCTGAGCTTCTGCGGCACGGCCACCTGGACCGTGACCAGCAGGTCACCCTGCGCCTTCGTGGTCCTGACGCCGCGGCCCTTGACCCGCAGCACCCGCCCGGTGGGCGTGCCGGCCGGCACCTTGAGCTTCACGGTGTGCCCGTCGAGCGTCGGCACCTCGACCGTCGTGCCCAGCGCGGCCTCCGCGAACGTCACCGGGACCGTCATGCGCAGGTTGGCGCCGTCGAGCGTGAACACCGGGTGCGGCGCGACGTGCACGGTGACCACGAGGTCGCCGGCGTCGCCGCCGCCCGAGCCCGGGCGCCCCTTGCCGCGGATGCGCAGCTTGCGGCCGTCGTTCACCCCGGCGGGGATCTTGGTCTTGACCTTGCGGCCGTCCACCGTGAACTCGACGGTGGCGCCCTCCACCGCCGTGCGGAACGGCAGCGTGGTCTCGGCCGCGACGTCCGGACCCTTCTGCGGCGTGGTGAAGCCGGCGCGCTGCCGGCCGCCGCGGAAGCCCCCCTGGCCGCCGAGCATGGAGCTGAGGATGTCCTCGAAGCCCCCGCCGCCCGCACCACCCTGGGGGTACTGCTGGTAGCGCACGTTCGGGCCGGCACCGCCGCCGAACATCGAGCCGAAGACGTCCTCGAACCCGTTGCCGCCGCCCCCGCCCGGGCCCGCCGCGAAGCGGGCGCCGCCGCCGGCCATGGCGCGCACGGCGTCGTACTGCTGGCGCTGCTCGGAGTCGGACAGCACGGCGTACGCCTCGCCGATCTCCTTGAACTTCGCCTCCGCCGACGCGTCGCCCGGGTTCTGGTCCGGGTGGTACTGGCGCGCGAGCTTGCGGTACGCCTTCTTGATGGCCGCGTCGTCCGCGTCCTTGGGGACGCCGAGAGCGGAGTAGAAGTCCTTCTCGATCCAGTCCTGACCTGTCACGACGCCCTCCTTCCTGTCATTGTCCGCGAGATCGACCCGCCCGTCGTGAGATCGACCCTGGGCAGGTCGGTCTCACGACGGGCAGGTCGATCTCGCGGATGGTGTCACTCGGGGCCGACGACGCCCACGCGGGCGGCGCGGACGACCCGGTCGCCGATGCGGTAGCCGGGCTCGACCACCATCGCGACGGTGGTCACCGTCGCCTCGGGGTCCACGTTGTGCATGAGCGCCTCGTGGACGTTCGGGTCGAACTCCTCCCCGACCGCGCCGAACCGCTCGATGCCGAACCTCGCCAGCGACGCGTCGAGCTTCTCCGCGATGGCCGCCATGGGCCCGCTCAGCTCGGCGTGCTGCTTGGCGCGCTCGATGTCGTCGAGCACCGGCAGCAGCGCGGCGAGCACATCCTGCGTGCCCTGGGTCCGCGCCGCCTCCTGGTCGCGCAGCGACCGGTTGCGGTAGTTCGTGAACGACGCCCGCTCGCGCTGCAGCGCGTCCAGGTGCTGGGCCGCCTCGGCCTTGGCCGCCAGGACCTCGGCGCTCTCGGCGGCCTCGCCCTCGGGCTCGAAGTCGAGCGCCGCGAGCGGGTCGACGCCCTCGGGCTCGCCCTGGTCGCCGGCGGCGCCGGACGCCTCCCGGGCCTCCCCGGACGTCGGGTCGACCTTCCGCTTGTCCGTGAAGCTGAACGGGGTCTCCCCCGAGCCCTCGGGCTCGGGGGTCCCCTGCGTGTTCTCGTCCGTCACTTCTTGTCGTCCTCGTCGTCGACGATCTCGGCGTCGACCACGTCCTCGTCGGGGGCGGACGTCGCGCCCGCGGCAGCGGCCGCGTCGTCCTCCGCCGCCGGGGTGTCGCCCGCGGCCTGCTCCTGCTCGGCCGTGGCGTAGAGCGCCTGGCCGATCTTCTGCGAGGACGCGCCGAGCTTCTCGTACGCGGCCTTCACCGCGTCGGCGTCCTCGCCCTCCAGGGCGGTCTTGACGCCGGCGATGTCGGCCTCGACCTCGGTCACGACCTCGGCGGGGAGCTTGTCGCGGTTGTCCGCGATCTGCTTCTCCATCGAGTACGCGAAGGCCTCGGCCTGGTTGCGGGTCTCCGCCTCCTCGCGACGCTTCTTGTCCTCGGCGGCGTGCTCCTCGGCGTCCTTCACCATGCGGTCGATGTCCTCCTTGGGGAGGGCCGACCCGCCGGTGATCTTCATCGACTGCTCGGTGCCCGTGCCACGGTCCTTGGCGGACACGTGCACGATGCCGTTCGCGTCGATGTCGAAGGTGACCTCGATCTGCGGGACGCCGCGCGGCGCCGGGGCGATGCCGGTGAGCTCGAACGTGCCCAGCGGCTTGTTGTCGCGGGTGAACTCGCGCTCGCCCTGGAAGACCTGGATCGCCACGGACGGCTGGTTGTCCTCCGCCGTGGAGAAGATCTCGCTGCGCTTGGTCGGGATGGCCGTGTTGCGCTCGATGAGCTTGGTCATCACGCCGCCCTTGGTCTCGATGCCGAGGGACAGCGGGGTGACGTCGATGAGCAGCACGTCCTTGCGCTCGCCGCCGATGACGCCGGCCTGCAGGGCCGCGCCCACGGCGACGACCTCGTCCGGGTTGACGCCCTTGTTGGGCTCGCGACCACCGGTGAGCTCCTTGACGACCTCGGTCACGGCCGGCATGCGGGTGGAACCACCCACCAGCACGACGTGGTCGATGTCGGAGACCGAGATGCCGGCGTCGCGGATGACCGCGTGGAACGGCGCCTTGGTGCGGTCGATGAGGTCCTGCGTCATCTGCTGGAACTGCGCCCGCGTGAGCTTCTCGTCCAGGTGGACGGGGCCGTTCTCGCTCATCGACAGGTACTGCATCGAGATGCTGGTGCTCGTCGCGGACGAGAGCTCCTTCTTGGCCTGCTCGGCCGCCTCACGCAGACGCTGCAGGGCGATCTTGTCCTTGGACAGGTCGACGCCCGCGCTGTTCTTCACCTGCTTGATGAGGTGGTCCACGATGCGCTGGTCCCAGTCGTCGCCGCCGAGGCGGTTGTCGCCGGACGTGGCGCGCACCTGGATGGTGGAGAAGTCGTCCTCGTCCTTGCCGACCTCGAGGAGCGAGACGTCGAACGTGCCGCCGCCCAGGTCGAAGACCAGGATGAGCTCGTCCTCCTTGCCCTTCTCCAGGCCGTAGGCGAGAGCCGCCGCGGTGGGCTCGTTGACGATGCGGGTCACGTTGAGGCCCGCGATCTGGCCGGCGTCCTTGGTCGCCTGGCGCTCGGCGTCGTTGAAGTACGCCGGGACGGTGATGACCGCGTCGGTGACGGGCTCGCCCAGGTACTCCTCGGCGTCGCGCTTGAGCTTGCCGAGCACGCGCGCGGAGATCTCCTGCGCGGTGTACTTCTTGTCGTCGATCTCGACCGACCAGTCGGTGCCCATGTGGCGCTTGACCGACGAGATGGTGCGGTCGACGTTGGTGACCGCCTGACGCTTGGCCACCTCACCGACGAGGACCTCGCCGGTCTTGGAGAACGCGACGACGGACGGCGTCGTGCGCGACCCCTCCGCGTTCGCGATGACGGTGGGCTCGCCGCCCTCCAGGACGGCGACCACCGAGTTGGTGGTACCCAGGTCGATACCGACTGCTCGAGCCATGTGCTGCCTCCATGCGTACGTCCGGGCGCCTGTGCACCCGAGGTTGAGTCAACTGCACTCAACGTAAATCTCGGCCTCCCCGCCTCGCAAACCGCGGGCGCCAAAGTTGAGTCTGCTTGGCTCAACCTTGCTCGGGGCGTCGATATTCCCGCAGGCAGACCCCGCTGTTCGCTGTGAGCGAACAGCGGGGCGGATGCTCCGGCCGGCTCGCGCTCAGATCAGCTCGACGCGGTCGGCCTGCGGCCCGCGGTCGCTCTGGCGCACCTTGAACCGGACCCGGTCGCCCTCTTCCAGGTACTCGCCGCCTTGCAAGACCGACACGTGCACGAACAGGTCCGCGCCCCCGGCGTCGGGGGTGATGAAGCCGAAGCCGCGGTCCGCGTCGTAGCGCGCGACGGTGCCCTCACCGCCGCGCACCGGACCGCCGGACGCCGCGGGACGGCCCGACCGGCCACGGTCCCCCCGGTCACGGTCACGCCCGGTGGCCCCGTGCGCGCCCCCGGAGCCGCGCACGAGCCGCACGTCGCGGGCGTTCGGCCCCTTGTCGCCGTCGACGACGTCGAACGTCACGCGCGCGCCCTCGGCCAGCGAGCTCAAGCCCGGGCCGAGCGCGTTGACGTGGACGAAGAGGTCCGCGCCGCCCGCGTCAGGAGCGATGAACCCGAAGCCCTTGGTGTCGTCGAACCAGGAGACGGTGCCGTCCCCGCCGTCGGAGGCCGGCCGCGCCGCCTCCGACGCGAGCGGCAGCAGGTGGTCAGCCTGCGGACCCTTCTCCCCCTCGACGACCATGAACGCGACCCGCTGGCCCTCCGCGATCACCCCGCCCCCGACGATCGCCGAGCTGTGCACGAAGATCTCGACGCCGCCGTCGTCGGGCGTGACGAAGCCGTACCCCTTGGTCGGCTCGTACCAGTTCACGGTGCCGAGCACGCCCACCGGGGCGTCGGCGGCCCGGTCGCCCGTGACGCGGACGCGTCGCGCCTGCGGGCCACGGTCGCCCTCGCCCACCTCGAACTCCACGGTCTGCCCCTCGCGGAGCTGCTTCGGCCCGTCCTCGCCGACGATCTCGGACGCGTGCACGAAGAGGTCCTCGGCCTCGTTCCCGAGGTCGATGAAGCCGAACCCGCGGTCGGCGTCGAACCATCGGACTGTTCCCTGGGGCACCTGGTACTCCTCGTCTTGGCAGATAGTGCTCCCCCCAGTGTCGCGCGGAGAACGGTCACGGCAAGAATCGCCGGGCCTGTGGTGGGATCGCCCCATGCACCCCGAGTCCGCCGAGGAGTACTACGCCCGCGTCGCCGCGCAGACCGGCCCGGACGGGCGGCTGCCGGTCGCCGTCGAGGAGATGCCCGGCTGGGACATCTACCCGTACGAGGCGGACTCCCTCCGGATGAAGCCCCTGCGCCCGCTGGCCGACGCCGAGCCGCCGCGGCGCGGCGAGGATCCCGCCGACTGCTGGTGCGCCGGGACCCCCGAGGAACGGACGGCCCGGTTCGAGGGCTGGGTCTGGCGCAACGAGCGGTGGGTGCTCACGGCGGACCTCGCGCAGAGCCTGCCCGTGCTCCTCACCCTGGTGCCCGTCGCCACGCACTGCGACCTGCCGTCGGTGCCCGCGGACCTCGCGGCCGAGATGGGGCAGCTGATCGTCGCGGTGTCGGCCGCCGTCGAGGCGCTGCCGAGCGTGGGCCGCGTGCAGCTCGCCAAGTGGGGCGACGGCGGGGCGCACCTGCACCTGGCGTTCCTCGGCAGGCCCGCCCGGGTGCTGCAGCTCCGCGGGTCGCCGCTGCTGGACTGGGCGGAGAACCTGCCCGACGTGCCGGCCGGCGTCCTGCGCGCCAACGCCGCCGCCGTGGCGGCGCACCTGGTGGCCGCGGTCGGCGGCGAGGCCGGCACCCGGGACGGCTGACCCGGCCGGGAACGGTCAGCGGCGCCGGGTCCGCCCGAGGCGGGCGCCGGTACCGAAGTACTCGCGGAACACGTAGAGGGCCGGCGACCACGCGCCCGTGTCGACGTGCCCGGTGACGGTGTCCACGACGGCCCGGTCCGCGTGGACCGCGCGCACGTAGACCTCGACGATGCGGAAGTCCTCGCCGTCAGGACCCGCGGGGGCGTGGACCGCCTGCACCTCCGCCTCGCACTGGATCGCGCACTCGGCGATGCGCGGCGGGCGCACCAGCGTGGACGGCTGCGCGGTGAAGCCGCCGGGTGTCCACTTGTCCCCCGCGCTGCGGAAGAGGCCCTCCTTGTGCGGCGGGAGCGGGTCGCTGCCGCTGAACAACGCGATCGCCTCCACCTGCGACCAGCGGTCGGCGTGCGGGAAGTTGACCACGCACTCCCCCTCGCGCTCGAGGTTCGCGAGCGTCTGCGAGCCGGCGCCCCAGCCCAGCACGACCGTGCGCCCCAGCGTCCAGGCCGACGACATCGGGCCGATGTTCGCCGACCCGTCGGGGCTGGTCGTGGTGACCAGCGCGATCGGGGTGCCGACGTACAGCACCGGTGGGTCGATGGTCACGTGCGACGACGGGGCGCCCTGGGGCCCGGGGTCTCGCACGGAGGCAGCGGCGGTCTGGCTCATGCCCCCAGCATCGGGGCGGGACGCTTCGGCCCCCGCCGAACCGTCAGAGCGCCTTGCGCATCTGCTGCGTGACGACGGCGTACCCGGCGGAGTCGTACAGCGCGACGGCGGCGGCGTTGCGGCCGAAGACGTTCAGCTCCAGCGCGGTGGCGCCCGCCTGCCGGGCGGCGTCCTCCGTCGCCTCCAGCAGCGCGCGTCCCAGGCCCTGGCCCCGTCGCGACTCGACGACCTCGATGTCGTAGAGGAACGCGATCCCCGCCGTCCCGTGCGGCGGGTCCAGCGCCACCCAGGAGCGCCCGACCGGCTCGCCGTCGGCGTCGACGGCAAGGTGGACGAGCATCCGTTCGGTCGCCGGCCCCTGCGGCAGGAGCGCTGCGGACTCGTCGCGGGCCCGCCGCACCGCGCCCTCGTACGGCCAGCGGCCCGCGGCGACCTGCTCCGCCGCGTAGTCCGCCGCCAGGGCGTCCTGCCACTCGTCGAACTCGGCCGGGGTCATCGGGCGCAGCGTCACCGTCGTCATGGACGCATGCTGGCACCGTTCCCGCGTCGACGTCGTCCCTGGTGTCCGCTCAGGGCTGGGACACGACACCGGGCACCACGTCGTGGCCGCCGTTCAGTCGTCGACCGGCTCTCCTGTCGGGTCGTGCGCGACGACGGCGTCGAGCTGCGCGCCGCCGACGGGCTCGCGCCGCCAGTCCACGAGCCGCCAGCCGGACTCCGGGTCGCCCTCGACCTCGATCAGGCCGGTGTTGGCGAGCGGGGTGTGCGCCAGCTCCTCGACGTCGAGCCCGCGGACACGCGCGCCCGACCACGCGCGGATGGCGGCGCCGTGCGAGACGGCGAGGACGACGCCGTGGTCGCGGGCCTCGCGACCGAGGGACATGAGCGCCGCGACCGCGTCGTCGAACCGGGCGAGGAACGCATGCCCGTCGGGCCCGCCGGGCATGCGCCGCGACCGGTCGCCGCGTGACCAGGCGAACACCGTCTCGAGGTAGGTGTGGTGGTCGGCCAGGTCGGACGACATCTCGAGGGCGCCGGCCTCGACCTCGCGCAGCCCGTCGAGCACCGTGGGGCGCAGGTCGCGGTCGGTGGCCAGCGGGCCGGCGGTGTACGACGTCCGCACCAGCGACGACACCGCGAGAGCGTCGATCCGCCGCCCCTGCAGGGCGACGGGCACGGCGGCGGCCTGCCGCTCGCCCAGCGGGGTCAGCCCGGGGCCGGGGGCGCCGGTGTCGAGCAGGCCCGCCACGTTGGAGGGGGTCTGGCCGTGTCGCAGCAGGAGGAGACGCATGCCTCCACCCTGTCAGAGGGACGCGGGCCCGCGGGCGGCGCCCACCGTCAGTCCAGGACGGCGTACGCCTCGACCTCCACGAGCACGTCCGGCTCGAAGAGGGAGTCGATGCCGAGGAGCGACACGGGCGGCCAGGGCTGCGGGATGCCGAGCTCCTCGGCCACCCGCTCGATCCCGGCCAGCAGGTCGCCGTACTTGTCGGGGTGCCAGCGGACGGCGAAGAACCGCAGCCGGACGACGTCGGCGAACCCTGCCCCCGCCCCGGCAAGACCCCGGGCCGTGCTGCGGAGCGCCTGCGCGACCTGCACGGCCAGGTCGTCGGCGGCCACAGGCCGCCCCTCGGCGTCGCGGGCGACCTGCCCGGCCACGTGCACGTGGCGGGTGCCGGTGCCGACGGCGACGTGGTGGTACGGGACGGGCTGGAGCATGCCGGGCGGGGTGCGGAGGTCGACGGTCATGGCGGGTCCTTCCGGTGGTGCGGGCAGGTATCTGATGTCTACCTGGTCGCCTCAGGCCACTTCAACGAGACTAGGTGTCGTGCACGAGACCACCCCCGCCGCCCTGACGCCCGCCCACCGTGAGCTCCTCGACCAGGTGCTCGACAAGTGGTCGCTGCAGGTGCTCGAGTCCCTCTGCGAACGCCCGCAGCGGTTCAACGAGCTGCGCCGCAGCGTCCCCGCCGTGACGCAGAAGTCGCTCACCGCGACGCTCCGGCGGCTCGAGCGCAACGGCATGGTCGAGCGGAACCTCCTCAGCTCCCGCCCGGTCGCCGTCGAGTACCGCGTCTCGGCGCTGGGCAGCACGCTCCAGGACCTCGTGGACGCGCTGCTGGCCTGGTCCACGTCCGTCCTGCCCGACGTCGAGACGGCGCGGGCGGCCTTCGACGGGACCGGGCCGGACACGGCGTCGCTCAGCCGCTGACGGCGGCGGCCGGCGCCTCGGCCGTCGTCCGCCCGCCGGCGCCGAGGGCCCGGGACGCCACCAGCCCGACGCCGCCGACGAGGACCTGCACCGCGCCCACGGCGACGAGCACCGGCCCGGCGCCGACCCACCCGATGACCGCGCCGCCCACGAGCAGCCCCAGCGAGGCGCCGCCCGAGTGCAGCACGGTCTCGGCGGTGAACGCCGCGCGCCGCTCGGGCCCGGAGGTCTGCTCGCTGATCAGCGCGTTGAGCGCGGCGATCCCGAACGGCGTCGCCAGGCCGCCGACGGCGGACACGAGCGCGACCCCCACCACGCTCGGCACCACCGCCGGGAGCGCCGCGAACGACAGGCCGAGCACCGCCCACGCCCCGACCGCCGTCGCGAGGCGCGGCAGCCGGTCGACGACCAGCGGCGCCGCCAGCGACGCGGCGACCGACGTCGCGCCGTAACCGCTCATCCCCGCCGCGACGAGCGCGCCGGGCATCCCGTGCTCCACGCCGAGGACGGCCAGCCCGAGGCTGAAGCCGAACCAGCACAGCCCGCCGACGCCCGCCGCGACGATGCCCGCCGCGACCTGCGGGTGCGCGCGCAGGACCGCGAGCACCGCCGTCGGCTCCGCCTCGCCCCGCGCCGCCTCGCCCCGCGCCGGGGCGCGGCCGTCCGCCCGCGGGACTCCCAGCATGGCCGCGGCCGCCGCGAGCACGACCGCGGCCTGGCACCACAGCAGCGGCTCCGCGCCCCACGCCACGACCAGCCACGCTCCCAGGGGCGGCGCGAAGATCATCGACACCCGGTGCGCGAGGTCCTGCCACGCGAGCCACCGGGCGGCCGTCGCGCCGCCCGCGGAGCCCGCGGAGCCCCCCTCAGCATCACGGCGTCCAGCATCCGCGAGGTCGGCGACGAGCGCGCGCTCCGCAGGGCCGAGCAGCGCGGCGGCGACGCCGGTCACGAGGCCGGACGTGCACAGGCTGACCGCTCCCACGTGTCCGACGAGCGCCGCGACCGGCACGATCGCGAGCCCCGCGACCTGCGCCAGCATGACGACGGCGAGCGCCCGCCCGGACACGAGCCGCTCGCGCAGGCCGCGACCCCACCAGCCGACCGTCAGCAGCGGCAGCCCCGACATGCCGCCGACGAGGCCGGTGGCCCACGCCTCCCCCGTCTCGGCGAGCGCCACGAGCGGCAGCGCGACGGCCGTGATCCGCGCACCCACCCAGGTGACGAAGGTGATCGCGGTGAGGATCAGCAGGGGACGGCGCATGCCTCGATCCTCGGCGGCCGAGGCCGACGCCGGTAGACGGCGTCGTGGGCAACTCGCTCATACGCTGGAGGCATGACCTCCCGTCTGACGGTGGACGACCTGCAGCTCGCCGAGGCGGTCGCGCGGCACGGCTCGGTGGGCGCGGCCGCCCGCGAGCTGCTCGTCGCGCAGCCGTCCGCGAGCCGGCGCCTGTCCGCCCTGGAGCGCCGTCTCGGCACGCCGTTGTTCGACCGCGACACCACCGGCGCCCGGCCCACCCCGGCCGGCCGCGAGCTCGCCCGCCTGGCCGCGGGGCTGCTGGCCGACCTGGACGCCCTGCCCGACCAGGTGCTCGCCGCCGTCGCCGCGCCGACCCTGTCGGTCGGCACCATCCAGGCCCTCAGCCCGATGGTGCTCACGGCCGTCGAGCTCGAGCTGCCCGAGGTCACGATCCTGCCGGAGGTCGACCACGGCCCGAACCTCGTGCGGCAGGTGCACGAGGGCACGCTGGACGCCGCGATCGTCACCGTCGCGGAGCAGATGGCGGTGCCGCGCGGCCTGCAGCGCACCCCGCTGGGCGAGTCGCCTCGGGTGGTCGTGCTGCCCGACGGCGTCGCGCCGCTCGCCGCCGGGAGCCGGCCGTTCGCGGGCCGCACCGTCGTCTACAGCCTCATCGACCTGGCCGGCGAGGCCACCCACCGGCGGCTGTCCGCGCTGGGCGCCGTCCCGCGCCGCGGCCCCACCACCGAGGCCACCCTCCGCATCGCGCGCGAGCTGGGCTGCCCCGCGCTCATGCCCGAGCTCACCGCCCGCTGGTACGCCGCGCCGGGCGACCGGGTCGTGCCGTCCCCGGTGCCCGGGACCGTGCGCGTCACGCTCGTCACCCGCACCCCGCGGCCCGCCGCGCTGGCGGACGCGCTGCCCCGCATCACGGCGCGCGTGCTGGGCGACGACCGGTCGCCGGAAGGGCCTGCAACGCCCTGACCCGAGCCGGACATGACACCGTCGTCACTGCCTCCCTGCCGAAGGGCCACCGATGCCAGCCCCCGAACCGCCCGACCACGAGGCGCGCTTCACCGCGCTCTTCGAGGCCACCCACCGCCCGCTGCTCGCCTACGCGGTGCGGCGCGTCGCCGACCCCGCGGATGCCGCCGACGTCGTCGCCGAGGCGTTCCTGGTCGCCTGGCGACGCATCGAGGACGTCCCCTCCGGGACCGACGCGCGGCCGTGGATGTTCGGCGTCGCGCGCCGCGTCCTCGCGAACCTCCACCGCGGGACCCGGCGCCGCCTCGCCCTCGCCGACCGCCTGCGGGCCGAGGTCGTCGAGGCGGTGCCGCCGCCGTCCGACGACGACGTCAGCGACGTCGAGCGGGCGCTCGCGCGTCTCGGCGACGACGACCAGGAGCTGCTGCGACTGGTCGCCTGGGAGGAGCTGGCGCGGGACGAGATCGCCCTCGTGCTCGGCGTCTCCCGCGCCACGGTGCGCGTCCGGCTGCACCGCGCACGACGGCGGCTGGCCGACCAGCTCGCCTCGCTCGCCGCGGCGGACGACGTCCCCCGCGTGCGGCGCACCGAGCCGGCCGTGCAACGCACCGACGCGGCCGGACAGGTGATCAGCGGGTGGGCACCAGCCCGCCCCGGAACCGAGGAGGCGTGATGAGCGACCTGATGAAGCGGCTGGGCGCCGCGGACCCCGCCCGCCGAGCCCCCCTCGACGCCGTGGACGAGGCGGCGTTCGCCGCCCTGCGCGAGGAGATCACCATGACGAGCACCGACGGCGCGACCGCGCCGACCCTCCCCACCGCCGACGACCCGCTCCCCCGTCGACGCCGGCTCGGGCGCCGAGGCGCGGTCGCGATCGGCCTGGCCGCCGTCCTCACCGGGGGCGGCGTCGCGTACGCGGCGATCCAGGCGTTCCAGGGCTCCAGCGGCGAGGGCGTCGCGTGCGTGCACGTCTGGAACGCGGACGCCCCCGAGGGGCTGCACCTCGACGCCGCCGGCTCGTGGATCACCGGCGACCCGTACGCCGACTGCACCACGCTGCTCGCCGAGGAGGGGCTGCCCCCGATCGAGGACCCCGTCGCCTTCGCGTGGGACGGCCAGACGATCGTGGCTCCCGCCGACCAGGTGCCTGCGGGCGTGCAGCGGCTGGAGGGCACGCAGGCGGTCGAGGGCGGCGTCGTCGAGCTGCAGCGGAGCATGGCCGACACGGTCGACGGCGGCAGGAGCGGGTGCCGCACGGTCCCTGGGGCCGCCGCCTGGGCGCAGGGCGAGATCGAGCGGCTCGGCCTGCAGGACTGGACGGTGGTCACGCCGGAGTCCGAGCCGGCGCCCGACGCGGCGCCCGGCGCCGCGCCGCCGTGCTCCGACGGCGAGGTGTCCGTCGGGGACCGGCAGGTGGAGCTCTTCGCGTCCGAGGACCCGTTCGAGCGGCTCCACGGGCCCGGCGACGACCCGGCGATCGACGCCCTGCGCGAGCGGATCGTGGACGAGTGCGTCTCGCTCGACGAGGCCCGTGCCGTCGTCGACGAGGTGTACGCGGACATGGAGTACGAGGTGCCGACGACCGAGGTGGTCGACGACGGCGCCTCGTGCGCCCGCGTGGACCTCGTCGAGGGCGGCACGACCGAGGCGTTCGTGTACGGGCCGGGCTCGGGCTCCTGATCGGTCGCCGCGCGTCCGCTCCTCTGACGCCCGGCGGGCGCCGCTGCCGGCTCAGCGCAGCCGGTATCGGCGCTCGGGGCGCCCCGCCGTGCCGTAGTTGAGGCGCACCGCGGCGCGCCCCGTCGTCGCGAAGTGCTCCAGGTAGCGGCGGGCGCTGACCCGGCTGACGCCGACGGCGTCGGCGCACTCGGTGGCGCTGAGCTCCGCGCCGTCCGCGAGCGCGGCGAGCACGACGTCGGCGGTCTCCTGGCTGAGGCCCTTGGGCAGGGGATCGCGCGGCGCGGCCGCCTGCGGCGGGCGGGCGAAGACGGCGTCGATGTCGGCCTGGATCTCGGCCGGGCTGCCGGCGGCGCCGTCGTCGTCCAGCCCCTCCAGCGCCGCGCGGGCGCGGCGGAACTCCTGCAGGCGCGCCGTGAGGTCGTCGGACGCGAACGGCTTGACGAGGTAGTGCGCCGCCCCGCCGGCCGCGGCGGCACGCACGGTGTCGGCCTCACGGGCGGCGGTGATGACGACGACGCCGAGGTCGTGGCCCGCCGCCCGCAGGCGCCGCAGCACCTCGATGCCGCTCATGTCCGGCAGGTGCACGTCGAGCAGGACGAGGTCGGGGTGCAGGGCCTCGACGGCGGCGAGCGCGTCGGCGCCCGAGTGCGCCTCGCCGACCACCCGGAACCCGGGGACCCGCTCCACGAAGCGGCGGTGGATGGACGCGACCATGAAGTCGTCCTCCACCACCAGCACGTCGAGGCTCACGCCTGCTGCACCCCCTGATCGGTCCGTCCGGTGCCCGCGACGGCCCGCGGCAGCCGTGCGATGAACACGGCGCCGCCCTCCCCGGCCGGGGCGTCGCCATTGTGCACCGTCACCCGCCCGCCGCGGCGCTGCACCAGCACGTGCACGAGCGCGAGCCCCACGCCGCGGCCGGTCGCGCCGTGCGGCTTGGTGCTCCACCCGCGCCGGAAGATCGCGTCGGCCTGCTCGGGCGGCACGCCGGGCCCGGTGTCCGCGACCTCGACGAGGACGTCGTGCGCCGGCCCGTCCAGCGCCAGGCGCACCCGGACCATGGCGGGCGCCGTGACGCCGTGCGCGTCGGGGCCCGCGGCCCAGGCCGCGGCGTCGACGGCGTTGTCCACGAGGTTGCCGAGCACGGTGCCGACGTCCGCGGACAGGTCCGGGTCGAGGCGCGGCAGCGCGCTGCCCGGGTCGACGACGAGCTCCACGTGCCGCTCGTCCGCGAGCGTCGCCTTGGCGATGAGCAGCGCCGCCACCGCCGGGTCGGCGACGCGCGTCGTCACGACGTCGCTCAGGTCGGCCCGCCGCCGCGTGAGCCGCTCCACGAACCGCCCCACCTCGTCGTACTCCCCCAGCTCGATCAGCCCGGAGACGGTGTGCAGCTGGTTGCTGAACTCGTGCGTCTGCGCGCGCAGCGTCTCCGTGACGCTCTCGCGCGCGTGCAGCTCGCTCTGCAGCGCCAGCAGCTCGGTGCGGTCCCGCAGCGTGGTCACCGTGCCGGCCGGGCGGCCGTCGTGCAGCACGCGGCGCCGGTTGAGAACGAGCACGGTGTCGCCCGCGACCAGGACGGCGTCGTGCACCTCGTCGGTGCCCTGCAGCAGGTCCAGGACGGCGGGGTCGAGGCCCAGGTCCTCCAGGCGGCGGCCCGTCGGGTCGAGCGCGTCGCCAGCCCCTCCGACCGGCCCGACGAGGCCGAGCAGCTCCCGGGCGCTGTCGCTCATGAGGCTCACCCGGCCGTCGTCGCCCACCACGACGACGCCCTCGCGGATCGAGCGCAGCACGCCCTCGCGGTGGTCCGCGAGCGCCGCGATCTGGGCCGGCTCCAGGCCGCGCGTGCGCCGCTTGACGAGGCGCGCCAGCAGCCACGACCCGGCCGCCGCGAGCGCGGTGCCGATGCCGAGCACCACGAGCACGTCGCCGCCGGCGTCCGAGAGCCGTTCCGTCAGCGGCGGGTACGGGTCGGCCAGCACGACGACGGCGACCGGCTCGGGCGCGCGCGGCTGCGGCACCGGGTCGCTGCCGCCGTACACCGGCACCCACGCCGCGATCGACCGCCCCGCCACGTCGTCGACGTCGCCGCTGCCGGCGCGCGCGGCGGCGTCGTCGGGCAGGTCGAGACGCTCGCCGCGGCGGGTCGGGTCCGTGGCGACGAGGATCCGGCCCTCGGGGTCGGTGAGGTAGGCGTTGCGGGCGTCGACGTACGCCGCGCGGGTCTGCAGGTAGAACGCGAGGGCCTGCGTGTCGGGCGCGTCGGCGGCGAGCGTCGCCTGCACCGCCGGGATGCCCGCCAGGCCCTCCGCCGCCACCTCGAGGCGGTCCGCGCGGTCGTCGCGGAACGCGGCGTCGGCCTGCCCCAGGAAGACGACGGCGGCCGCCGTGACGACGACGAGCAGCACGGCGAGCTGGAGCGCGAGCACCTGACCGCCGAGCGTCAGGTGCCGCCGGGTGCCGCGCGAACGTCGTGACCGCAAGTTCCACAACCTCCTTTGGTTGCCCAATGATGACGCGCCGGGCGGTCACCTGTGACGATCTCACCCGGGGCACAGCCGCCCCGCAGCACCGACAGTCTGGAGTACCCGGTGTCGACGACGACATCCCGCCGACGACGCGGCCTGCGCGCCGCCGTCGCCGCGACCCTGGCGACCGCCCTGGTCGCCGTGACCGCCGCCTGCGGGGTCACGCGCGGCGACGACTCGACCGACCTCGACATGTGGATCCCCAACAGCCCCGGCGGCGGCTACGACCAGACCGGCCGCGCCGCCGTCGGCGTCCTGGACCGCGACGGCATCACCGGCGGCGACATCCAGGTCACCAACATCCTCGGCGCGGGCGGCTCGGTCGCCATGTCGCGCCTCATGGGCGAGGCCGGCAACGAGCGGCTCCTCATGACGCTCGGGCTCGGCGTGGTCGGTTCCACGTACTCGTTCGGCGTGGACGCCCGCCCCCACGACGCGACGCCGATCGCCCAGCTCATCGAGGAGCAGGAGGGCGTGCTCGTCCCCGCGGACTCGCCGTTCGACACCATCGACGACCTCGTCGCCGCGTGGGAGGACGACCCGGGCTCCGTGGTCGTGGGCGGCGGGTCGTCGCCCGGCGGCCCCGATCACCTGTTCCCCATGCAGCTCGCGAAGGCGACCGGCGTCGACCCGAAGGACCTGCGGTACGTGTCCTACGACGGCGGCGGGCCGCTGACCAGCGCCCTGCTGGGGCACAAGATCCAGGTCGGGTTCTCCGGCCTCGCCGAGTTCGAGGGGCAGATCGAGGCGGGCGAGCTGCGCGTGCTCGCCGTCTCCGGCGAGGAGCGCGTCGCCGGGGACGCCTTCGCCGACGTCCCGACCCTCACCGAGTCCGGCATCGACCTCGTCTTCACCAACTGGCGCGGCGTCGTCGCCCCGCCCGGCATCAGCGACGAGGCGCGCGACCGGCTCGTCGACTACCTCACCCGCATGCACGACTCGCCCGAGTGGGAGCAGGCCCTGGCCGACAACGGCTGGACCGACGCCTTCACCACCGGCGACGACTTCGAGCGGTTCCTGCGCGAGCAGGACGAGCGGGTGTCGACCACCCTGAAGGAGCTGAACCTGCTGTGAGCACCGAGGTGGAGACCCCCGACGCGGGGCCGGCCGGCGAGGAGCCACGCGGCGCGGGCACCCCGCGCGTCGACGCCGCCCAGTACGGGCTGGCGGCCGTGCTGCTCGTCGTCGGCGCCTACACGGTCTACGACGCCATCCAACTCGAGGTGGGCTTCGCCGACCCCGTGGGGCCGCGCGTCTTCCCTCTCGTCATCGGCGCCGGGCTGGCCGTGACGAGCATCCTGCTGGCCGTCGCGACGGCGCGGGGGTCGCGCCCCGAGCCGGAGGCGGGCGAGGACGTCGACGTCACCACGCCCGCCGACTGGCCCACGGTGCTGAAGCTGGTCGGCGTCATCCTGCTGACCGTCGCCACCGTGAGCTGGCTCGGGTGGGCGCTCGCGGGCGCCATCCTCTTCGCCGGGTCGGCGTGGGCGCTCGGCAGCCGCACGGTGATCCGCGACGTGCTGGTGGGCCTCGTGCTCGCCGTGGCCAGCTGGTACGGCTTCGTCGTCGGGCTGGGCATCCCGCTCACCCCCGGCGTCCTCGACGGGATCCTGTGAGGCTCTGATGGACAACCTCGGACTGCTGGCGGACGGCCTCGCCGCCGCCCTCACCCCCATGAACCTGCTGTACGCCGCGGTGGGCGTGCTGCTCGGCACGTTCGTCGGCGTGCTGCCCGGCATCGGGCCGGCGATGGCGATCGCGCTGCTGCTGCCCGTGACGTTCGGGCTGGAGCCCACGCAGGCGTTCATCATGTTCGCCGGCCTGTACTACGGCGGCATGTACGGCGGGTCGACGACGTCGATCCTGCTCAACACGCCCGGCGAGTCCGCGTCCGTGATGACGGCGCTCGAGGGCAACCTCATGGCCCGCGCCGGGCGGGGCGCGCAGGCGCTGGCGACGGCCGCCGTCGGGTCGTTCGTGGCCGGCACGATCGGCACGCTGCTCGTCGCGATGTTCGCGCCCGCGCTGGCCGACGTCGCCGTCGAGATCGGCGCGCCGTCGTACTTCGCGCTCATGGTGCTGGCGCTGGTCATGACCGCGACCGTGCTGGGCGCGAGCCCGCTGCGCGGCCTCATGTCGCTGTTCGTCGGCCTCACGATCGGCCTGGTGGGGCTGGACCTCAACACCGGGCAGCCGCGCCTGACGTTCGGCGTCACGCAGCTCGTGGACCGCCTCGACATCGTCGTGGTGGCCGTCGGAATCTTCGCCCTCGGCGAGGCCCTGTGGGTGGCGGCGCACCTGCGGCGCAAGCCCGCCCGCGTCGTGCCGGTCGGTCAGCCGTGGCTGGGTCGCGCGGACCTGAAGCGCTCCTGGAAGCCCTGGCTGCGCGGCACCGCGTACGGGTTCCCGTTCGGCGCGCTGCCCGCGGGCGGCGCCGAGCTGCCGACGTTCCTGTCGTTCGTCACCGAGCGCAGCCTGGCGAAGCGCGGCGTGGCCAAGCGGCGGGCGGACGCCAAGGACGAGTTCGGCCGGGGCGCCATCGAGGGCGTCGCCGGTCCGGAGGCCGCGAACAACGCGTCGGCCGCGGGCATGCTCGTGCCGATGCTGGCGCTCGGCCTGCCCGTGACGGCGACGGCGTCCGTGATGCTGTCCGCGCTGCAGGGGTACGGCATCCAACCCGGCCCGCAGCTCATGACCGAGCACGCCGACATGGTGTGGACGCTGCTCGCCAGCCTGCTGATCGGCAACCTGCTGCTGCTCGTGCTCAACCTGCCGCTCGCGCCGCTGTGGGCGCGGCTGCTGCGCATCCCGCGGCCCCAGCTGTACGCGGGCATCCTGTTCTTCGCCTGCCTGGGCGCCTACGCCACCAACCTCGACCCGTTCGACATCGCGCTGCTGCTGGTGTTCGGCCTGCTCGGGATGGCGATGCGCCGGTTCGGGCTGCCCGTGCTGCCGCTGATCCTCGGCGTCATCCTCGGGCCGCTCATGGAGACCAAGCTGCGCGAGGCGCTCACCATCTCCGGCGGCGACCCCGCCATCCTGTGGAGCGAGCCGCTTGCCATCGCCATCTACGCGGTGCTGGCGCTGGTGCTGCTGACGCGACCGCTGCTGTCGCGGTGGCGGTCGCGCACCGAGTCGCGGATCGTCGCGGAGGCCGAGGACCCGGAGGACGCCGAGACCGTGACCGAAGGGAGCGCCCGATGACCGCGGGGCAGGAACCGGTGCAGGAGCAGACCCCGCCCCCGGCCGACGGCTGGGTGGTGGTGGCCTGGACGCCCGACGAGTTCGGCGACGCCGCGCTGGAGCACGCGATCGCCTGGGCCGCCGAGGGTGCCGCCGCGGGCGGGCGAGGAGTCGCCGTCGTCAACGGCACCCGCGGCGACGCCTTGGTGGACGAGCGGTTCGCCGCCCCCGGCGGGCTCGCCGACCTCGCCGAGCGGCTGCGGGGCACCGGGCTGCCGCACGTCGTGCGGCAGGAGATGGGGCGCGACGTCGCGGAGCAGGTGCTCGATGTCGCGGCCGAGCTGTCCGCGCGCCTCGTCGTCGTGGGGCTGCGGCACCGCAGCCCCGTCGGCAAGCTGCTCATGGGCTCCGTCGCGCAGCGCATCCTGCTCACCGCCGAGTGCCCCGTGCTCGCCGTGAAGCCCGGGGAGCGCCCCGCCTGACGGCTCGAGATCGCGTGTAAGTCGCCGCCCGGCCGGGACACTACGTCGTGTGAGCACCCCCGACGACGCTCCCGACGGCGCAGCCGCACGGCGCGAACGGCTGTCCGCGCTGTGGGGCGCGCACGCCGTCCGTGTCCAGGCGTACCTGTGGCGGCACACCGACCCGGACACCGCGCAGGACGTGCTCTCCGAGACGTTCCTCGTCGCGTGGCGCCGCCTCGACGACGTCCCCGACCCGGCGCTGCCGTGGCTGCTGGTCGTGGCACGCAACCTCGTGCGCAACGCGCACCGGGCCGCGCGGCGCCGTCGCACGCTCGACGACGAGCTCGCCGGCCTCGCGGCCTCCGCTCCCCTGCCGGAGGCCGCCCCCGAGGCCCTCGTCGTCGAGCGCGACACCCTGCTGCGCGGCCTCGCCCGCCTCGGCGAGCGGGAGCGGGAGGCAATCCTCCTCGTCGCGTGGGACGGCCTCGCACCGACCGACGCGGCCGACGTCGCCGGCTGCAGCACGGCGGCCTTCCACGTCCGACTGCACCGTGCCCGACGGCGGCTGGCCGGGTCCGCCGACGGCACGCCCGCCGCCGCGACCACCGCCCTCCGCTCCACCGCGTCCACGAGGAGGTCCGCATGAGCCCCGCAGAGCTGGACGAGCGGCTCGCCCGCCTCGCCCCCACCGCCTCGCCCGACCCCGAGCGGCTCGACGCCGCCCGCGCTGCCCTCGACGCGGCCGTCGACGGTACCGGTCCTACCCGCAGCCGACGCGTCGGCGACGCGCACGTCCTCGACCTCGACCACGCCCGGTCCAGCCGTCACGACGACGCCGACGGCGACTTCCCGCTCCCCCTGGTCGACGACGACGTCGTCGTGCCGCTCCGCCGGGGCCGCACCGCCCGCGAGCACCGGCGTCGGCGCGTGCAGCTCGGCGCGGCCGCCGCCGGCGTCGTCGGCGTCGTCGCCGTCGGGCTGGTGCTGACGCCGCGGCCCGCTCCCGGTCCGGCGTCACCCGAGGAGTCGTGCGCCGCGAACCTCACGGCGTCGGTGGTGCCCGAGGGACTCGTCGCCGACCTGCGCTGGCAGACGATCGCGTACCAGTCGGACGAGAGTTCCGACGTCACTCTCCTGCGCACCGACGGCGGGGAGCTGTCGGGGTTCTGCGCCGAGTCCCGGGGCCACGGGGGGACCACGAGCACGATGGGGTCTTGGCCCGCCGGACCGGACGACCCTCCAGGTCGGGACGAGATCCTGCCTGCCGGAACGAACGTCGACCCGTACGGCTGGTCCGTGCTGTGGGGTACGACGGGCGGGGACGTCAGGTCAGTCGACCTGCATGCCGAGTGGGACGAGTCGGTGGACCGCTCGTTCCGCGAGGAGAACGGCCTCGGCATGCTCACCGAAGCACGGTTGAACGACGGCTTCTGGTCGGTGTTCCTCGCGCCGGGCGAGATTCCTGAAGGGGCGAGCATCACGCTCACGTGGCACCTCGCGGACGGCACGTCCCGGTCGGCGCCGCTGCTCTCGGCGTGGGACGCCCGCGGAGGGCGGGTTCAAGCGGTCGTCGCAACACCTGATCTGGTGAGGGGTGTTGGGATGGGTGACGGGACGAAGGTCGTGCGGAGTGTGGAGCGCGCGTT